>JBDGST010000141.1:0-8992 GCA_042217365.1 Haloarculaceae archaeon
GATGCGCGAGGCCATCGACCGGTACCAGCAGGAGGGCGACTCCATCGGGGGCTCCGTGTACTTCGAGTGTCGCGGCGTCCCCCGGGGGCTGGGCGCGCCGCGGTTCGACTCGTTCCCCGCCCGCCTCGGGCAGGCGATGTTCTCGATCCCCGCGACCACGGCCGTCGAGTACGGCCTCGGCCGCGAGGCGCGGTCCGTGCGGGGCATCGACCGCAACGAGAACTGGGAGTTCGACGACGGGAGCCGCGACGAGGTCGTCAGCGAGGAGGGCGACCCCGTGCCCGTCGGCAACGACCACGGCGGCCTCCAGGGCGGGATCACGACGGGCGACCCCATCTACGGCGAAGTCTCGTGGCACGCGCCCGTCTCGATCCCGAAGTCCCAGGAGACGGTCGACTGGGAGACCGGCGAGCGCAAGGAGATCACCGTCGTCGGGCGACACGACCCGTCGCTGCCGCCGCGCGCCGTCCCCGTGGTCGAGGCGATGTTGCGCGTGACGATACTGGACTTCATGCTGCTGGGGGGGCGGATCAACCCCGACCGCATCGACGACCGGCCCGGCGAGTACGACACCGGCTACCACCCGAGCAGCCCGGAGACCGACCCGGACGACGCGGAGACGAGCGCAGAGACGCTCGACGAGTGACGACTCGAAACGAGAGCGCGACCGGGCGAGGAGTGACTTGACGAATTTATGTCGCTGTAGCCCCGCGTGGCGGTATGGACGCGAACCAGGACGCGCTCGCCAACCCGTTCGGGATGGACGAGGACTGCCGGAACTGCCCCGCGCTCTGTGAGACCCGCACGCAGGTCGTCCACGGCTACGGGGACGTCGGCGCCGACTTCGTCGTCGTCGGGGAGTCGCCGGACCCGGGCGTCGACGAGACCGGTATCCCCTTCGCCGGCGAGGAGCGGGTGGTCCTCGAATCGCTGGATCGACTGGGGTTCGTCGACGACGCAGACGCCGACGAACCGGAGACCGAGAACGTCTTTCTCACCTACGTGACGCGGTGTCGCCACCCCGACCGCCCGGCGACCGACGAGGAGGTCCGCAACTGCGAGGGGTACCTCAACAGCGAACTCCGGATGATCAACCCGGAGATCATCGTCCCGGTCGGCCAGCGCGCCCTGGCGGCGCTGGCCTTCGAGTACACGACCGAACGGGCCGAGGACCTCGACGCCGCCGAGTTGCACGCGACGACGCTGCGCGGGCGGGGCTTCGAACTGGTGCCGATGCGCGACCCCGCGGACCTGGGACCGGAGGAGACCGAGGCGTTCGTCGAACACCTTGCGGACATTCTCGGAACCGACTACCGGCAGACCAAGGGCCGTCGCGGCAGCGTCGAGAGCGGTCGCGGTCCCGACGACGGCGGATGAGCGGTTCGACGGTCCGCGCTCTGTCCCGGTTCCCGAATGCTCGCTTTCTCCCTCTGTTCCCGGACCGGACTGGACCAGACCGGACTGGACCAGACCGGACCGGATCGGACCGGACCGGACCCGACCGGATCTGGACCTGGAGCGCGGACAGGTTCACACGTGAACGTGGTCTTTGATGTTCGGGGACGACGACACGTCCAGTATGCCGTACGCGACCAACGACGGGACTCGTCTCTACTACGAGGTCGACGGGGACCCCGACGGCGAGGCGGTCGTCCTCGTCGAGGGGCTGGCTTACGGGACGTGGATGTGGGACCGCCAGCGGGCGGCGCTGGCCGACGAGTACCGGACGATACTCCCGGACAACCGGGGAACGGGAAAGTCCGACGAGCCGACCGGCCCCTACACCGTCGAGGGGATGGCCGGGGACCTGGAGGCGGTCCTCGCGGACGCGGGCGCCGAGCGGGCCCACGTCGTCGGCGCGAGCCTCGGCGGGATGATCGCCCAGCAGTACGCGCTCGACTACGACCGCGCCCGGTCGCTGGTGCTGATCTGTACGACCCACGGCGGGGAGAACGCCGAACCGATCCCGGACGAGACGCTCGACCGCATGCTGAACGTCCCCGAGGAGTACGGCCCCGCGGAGCGGATCCGCTACAAGATGCGCCCGGCGTTCACCGACGAGTTCTGGGCACAGCACCCGGACGTCGTGGACGAAGTCGCCGAGAACCGGCTGGAAACCGACCCCTCGGACCGGGCCTACCGGTGGCAGAGCGAGGCGGTCGACGGGTTCGACGTCAGCGACCGCCTCGGCGAACTCGCCGTCCCGGCGCTGGTCGTCCACGGGACGGCCGACCGCGTCGTCCCTGTCGAGAACGGGCGCCTCGTCGCCGAGGGACTGCCCGACGCCGAGTTCGTCGCCGTCGAGGGGGGGCCACACCTGGTGTTCGTCGAGCGAGCGGGCGAAGTGAACGACGCGATCAGGGGGTTCCTCGACGATGTCTGACCGGCGAGGGGAGAGTGCCGACGGCTCCGGTCGGACGTCACAGCGTCCGGGCGGGCACCCCCCGGGGGACTGGGTGGGCGACTGGAGCGGCCGCCGGGCGGCGATCACGCCCGACCGGGTGGGGCTGGTCGACGCGACGACCGGCCGGGAGTTCACCTACGCCGACCTGGACGAGCGGGCGAACCGCTGTGCGCGGTGGCTCGCCGACCACGGTGTCACCCGGGACGGCGGCGTCACCAGCGACGGCGGCGTCGCGCCGGGCGACGGGTCCGAGGGAGGCGGATCGGGGGCCGTCGAGGGAGCCGAATCCGGGAACGCGGCGGACGTCGGCGGTCGCGTCGTCGTCGTCTCGCGCAACCGGCCGGCCTTCGTGGACCTGTTTTTCGCCACAGGGAAGACCGGCGGCGTGCTCGCGCCGCTCTCGCACCGCCTGGCGCCGCCGGAACTCGCCGAACTGCTCGACGACGTTGCGCCGTCGCTGGTCGTCGTCGAGGAACCGTTCGCCGACGACGTGCGGGCCGCGCTTGACCAGGTGACCTCGACGGGCGACTGCCCGGTCTACTCGCTCGCCGTCGACGGCGAGCACACCTGGCCCGCGTACGCCGACGCGCTGCCCGATGACGGGTCGCCCTACGACGGTCCGGAACTCGCGCCCGGGGACGCCCACCTCTTTCTCCACACGGGCGGGTCGACGGGGACCCCCAAGGAGACGGTCGTCAGCCACGAGGCGATCGTCTGGAACTCGATGAACACGATCACGGGGTGGGGCCTGCGACCGGACGACGTGACGCCGCTGACGTTCCCGATGTTCCATACGGGCGGGTGGAACGTCGTCACCGTCCCGCTCTTTCACATGGGCGGGACGGTGGTGGTCACACGCGACGTCGACCCGGGGGGGATCCTGTCGACGGTCGAAGAACGGCGCGCGACGGTCCTCGTCGCGGTCCCCGCGGTCCTCAGGGCGATGGTCGAGCACGACGGCTGGGACGACGCCGACCTCTCGTCTCTTCGGCTGGTCAAGTCCGGCGGCGGCCCGTGCCGCGAGGCGGTCATGGAGGCGTGGTGGGACCGTGACGTCGACCTCTCGCAGGGGTACGGCCTGACCGAGTGTGGCCCGAACAACTTCGCGATGCCGGACGACTGGCCGCGCGAGAAGGCCGACGCCGTCGGCGTCCCGAACCCGCACGTCGACGCCCGGGTCGTCGACGACGACGGCGAGGAGCGGCCGCCGGGGGCGGTCGGCGAACTCGAGCTCCGGTCGCCCCACGCGGCCGAGCGCTACTGGCGCAACCCCGAGGAGACGGCTTCGACCTTCGGCGCGGCGAGCCAGCGGGGGTCGGCGCCGGGGTGGGTCTCGACCGGCGACCTCGCACGGATCGACGAGGACGGGTACGTCTCCATCGTCGGCCGCAAGAAGGAGATGTACGTCAGCGGCGGCGAGAACGTCTACCCCGCCGAGGTCGAGGACGAGATAGCCGACCACCCGGCCGTCGACGAGGTGGTCGTGATCGCGGTCGCGGACGAGGAGTGGGGGGAGGTCGGCAAAGCGGTGGTCGAAGGCGACGACTCGCTCTCGCTCGCCGACCTCCGGGAGTTCCTCGACGGTCGACTCGCGCGGTTCAAACACCCCCGTCACCTGGCGTTCGTCGACGAGATGCCGACGAGCGGGCCCTCGAAGATAGACCGGGGAGCCGTCGTCGAGGAGTTCGGCGAGTGAGAGGCACCCGGGGCCGTTCGACCGGTGACGCGCGACGGGGCGGCCGACCGGGCGTCGCTTCGCGTCGCGTCTCCGCCCGGCGAGACGCTCCGCATTACTTATGATCCCGGCAGTTCGGTCATTGGGTATGGAGCTGACCTCGTACTTCGACGACTTCACCGCGCCGGACTGGCCCCGGGCAGACGAAGGGCTGGTCCGGTTCGCGATGGTGGGTCTCGGGTGGTGGACGCGGGAGCACGCCATCCCAGCGACGAACGACCTCGACCGCACCGAGACGAGGGTCGTCGTGAGTTCGACGGCCGAGAAGGCCCGGTCGGTCGCCGCGGAGCACCCGACCGTCGAGCGCGCCCTGACCTACGAGGAGTTCCGGAACGGCGCCGCGACGGACGCCTACGACGCGGTCTACGTCGGGACGCCCAACGCGTTGCACCTCCCGTACGTCGAGACCGCGGCCGAACAGGGCAAGGACGTCCTCTGCGAGAAGCCGGTCGAGGCCACGGCCGAGCGGGCGGAGCGCCTCGTCGACGCCGCGAGCGACGTGAGGCTGGCCGTCGCCTACCGCCTCCACGTCCAGCCGGCCGCGCGGATGGCGCGACGGCTCGTCCGGGAGGGGTTCGTCGGCGAGCCCGCCTACGTCGTCAGCAACATGTCCCAGCGCCTGCTCGAATACGACCCGGACCCCGACCAGTGGCGGCTCGACACCGACCTCGTCGGGCCGGGCGCGTCAGTCACGGACCTGGGACTGTACCCGATCAACACGAGCCGGTTCGTCCTCGACGCCGACCCGGTCGCGGTGACCGGGTCCACCTGGTCGGGCAGCGACGGCTTCGAGAGCGTCCCCGACGAGCGGGCGGCGTTCACCGTCGAGTTCCCCGACGGCGTGTCCGCGTCCTGCGCGGTGAGCCAGAACGCCCGCCGCGGGAGCAGTTTCCGGATCGTCGGCACGGCGGGCGAACTCGTCGTCGAGGACGCCTTCATCGCGGCCAAACCGGTTTCGCTGACGGTCTCCCGCGGCGGGACGACCGCGACCACCGAGTTCGACCAGATCGACGAGACCCGCCGGCTGGTGGGGTACTTCGCCGACCACCTCCTGACGGGGACGCCGGTCCGGGGCGACGGCGAGCACGCGCTCGTCGACCAGCGGACGATCGACGCCGTCTACGACGCCGCCGACCGCGGCGAACGCGTCGAGGTCGAGTGAGACGCGCTGTCGCGACTGTTTTCGACAGAGTGCCGCCCGAGGGGCGAATCGTCGCGTCACCGGACGCGCCCGCCGGAGTTTAGTCTCGCGAGTCGAAAGGCCCGGCCATGACCGACCACCCGACGCTGTTGCTGACACACCGCCGCGAGGAGGCGTTCGTCGAGCGGTTCCGGACGGCGCTCGCGGACGAACTCGGGCACGACCCGGTCGAGCGCGCGACCACGCCCGCCGAGACGCGCGAGAAGTTGCGGACCGCGCCCGCGCTCGTGAGCAACCCGCTCCGGGACGGGTGGCTGGACCTGGCCGAGGAACTCCGCTGGCTCCAGACCGTCAGCGCGGGCGTCGACCACCTGCCACGCGACGACCTCCGCGAGCGCGGGGTGGCGCTCACTTCGGCGTCGGGGATCCACGCCGAGCCCATCGCCGAACAGGTGCTGGGCTACCTGCTGACCTTCGAGCGGGGCCTCCACGTCGCCGGCCGACAGCAGCGCCGCGGCGTCTGGGAAGGCATCGACGGCGGCGAGGTCCGCGGCAAGACGATGTGCGTCGTCGGCCTCGGCGCCATCGGCTCGCGGACGGCCGAACTCGCGAGCGCGCTCGGGATGACCGTCGTGGGCACGAAGCGCGACCCGTCGGACGCGCCGGCCGCCGCCGACGAGGTCCACCCGCCCGACGCGCTGCACGACCTCCTGCCCCGGACCGACTACCTCGTGCTCGCGTGCCCGCTGACCGAGGAGACCGAGGGCCTGGTCGGCACCGAGGAACTCGAACTGCTCGGCGGGGACGCCCTGCTGGTCAACGTCGCCCGGGGCGCGGTCGTCGACGAGGACGCGCTGGTCGACGCGTTGCGGTCCCACCGGATCCGCGGCGCCGCGCTCGACGTCTTCGAGGCGGAACCGCTCCCGCCGGACTCGCCGCTCTGGGACCTCTCGAACGTCGTCGTCACCCCGCACATGGCCGGGTCGAACCCCCGGACGCCCGAACGCCTGGCCGGGATCGTCGCGGACAACTACGCGGCCTTCGAGCGGGGCGACCTCGCGTCGATGCGAAACAGGGTCCTCTGAACCCGTGGCGTCGACGGATAAGCGGCCCGACGAGGAATTCGACGGCAGGCGCCGGGCGGGCCGGGTGCTCCGGGAGGGCCGGATCACCGCCGCCGTTGATGGCTCTCCCGGCGGCGCTGTCCTCGCGGTCGGTGCGCTGGTGGTACTGGCCGGACTCGGGGGCTGTGTCTCGTTCGACGTCGAGTTCACCTCGGGGACCGCGACCGGGCCGGGCGGTCCCGGACGGGGGGCGGGAGCCGGGACGCTCGATACGTCCACCGGAGACGGCCTGTCTGTCACCGTCGTCGAGGTGGTCGACGGCGACACGCTGGACGTCAGGTACCCCAACGGGACTACCGACACAGTCCGGTTGCTCGGGGTCGACACGCCGGAGGTCCACGTCGAGAACGACCCCGCGGAGTTCGAGGGCGTCCCCGACACCGACCGGGGCGCGTCGTGTCTCCGGGCGGTTGGGGAGAACGCGAGCGACGCCGTCCGCGGGCGCGTCGCGGGCGAGACGGTCCGGCTGGTCGTCGACTCGACCGCCGACCGCCGCGACCGGTACGGGCGGCTCCTCGCGTACGTCGTCGACGACGGCCGGGACCTGAACCGCTGGCTGGTCGCCGGAGGGCTCGCCCGCGTCTACGACGCGACGTTCCGGCGGTCGGAGGGCTACTACGCCGCCGAGTCGGACGCGCAGGCCGCCGCCCGGGGCGTCTGGCGGTGCCGGTCGGCCGGAACCTGACCGTGGGGTCCGCCGGTGCCGGTCGGCCGGAACCTGACCCACCGCCAGGCCCAACACCCGGGCGGTCGAAGCGCCGCCATGGACCTGCCACCGGTCGGACTCGGGACGATGGGCATTCACGACCCGGACGCCGTCGAGACGGCGATCGACCTGGGGTACCGACACCTCGACACGGCGCACGTGTACGACAACGAGCGCGCCGTCGGCGAGGGCATCGCCGCCGCGGACGTGCCCCGCGAGGAACTGACGGTCGCGACGAAACTCTGGATCGACTCGCTGGCGGCCGACGACGTCCGTCCGGGGACGGAGGCGAGCCTCGACCGGCTCGGACTCGACGCGGTCGACCTGCTGTACGTCCACCGGCCCCGGGGGGACTACGACCCGGAGACGACGCTCCCGGCGCTGGCCGAACTCGTCGACGAGGGGCTCGTCCGACACGTCGGACTCTCGAACTTCGAGCCCGACCAGCTCGACCGCGCCCGCGAGGTGCTCGACGTCCCGGTCGCCGCCCACCAGGTCGAGTTCCACCCGTACTACCGCACGGAGGCGCTCCTCGAAGACGCGCAAGCCAACGACTACCCCCTGGTCGCCTACTCGCCGCTGATCGGCGGCGACGTCTTCGCGGACGACGTGCTCCGCGAGGTGGCGAACAGACACGGCGTCTCGCCGGCGGCCGTCAGCATCGCCTGGGTGCTCTCCCACGAGAACGTCGTCACCATCCCGAAGGCGTCCTCGCGGGACCACCTCGAAGCCAACCTGTCCGCGGCGGAGATCGAACTCGACGACGAGGACCTGGCGCGGATCGACGCCATCGACGTCGAGCGGGAGCTCTACCCCGAGTGAGCATGCGCGCGCTCGTCCTCGAGGAACACGGCGAACCGCTCGCGGTCCGGGAGCGCCCGGCGCCCGACCCCGACCCCCACGGCGTCGTCGTCGAGACGGCCGCCTGCGGGATCTGCCGGAGCGACTGGCACGCCTGGCGCGGGCACGGCGAGTGGGTCGACGACCGCGTCCCGACCGGGCAGGTGCTCGGTCACGAGCCCGTCGGTCGCGTCGCGGCGGTCGGCGACGAGGTGACCGGTCTCGGCGAGGGGGACCGCGTCGTCGTGCCGTTCAACCTCGCCGACGGCACCTGCCCGGCCTGCCGTCGTGGGCGGACCAACTACTGTGAGGGGGCGACCGCGCTGGGGTTCGGGCCCGACGCGCCCGGGGCGTTCGCCGAGCGGTTCCCGGTCCCGCACGCGGACGTCAACGCGGTCCCGCTCCCGGCTGACGTCCCGACGGTTGCCGCCGCCAGCCTCGGCTGTCGGTTCGTCACAGCCTTCGAGGGGCTCGACGCCGTCGCGGGGGTGGGCGGCGGCGACGTGGTAGTCGTCGTCGGGTGTGGCGGCGTCGGCCTCTCGGCGGTCCAGGTCGCCGACGCGCTCGGGGGGAGCGTCGCGGCGGTCGACGTTCGCGAGGAACCGCTCGAACTCGCGGCCGACCTCGGGGCTCGCTGGACGATAGACGCGAGCGCCGTCGACGACGTGCCCGCCAGGGTCCGGGCGCTCGCTGGCGGCGCGGACGTGTCGGTGGACGCGCTCGGGTCCAGCGAGACGTGCCGGACCGCCGTCGAGTCACTCGCGAGCGGCGGAACCCACGTCCAGGTCGGCCTCACCGGCGCCGCCGACCGCGGCGAGATATCGCTCCCGATGGACGCCGTCGTCCAGAACGGGCTGACTATCGCCGGGTCGCGCGGTATGCCCCCCACCAGGTACGACGACCTGTTCGAACTCGTCGCGTCGGGCGCGGTCGACCCCGAGGCGCTCGTGACCGACACCGTGTCGCTGTCGGACGTCCCCGACCGGCTCGAAGCGATGGACGATTACGGCACGACCGGCGTCGAGGTCGTGACCGACTTCGG
>JBDGST010000115.1:0-8989 GCA_042217365.1 Haloarculaceae archaeon
GTCGGTCACAGCGAATGGGGGTGAAGTCTGAACGGTTTTCCGACGCGACCAGCTTCTTCACCTGGCTCCCCTACTACGCCACGAAGACCCTCCCGGAGGGCCTCGCGGGCGTGACGCTCTCTGTCTACCTCGCCGCGTACGTCCCGGGCCGCCTGGCGTTCAGCCGGGTCACCGAGCGGTACCGCTTCTCGGACCTCCTGGTGGTCGCGACTATCGTGCTGTCGGTGACGGTATACGCCGCGTTCGTGCTCGCCGACGGGCTCGCGCTGCTGGCGCTCATCTTCGTCGTCGGCTTTTTCGTCTCCGGGCTGTTCCCGACGCTCATCTCGCTGGGCGTCGAGTCGGCGCCGTCGTTCACGGGCCCGGTCAACGCCGTCGCGAACATCGCCGCCCAGACCGGCTTCTTCACCGTCCCGGCGGTCATCGGATTCGTCTCGCAGGGGTCGTCGATCCAGCGGGCGATGCTCCTCCAGGTCGGCCTCGCCGGCGCGCTCACCGCCGTCGTCGTGGCGCTCAAACTCGGCCCCCTCGGCGTCCACGAGGGGAGCCCGGACGCGGCCTGATTGCGCGGACTCGAACCCTCGACCGGCCCGGGCCGCCCGCGCCGAATGGCGACCTTCCCGCGAGAGAGCGACCGCCCCGCACCCTGCGGACCGCGCGAAAAGAATTACTCGCCGGCGGGCGAAGCGGCCCGCGTGAACGAACGCGTCGAGGTCGGGGTCGAACTCCTCGCGGCCCTCGAACACGAGTCGCTGTCGCTGGCCGAGGCCGTCGACCGGGTCGAGACGGTCACGAGCGACCCCGCGGTGACCCGGGAGATCCTCGAAACCGCCGAGCGCCGGGGGGTCATCGAGCGGGACGGCGACGCGGTCGTCCCGACCTCGGGGAACTACGTCAACTTCGAGGCCGACGTCGTCTCGAAGGAGGGGGAGTTCACCTGCCGGCGCTGTGGCGCGGGCCTCTCGACGGGCTATTTCATCCGGTTCGACGCGGGCGAGCACGGCCCGTTCGGCTCTTCGTGCATCCGGAAGGTGACCGGCCGGGAGCGCGAGTGACGGCGGGGCGCTACTCCGAGTCCAGCTGCTGGGCGAGCTGCTTGATCGCCCTGTGCTGGCGCTTGAGGAGTTCGTTCTGCCGGTCGACCGCCTCCGTCAGTTCGTCGACGCGGTCGACGACCGCCGCGAGTTCCGCCTGGCTGACCGTCTCGGCGCCCGGCGGCGCTTCGCCGGGTTCTGCGCCCGACGGCCCTTGGTCGCTTTCGGCGGCCGTCGGCGCTTCGTCGGTTTCGGTGGCCGTCGGCGTCCCGTCGCTCTCTGTCGCGCCGCGGGCCGTCGCTCGATCCGACTGTGACTCCGGGGCCGCTTTCTCAGCCGTGTCGCCGCCGGCCGCGTCGGGCCCGGACGCCGCCCGGTCGTCGGCTGACGCACCTGCCGTCTGCCCCTCGTCCGTCGCCGTTCGCTTCTCCCCTGCGTCGGCGTCCGGGGCACTCGCGCTTCCGGGCTCGACGCTCCCGGTTCCCGATCCCCAGGCTGTCTCGCCCGGTTCCGGGGACGCGCCGGCGTCACTGGGCGTTGCCTCACCCGTCGACGTGGCGTCTCCGGTCGACTCCCCCCGGTCGTCTTCCGCCGGCGCGACGGTGTCACCCTCGATGTCGCTCATCGGGTCCTCGATCTCGTCCTCGTGGTCCGTCACGAGCGGGTCGATCCCCTCCCCGAAGTCGAGGCTGTCGTCCTCCGCGTCGGCATCGTCCCCGCCCGCGTCGGTCTCCCCGACGACCACGTTGAGCTCTTCGAGCGAGGAGACGTCGTAGTAGTCACAGAGCGCCTCTTCGAGGGTCTGGCGCACGAGGGGTGCCTTGTCGTTGGGTACCTTGACGCGCTGGGGCCGGCCGTCGACCGTCACCGCGACGCTGGTCGCCACGCTCGCGCGCTCGAACTCGAGGCGGGTCACGTCCTCGAAGTTGTAGGACTCGTAGTCGTCGCCGTTCCAGACCTGCTCCCCGATGTGCTTGATGAGCCGTCCCTCGGTGACGACGAGCGTGAGTTCGCTGAACCGGTACACCCCGAGGACGGACTCGCGCGGCTGGATGACGGACTCGATCCGGAGGATCCCCTCCAGGAGCAGTTCGAGTACCTTCTCCCCGCGGTTCGACGGGACGGTGAACGACTCCTTTCCGTCGAGGTATTCGAGGACGAACTCCGTCTTCCGGCGGCCCTCCTTGACGAACAGCCGCTCGACGTCGTGTGAGTACTCGTGAACCTGTTCGTCGCTCAGTAACCCCTCCCCCTTGTACACCAGCGTCCGCGTCGGCGTGAGACAGACCGCGTCCTCGTCGCCGAGCGAGACGCCCGCCTGTATCTCCTCGCCGTCGAGAGCCTGCTGAACGAGGTCCGGGATGTCCATGAAGGAGGTGTACTGGTCCGTGTGCATAAAACCGCGGGTGCCGCGCTGTACCGGGTCAACCGGGGGTACTGACGGCCTCCTCGACCGACCGGACCCGTCGCGGTTGTCGACGGTCCGACCGCAAGCGGGGGCACGGACGCGGGCGGCTGACCGCCACCGGAGATGAGAAGGTTAAAGGCCATCTCCCCAGTACGACCGACTGCGCCCGGGTGGCTTAGCTGGACATAGCGCCGCACTCATAGGGTTTCCACGCGCGGCGACCGTCATGCCCCCGAGGCTCGTCAGCCTCGAACCTGGGTCATGCGGAGATCGAGGGTTCGGAGCCCTCCCCGGGCACTTCTCGCTGCGTCACGACCGACGCCGAGCGACGTCACCGAGCAGAGCAGGCGGCGAGTCCCCGCACGGAGTACGGTCGACGGCGAACGGCGACCCGGGGGCGGGCCTCGGTCACGCTCGTTTCCCGGCGTCGATCGCACCCGGATGGCCTGTTCGGTATCGTTCGCGTCCATAGCCGTCGCTCGGCGTCGGAGTCGACGCGGAAAACGTCGGCGGGTGCCGTCCCCGGGCCGCGTACGACCACTGTTACGGCGGGACGGGGAGAACTCGCCTCAGCGGTATCGGTTCGTTCGGTCGCCTGTACTCGTTTGCCTTTCGACGGTTCGGTCTCGGACTACAGACCGGCGAGCGCCGCGAGCGTCGCGACGAAGCCGGCGGAGTCGGACGGTCCGGAGTCGGACGACGGACTCGACCGCGAGGTCCGCGAGGAGTTCCGCCGAACGCTCGGTCGCCGGTCTCCAGTAGTGTCGACGATGCGACCCGTTTTCGTGGCGACGCCCGAGTCCGATACGGGCCAGGCGTCATGGCGTGGGTCTATATTGGGGCTTTTCATGTTTCATCCCCGCCTAGCGGCCGGAGGTATTTGAATCTGTCTGGGACGTGATATAATTAACATTATTTTCCACGGGGTATCGGCCGGAGCGGGCCAGGGGCGGTCTAGGTCGTCTCGCTCCGGTTCGCGCAGTTCCAGCACCGGACCGGCGTGCTCCGGTCGGTCTCCGCGAACCCCCTCGATTCGCCTGGAGACCGACCGACTGCAACGCGGGGAGGCCTCCCAGCTCGTCACCCGAAACCGCCCCACGTAGTCTCCATACCGGTACGGGTCCGTATTAATTCCATACGGACACGAACCCCCGACGGATCCGGTTCCTCGCGGAACCCGGGTCCGACCGCCTCGAACTCGTCACGGAGCAGCGGTCGGACGGGTCCTGGATACGCCTCCGGTCCGAGACCATCGACTCCGGTTGGGCGCGACCGGAGGCGGAAAGGTGGCTTCTGGGACCGGTCAGGCGCCGCCGGGGAATTCCTGAAAGATAGCGTTGAAGTCGTCCGTGTCGTCGAGTTCGGTGACGGTGGTGTCGGCCTCATCGCGGAGACGCTCGACCTCGCCCTGGAGCCGCTGGTACTCCTCGCTGTTCTGGAGTTCGACCGGGTCTTTCTCCGCTTCGAGGGTCGCTTTCTTGGCCGCGAGGGAGAAGAAGTCCTGGACGTTCTCGTCGTACGCTTCCCGTTTCAGCATCCGTTCGACCACCTCGCGCAGGTCGTCGAGCATCACCGGCTTCGTCAGGTAATCGTCGAACGGCATCTCGAGGATGTCGAAGTCGGGGTCGACCGCTGTGACCATCACGACCCGACACCCGAGGTCGCGTTCCCGGATCCGCTCCAGTACTTCGTCGCCCGTCATCTCCGGCATCTGTCGGTCGAGGAGGACGACGTCGAGGGCCTCGTCGGCTTTCTCCAGGGCCTCGTGCGGGCCGTAGGCCGTTCTGACGGTGTACGGGTCGCTCAACCACGTCGAGTACAGGTCTGCGATGTCCTGTTCGTCGTCGACCACGAGTACCAGTGTCTCCTCGGAGTGATCGGTTCCCGTCATCGTTGGCTGACCTGTAGCGCGACGACCATCTGGTGGAATTCTTCCGGAACAGGACATAAATCCACTCCTTGGATTATCACGGATGAAAACATCCGCATCGGTCGACAGCGGCCGGGGTCGGTGGGTTCGCGGCGCAGACGCGGGCTCACCGGTACACATTTGCTCCCGAGAGCCCTGTGGGTTCGTGATGGCGCCCGGCGAGTCCGACCCGAGTGTGATTCGGACGCTCGCGGTCACGGCAGGCGACGTCGTCGCCGCCCTCGAGGCCCGCCGTCAGGGGACCCGCGAGGCCGTGTTACGCGCGACGCCCCCGTTCAGCGGGCGGATGCGCGCCCGACTGCACGTCGGCGACGGCCACCCGAGTGTGAGGACGGTCCGGGTCGAACCGGCGGGGCTGGTCGCGTCGGACGCGCCGGCGTACCCGCGGCCGGACGAGACGGCGGCGGCCCTCCGGTCGGACCCGGACGCCGAGTACAGCGTCGAGCGCCACCACGACCGCCACCGGGAGGCGGTCGCCTCGTGGCGCGAGACGGTCCGCGACCACTTCGTCGACGAGACGACCGTCGAAACGCCAGGGGGCGATCGAACTGTCGACGTGGTCGTGCTCGGGTAGCGGCGACGCGTACCGTCCGGGGAGGGGGTTACCACCCGGTACCCCTTCCCGAGCGAGTCGGGAGTCATAACCGATTCAGATGGGCGCATGAAACGTCTCCCGGTCGGTAATCGCGTCGTAAAACGTCTGTTACTCTCGTGGCCGGGCGTGAAACGCCGTGAAATGTCGTCAATTCTCTCACAGTATTAATACCGGGCAGTCCGATACACCGGTCGAGAGGTGTCCCCGCATGGCAGCCAGACTAACCGAACTTCCGACCCCCCTGAACGAACCGGGAACGGTGATCCAGCGCGTCGGGTCCACCGTCGCGTCCCCGCTCACTGGCGCGGCCTTCTGGGCGGCGGTCGTGCTCCCGTTCCTCCACGTACCGCTCCTCCTGTTGACCGGCCTGTCGAGTTCCGGGACCGCGACAGCGTTCACTGTCCTCCTGGCGCTGAACGTCCTCGCCCTCCTCCTCGGGCACCCCCACTACCGGGAGTGAACGCCCCGGCGGCGCCCTCGTCCTCCCGGTGCATCCGTCGACGAGAGCCGCGTCGTTGATCGTTACAGCGATCCGTCTCAGTCGTCGCCCGGACCGAGCGACTCGTCCCGGGCGCTCACCAGCGCACCGAGGTGGTGCAGCTCGCTCCGGAGCGCGCTGCGCTTGATCAGCGCGAACCCGGCGAATATCAGGAGGAATCCGGCGGCCGTCCACTCGTCGACGACCTCGTCCAGAAACAGGAACCCGGTCAGCGCGGCGAACACCGGGGCGACGTACGAGACGAGGTTGATCTCGACCGGGCCGAGCCGGTCGAGGAGGTCGAAGTAGACGAGAAAGCCGAGGGCGCTGGACACCAGCGACAGGTACCCGAGCGCCATCAGCGCGCGGGGTGACCACGTCACGGCGGCGGCCGACTCCCCGAGGCCGAGGCTCGCGAGGTGCATGAGTGCCGCGCCGCCGAGCATCGACCACGCCTCCATCGTCTCTATCTCCAGCCCGGCGTCGAGCCACGTCGTCACGACGCTCCCGAACGCGAACGACAGCGCGGCGGCGAACACGAGCAGGTTCCCCAGGACGTCCCGCGAGAGGAGCTGTGACGGGTCGGGCTGGGCGACGGTCGCGACGCCGACCAGGCCGAGCGCGGCGCCGGCGACGCCCAGCGGGGAGAGGCGCTCGTCCGGCAGCAGCAGGCGGGCGAACAGCGTCGTCAGGACCGGCGAGAGGCTGACCACGACCGCGGCGGCGGCGCTGGTCGTCGACTGCTCGCCGACGAACAGGAACGCGTGGTAGGCCGCGATGAGCAGGGCCGCGCCGACCGCAACCGCCGCCCAGCCCCGCCGGTCGGTCGGCCGCCACTGGTCGACCCGCACGACCGCGTATCCGAGCATCACCGCGCCGGCGATGTCGTACCGCAGCGCGGCGAACAGCACCGGCGGGAACTCCGAGAGGCCGGCCTTGATGGCGACGAACGCCGTTCCCCAGACGGCCGAGAGCGCGACGAACAGCGCGAGGTTCCGATAGCGGCTCACGCCGGCGGGAACGGTCCGCGCCCGCCTGAACGTTTCGTCTCCGGGACGCTCGCAGTCCTGGCGGCGTCCCCTACGCTTAAATTTCCGGCTACCCAAGCGGTCGTATGGCCGCATACGGCCGGCCGACGTTGCGGGACCTGTTCGACGAGGCACCGACGCCGCACATCGCACACCCGCCCCGGACGCATCACCGGGACTTCTACCTCGCCACAGACGGCTCCTACAGGGGCGCCTGTGGTGGCGGCGGGGACCGCCCGACCGGCGGGCTCGGCGTCGTGATCGAGACGCGGGACGGCGAGCGCGTCGCACGCGTTTCGATGGCCCACCCGGTCCCGGACAACAACGTCGCCGAGTACCGGGCCCTCCACCTCGGGCTCGACGTTCTGGCCGCCCGTTCGCCCGCGGACGCCAGGATCGGCGTCCTGGTGGACCACGACGACCTCGCGGCGAACGTCAACGCGACGGTCCTCTCTCACCGCAGCCCGGACCTGGCGCCGGCACACCGGGTGACCGTCCCGGAGGCGACCGGCTATCACTGGCGCGGTATCCGGTCGCGCATCCGCGACTTCGACCGGGTCCGGGTCGCCCGCCTCCGGAGTGGGCGCAACCCCGCTCACCCGCTCGCGAACGCTCCCGACGAGTACGCCCACGTCAACGGCGAACCCGACCGGTGTGTCCTCCCGGAGTCGCCCACGCCGTCGACGCCCTCCGACGACCGCTATCCGCCCCCGTCGCGGGCCGACCGTCCGGGCGCCAGCGACTGACGCTTGTCCGGGCGCCAGCGACTGACGCTTGTCCGGGCGCCCGTCAGAAGTCAGTCGTCACGTTCTCGACCCTGACGCTCCGCTCGGCGGTGACGTGGCCGCGGACCGAGAGCGAGACGTCGAGTTCCCGCAGTTCGAAGCGGGGGGCGGGGGCGGACAGTCGCTCACGCTGGTCCGGCGGGAGCGGCCACGTCGCCCCGTCGGGTACGTCCTCGACGACGACGCCCGCCGGCGGCGTCCGGGTCGGCGTCTCGCTCGCCTTGGGTGGGGGCGTCCGTTCGTCGGTCGGCGTGGTCCCGTCAGGCGTCGTCGGCTCCGCAGTCGGGCTCCGGTCGGGTTCGTCGCCGTCGGCCGGGGCGTCCGACGAGCCCAGACAGCCGACGACCGTCGTCCCGAGCGCGGTGCCGGCCGTCGCCAGGAACGCTCGTCTCTCCATACGGTTCTTTGGACGGGAACACGTAAACGACCGGTGAACCCTCAAACGGCCGTTTGACGGACGGCAGTCGCCTGTTTCGTCCGGTCGACCGATGCCTCGCTGTTCCGCATCGGGTCGAGTGCGCCACGCGAGTCGTTCGGTCGGCCCCTCCGGCGCCGTCACCGCTCCGGGTTAGCTCTCCTCGTCTTCCTGCTTCTGTGCGTCCACGACGGCGACCCCGCCCAGATTGACGATGTCTTTGACCTCGTCCCCGCGCTGGAGGACGTGGACGGGCTTGTCCATGCCGACGAGCATCGGGCCGGTGGCCTCGGCGCCGCCCAGCCGCTGGAGGAGTTTGTAGCCGATGTTGCCGGCTTCGAGGTTCGGGAAGACGAGGACGTTCGCCGGCTCGCCGAGGTTCGCGAACTCGTAGGTGTCGGTCAGCATCTCGTCGACGAGGGCGGTGTCGGCCTGCATCTCGCCGTCGACCGGGAAGTCGACTTCCGGGTCGTCGTGGAGGCGCTTGACCGCCCTGCGGAGTTTGCCCGTGCCGGGGTTCTCGACGCTCCCGAAGTCCGAGTAGGATAGCACCGCGGCCCGCGGGTCGACGTTGAAGTCGCGGGCGAGGCCGGCGGCGTGTTTCGTTATCTCGGCGATGACGTCGGCGCCGGGGTCGAGGTTGACCGTCGTGTCGGCACAGAAGACGACCCGGTTGCGGAACGTGAGCAGGTAGACGCCGGCCGCGTAGTCGGCGTCGGGCGCGGTGCCGATCACCTCCAGCGGCGGCCGGAGCGCCGACGGGTAGTGGTGGGTCAGCCCCGTCAGCATCGCGTCGGCGTCGCCCTGCTCGACCATCACGCTCGCGAGGTAGTTGGTGTCGTTCTCGACCATCTCCGCGGCCTCGTTGCGCGTGACGCCCTTGCGCCGGCGGAGCTCGTGGAGCCGGTCGGCGTAGGCGCCGTGGCAGTCCTCCCGGGGGTCGATCACCTCCGGCTCGAACCGGAGGGCGAGTTCGCGGGTCCGGCGGGCTATCTCGTCGCGGTCGCCCAGCAGGACCGTGTCGGCGATCCCCTCGTCCTCGAGCTGGAACGCCGCGCGGATCATCTTCTCGTCGGTGCCCTCCGCCAGCACCAGCCGCTTGGGGTCGCTCTTTGCCTTGTTGAGGACGACCCGCATCATCTCGCGTGACTTCCCCAGGCGCGCCTCCAGGCGCTCGACGTACGCGTCGAAGTCCAGTTCCCGGCGGGCCGCGCCCGACTCGACGGCCGCCCGGGCGACGGCGGGCGCGACTTCGAACAGCACCCGCGGGTCGACGGGCTTGGGGATGATGTACTCCGGGCCGAACTGGAGGGGCT
>JBDGST010000080.1:0-1123 GCA_042217365.1 Haloarculaceae archaeon
GCTTTCTGGAGGGCGCTCTCGGCGATGTTGCCGCCGTAGTCGGCGGTCCGGGACAACGAGTCGACGACGAGCGCGAGCGACTGGGCGAGTTCCGGGTCGTCCAGGTCGCGGATGACGTCACCGACCTCGCGGGCACGCTCGTCGATCTCGGGCAGGTCCTCGCGCGCCTCGGTCGCGAGCGCGACGGCCTCGTCGGAGTCGTCCGCGAGGAGCGCGTCCATGGCCGTCTCGGGGACGGTCAGCGCGGCGTCCTCCAGGTCGCGCAACCCCTCGACGACGTCCTCCTCGACGGCGCCCACGTCGAGCGCGATGCTCGCGATCTTCGTCGCGTGGTCGGCGATCCGCTCCAGCTGACGGGCGCTGGACTGGTAGTCGAAGACTGTCTCGCGCGGGAAGCCGATCTCCGTCGCCTCCGCAGGGTTGCGCAGCACGGTCCGGAACACCCGCGAAACCATGTACCAGAGCCGGTCGACGTCGTCGTCGCGCTCGACGACGTCGTGGGCGAGCTCGTCGTCGTTCTCGACGAGGGCCGTCACCGCGTCCGACAGCATCGTCAGCGAGACGAGACGCATCCGGGTGATCGCGTTGTGGACGGACAGCTCCGAGGAGTCCAGCAGGTCCTGGAGCACCACCCGGTCGCTGGTCTCCTCGATCACCTCCAGTCCCACGAGCCCCTGGGTGGCCTCCCGGATGGTCCGGCGCTGGCTCGCGGTGACCCGCGGCGCCCGGAACTCGATGACGTCGAACCCGCTGACGTACATCGTCATCACCGCTCGCGTCAGCTGGTCGCCGTCCAGCCCGTCGATGTCCAGCGCCCCCTCCTCGCGGCCCTCCTCGCGCCGCGGCGAGAGCAGGAGAATGTCCTCCTCGGAGTGGAATTCGACGACGCTCCCCGCGCTGACGTCGTTCTCCGTCGCCCAGTCTTTCGGTAGCGACACTGTGTACGTCGAACCGCCCGTGACCTGGACCTTCCGGGTCTCCATAGTTCCCGTTCGTCGTTCAACCAATTAAATCACCCTGTTTCTATATATTTTACTCTAAATACCTATATATTGGTCTCTATAGCGGTATTAGCGAGCGTCGGGAGTCGACCGTCTCGGCCGGCGGGCGGATACCCGTCGCG
>JBDGST010000080.1:1223-8966 GCA_042217365.1 Haloarculaceae archaeon
CTGGACAGCCAGTTGGGGGGTTGTTGAGTAGCACAGCGGTGAGAGTGGGACTGGCCGTCGTCCTCGTGGCGGCCATCGGCGGCGTCGCGGCGACGCAGCTTGGCGTCATGGGTGGGTCGGACGGCGCGGGCACCTCCGACGCGGTCGAGCAGGTTCCGGACGGCGTCACCGGCGTGGCGCGGTTCGACCCCGGGGTGCTCGACGACAGCGTCGCGACCGAACTCTACGCCGAGGCGTACGAGGCGACGGCCAACGCGACCGACAGGGAGTCTGACGGCGGGACTACGACCACGGCGACCCCGGGAATGGCAGTCAGTCCGAGGGCGTCGGTCCCGTCGAACCTGACCGCAGTGAGAGAGCGGATCGAGAACCAGACGGGGCTGGACCCGGGCGCGGCCGACGAGGTGGTCGCTTTCTGGAACGCGCCCGAGAACGCGACCGGGGAGCAGTACGGCGGCGTCATCGTCCACGCCGACTGGAACGAGAGCGCGTTCAAACGGGCCGTCGCGGAGAGCGCACCCGTCCGGTACGAGAACGCGACCGTCGCCGGGAAGCGCGTGTACCGACCGTCGTCGGGCGGCGGCGACGAGGACGCCCTCACTGCGCCGTCGCCGGACTGGATAGGCGTCCTCGGGGACGGGGAGTACGTCGTCGGGACCGAGGCGGCCGTCACGGACGCGATCAGGGTCTCGGCCGGGAACGAGTCCTCGCTCGACGGCGACCTCCTGTCGACGTACAGCGAGACGGAGGACGGCTACCTCCGGTACGCCGTCAAGTCGCCGAGCACGAACGTGACCCGAATAAACGAGACCTACGGCGCGTTCACCGGCATGAACGTGACGAAGTACGGCGAGGCGTACAACGACCTCTACGTCGTCGCCGGGTCGTACTACACCACCGACTCCGGCCTCGGGTCGGAGACGCGGATCCGGACCAACGAGACCGACACCGCGAAGGACGTCCGCGACCTCATCCAGGGCGCGATCTCCATCAACGCCGGGGCCGTCCAGAACGAGACGCTCGAACGGCAGCTGCGCTCGACGGAGGTGAACCGCGACGGGACGACCGTGACGGTGACCCGGGAGACCTCGATCGAGGCTATGATCGAAATCTTCCGCTGGTACCGGTCGATCATGGACCCGGAAGAGATGAGGATGCCGTCGTCGGTCGTGTGACGTCGTAGACGGATGGACGCCGGACCGCTGTTGCGCAAGGAACTGCTCTGGCTCCGCCGGAACCGGTGGGCAGTCCTGTTCGTCTTCGGGGTCGTCCCGGCGCTGTTCGCGCTGGCGACGACCGGCTTCAGCCGCGCGCTCCCGACGAACGTCCCCGTCGCGGTCGCACCGGCCTCGGGCGCCGTGAAGAGCGACGAGCTACAGGCTGCCCGCGGGCTCCTCAGGGGTATCGCCCACCCGGTGCCCGTCGAGTCGGCCGAGGCGGCGCGGACGGCGCTCGACCGCGAGCGGGTCTACGGCGTTCTCACGGTTCGACACGGGCTCTACGACGGGGCCGCCGAGGTGACGCTGCCTTTCGCCGTCGACGGCACGATGGTCCCCTACGGCCAGCCCTCTCGGCTCGTCGTCGCGGGGCTCAACGACCGGGCGACCGTCTTCCCGGCCGACGTCACGGTCGACCGGACCGTCCTCGCTCCAGTCCACACCCTCGGCGAGTACCTGCTCGCCGTCCTCACGGTCGTGCTCGCGTTGGTGTACGCGTTTACGTACGTGCCCTATCACCTCGCACGCGAGAAGGAGGCGTTCGATCGCGTCCGCGTGGAGTCCTCGCTGGGGTCGCTCCTCGCGGCGAAGTCGGTCGCGTTCGGCGTGCTGCTGGCGGTCGCGGTCGCGGTCCTCGGCGTCGTCGCACTGGCGCTGGGCTACGACGTCGCGCTCTGGCGACCCGCCGCCCTCGCCGTCCTGGGGCTGACGGCCACCTACCTCACCGCGACGAGCGCCGGGATCGCCTTTCTCACGCGGTTCTCGGTCGCCGGGCGCTTCCTCGGCGTCGTGGTGCTCGCGGCCGTCCTCGCGTTCTCGAACCTGTTTTACCCGGCCGGATTCTTCTCCCCGGTCAGGCGGACGATCGCCCGCCGGATGCCGGTCCACCACTCGATGGTCGCCTTCCGCGGCCTCGCGCTCGGCGGGCACGGCCCGGGACTGTTCCGCGACCGGCTCCTCGCCCTGGTCGGGGTGACCGTCGCCTCGCTCGTCTGGCTGTGGGCCTGCGTCCGGCACTACGAACGGAGGGGGACGACGTGACCCGAACGGAGCGGCCGGAGGGAGACAGGTGACAGACAGCGACGGGGCGAAAACGACGGGGGCCGGCGGACGCCCCGCGCCCATCGTTTTCGAGGGAGTCACGAAGACCTACGGGGACGTGGACGCGCTCCGGGACGTCGACCTCCGGATCGAACCCGGCGAGTTCCGCTGTCTGGTCGGCCCCAACGGCTCCGGGAAGTCGACGCTGTTCGACCTGCTCCTCGGCCTCCAGCGCCCGACCGCGGGGACCGTCTCCGCCCCGCGCGACGCGGTCGGCTGCAGCTTCCAGCGCCCGACGGTCTACCCGGACCTCAGCGTCGCCGAGAACCTCCGCGTGTTCGCCAACCTGGCCGGTACCGACGACGCCTGGGTCGAGACACTGGTCGTCCGGTTCGCGCTCGACGCGGTCCGTGACCGAGTCGTGCGGACGCTGTCGGGCGGGTTCACCCAGCGCCTGGACCTCGCGCTGGCGGTCGTCGGCAGACCGGCGTACGTCGTCGTCGACGAGCCGTTCACCGACCTCGACGCCCCCGCACGCGAGCGGTTGGTGGACTTCCTCGAGGAGTACCGAACCGGCGACCGGAGCGTCCTGGTCTCGACCCACGAAGTCGAGGCGTTCGGGCCCTCCGTCGACCGGTTTACCGTTCTCGACGACGGGGCAGTAGCCTTCGACGGGGCCGCCGACGCCGCTACCGCGGTCGACGCCCTCGAAAACCGGATGGGCTGACCGGCCCTCCGCCGTGATCCGTCGGCCGGGCACGTCGTTCCGCCATGTGAACATTTGTCTATATAGATGTAATAGTAGCGTATTTAGTCATACTTTGGGTTACTCCGGATGATGCGGGACACACCTGTCACCCGCCGGCGGGTCCTGGCTGGCGGGGCCGGGCTCGCCGGGTCGCTGGCGGGCTGTATCAGCACGAGTCCGAGGCCGCCGGGCCAGGCCGGTGGCGGACTCGGACGGGGCGGTAGCGAGGGAAAACTGCTCAAGTCCGGGGGATCCTCGACCGTCTTCCCTATCGTCCAGCGCGCGGCGTCGTACTGGACCTCGAACTACAAACCGACCGACAGGGAGTACTGGGACCCGGGCCAGTACGGGATCCAGACGGACAAGCGCCTGGCCGACTACTGGGCCGGCCACTACGGGTTCGAGGCCGACGACGACGTGGCGCCGCCGTTCGGCGTCAGCGTCGGGCTGAGCCACTCCGGGACCGGCCTCGAAAAGCTCGAGAACCAGCAGATCGAGATCGGGAACGCGAGCGCGCCTGTCGCGGCCGAGTTCCCCGACCGGTCGGCCGAGGAACTCGAACCGTTCACCAACCACGTCGTCGGGGTCGACGCCCAGCCTGTCGTCGTGAGTTCGGAGATATACGAGGCGGGCGTCACGAAACTCACCGCCGAGCAGATCCGGGCCATCTATCGGGGCGAGGTTACGAAGTGGTCCGAGATCCCCGGATACTCCGGACCGGACAAGACGATCCAGGCGGTCGGCCGCTCCGAGGGCTCGGGCACCGACACCGCGTTCCGGGCGAACATGCTCGGCAGCCCGGACGCGCCGATGCCCGGCGTCGACGTCCGGAAGGGACAGAACCAGCAGGTCGAGACGGTCGTCGGGAAGTCGAACAACGCCGTCGCGTACATGGCGCTGGCGTTCGTCTCCGACGCCACGCCCGCGGTGACCGTCGAGGTCGACGGGAAGGAGTACACCCCCGGCGCGAACCTCGGCGAGAAGTCCTACCCGCTCTCCCGGGACCTGCACTGCTACACCTGGGATGGAACCTCGAAGCGCGAGGCGGCGTTCCTCCGGATGATCGTCAGCGACTTCGGCCAGCAGAACTTCGTCGCCTCCGAGGGCTACGCGAAGCTTCCCGGGAAACGACAGAAGAACCAGCTCGACAAGCTCCCCGACGCACAATCATGAGCCGGGGGGCCACACCGCTGACGGTTCAGGCATGAGCGTCGCCACCAGAGTTCGCGGGCTCGACGGACCGACGCAGGTGATTAGCGGGGTCGGGAGTGCGCTGCTGGTCGCGACCCTCGCGTCGTTCCTGGTCCGGCCCGAGCTCACCGGGTACGTGGCGCTCGCGTTCGCCGCGTTCGTCGTCGCCGGCTGGCTCTACGACCAGGAGAGCGCCGCGAAGTTCCTCCTGTTCGTGACGACCACGTCGACGGTCGTCATCCTCGGTCTGATCACGGTCTACCTGCTGATCAAGGCCGTCCCGGTCGCCCGGAAGATGGGCGGGTACCTCCTCTACGGGACCGGCGAGTTCTGGAACACCTCGACGGACGCGAACGTCTACTCGCTGGTCCCGATGATGTGGGGGACGCTCGTGACGACGGCGATCGCGACGGTCGTCGCCGCGCCGCTGGGCGTCGCCGGTGCGATCTTCATCAGCGAACTCGCGCCCGGATGGGCGCGCGAGATGATCAAGCCCGCAGTCGAGATGCTCGCCGGCATCCCCTCTATCGTCTACGGGTTCATCGGCTTCCAGATCATCAACCCCTTCATGATGAACGAACTCAGCATGCCGGACTACGGGAGCCTGGCGGTCGCCGGCACCGTCGTCGGACTGATGGCGCTGCCCACCGTGGTTTCGGTCGCCGAGGACGCCATCGCGGCCGTCCCGGACGCGATGAAAGACGGGGCCCAGGCGCTGGGCGCCACGGACTGGCAGACGACGACGAGCGTCACGCTTCCCGCGTCGTTCTCGGGCGTCTCGGCCGCCGTCCTGCTGGGGGTCGGCCGGGCCGTCGGGGAGACGATGGCCGCAGTCGTCATCCTGGGAAACGTCGTGGCGCTGCCCGACCCACTCGTCGACGTCTTCGGGAACACGATCACGCTGACGAGTCTCATCGCCAGCCAGTACGGCAACGCCAGCGGCCTCCACCTCTCGGCGCTGTTCGCCGCGGGCGTCGTCCTGTTCGTGACCGTCATGGGGCTGAGTATCGGCTCGCAGCTCGTCGAACGCCGGATGAAGCGGCAACTGGGAGGTGAGGTATGAGCCTCGGCACCGACGCGGAGACCGGCGGTCGACTCGTCGAGGCGCAGTCCTCGACGCGCGAGCGCGTCGGCGGCGGGCTCGTCGTGCTGGCGTTCGCGACGTTCGTCGTCGGGTTCCTGAGCCTCCTGCAGTTCGTCCCGGCCGAGACGGCCGTCGCCGGAACGTCGGTCGCGACGCTGCTGGGCGCCGGACTAACCGTCGTCGGTGCCGGAATCCTCGCGCTCGGCGCGGCGTCGTACGCCGACGCGCTCGACACGCGCCCCCGCCACACCGGCGGCGTGGTGAACGCGATCGTCTTCGGCCTCCTGTGGGTCACCGTCGCCGGGCTCGTCGCGGCGCACACGTTCGGCCTCTCGACGCTCTGGCCGGTCCCCGCGCTCGCGACCGGCGCCGCGGTGACGGCGTTCGGACTGCTCGCTCGCGAGGACCTCGCCGTCACGGTTTCGTCGGGAGCGCTCGTCCTGCTGGCGGGGCTGACCGTCGTCAGCGGTGCGATCGGGCCGGGCTGGACGTGGGACCCTGCCGGCTTCTCGATCGTCCTGACCGCCAACGTCGGGGTGCCGGTGCTCGCCGTGGTCCCGGGGCTGGTCGGCGCCTGGACCGCCGCGCGGGTCTACGGCGGGTTCGGCCCCGCGGGCCGCCAGGCCGGAGCGTACGCCCTGATCGGGACGAACGCGGCGGGGATGCTGGCGCTGCTCTTGCTCATCGTCTCGTTCATCGTCGTCCGGGGCTTCGGACCGATGACCGAGGGGATCAGGTTCGGCCTCTTCTGGCAGCCCTGGACGTGGTTCTACTTCCCGCCGATCGACGAGTACGTCATCTTCCACGGGCCGGTCGTCTGGTTCTACTGGCCGTTCGTCATGGAAGGGTACTCGCTCGGGCCGACGATCGACGGTATCCTCCCGGCCATCGTCGGGACGGTCTGGCTCGTGCTCGGCGCCGTCGCGTTCGCGGTCCCGCTCGGCGTCGGGGCAGCCGTCTTCCTCACCGAGTACGCCGAGCAGGGGCGGTTCACGTTCCTCGTCGAGATATCGACGAACGGCCTCTGGAGCACGCCGAGCATCGTCTACGGGCTGTTCGGCCTGGCCTTTCTCGTGCCGCGGCTGGGCAACACCACCTCGATCCTCACGGGCCAGCTCGTCCTCGGGTTCATGCTGCTGCCCCTGGTGGTCATCACGAGCCGGGAGTCGCTTCTGAGCGTCCCCGACGAGTACCGCGACGCCAGCGCCGCGCTGGGCGTCTCCCGGTGGGAGACGATAAAGAGCGTCGTCCTCCCGGCGGCGATGCCCGGCGTCATCACGGGGATCATCCTCGGCGTCGGCCGGATCGCCGGCGAGACGGCACCCATCCTGCTCGTCGCCACGAGCGACCCCTTCCCGCGGTCGGTCCCCGGCGTCGTGCAGGGCGGCTTTCACTTCACGTCGTCGTTCCCGTTCGTGGCAGCGCCGAGCGTCGACCTGGTACAGTCGACGAGCGCGCTGCCCTACCAGCTGTACGCGGTCATCACCGCCGGGCTGGAGAAGAACATCGGGTTCGCCTGGGGGACGGCGCTGGTGCTCCTGCTCGTCGTGATGAGCTTCTACGCTATCGGCGTCGCCTCGCGGGTCTACTTCAGGAGGAAACTGAACCAATGAGCGAAACCGAAGCCACACCGCCGGAGGACGAACAGTCAGCGAGCGACTACAGCGCGGCGTCACGGACGACGCCGGGCGAGACGAGCGAGGAGATAGACGACGCCTGGACGGACTACGAGTTCGCGGGCGACCCGAAGCTGAGCGTCGAGGACCTCGACGTCTACTACGGCGAGGAACACGCGCTGAAGGGCGTCTCGATGGACATCCCGCGAAACAGCGTCACGGCGCTGATCGGGCCGTCGGGCTGTGGCAAGTCGACGTTCCTGCGATGCCTCAACCGGATGAACGACCGGATCAAGAGCGCCAGCGTCGAGGGCTCGGTCGAACTCGACGGCCAGGAGGTCTACCAGGACGGCGTCGACCTCGTCGAGTTGCGCAAGCGCGTCGGCATGGTCTTCCAGGCACCCAACCCGTTTCCCAAGTCTATCAGGGACAACATCGCCTACGGTCCCCGCAAGCACGGCGACCTGAACACGGGGTTCGTCGCCAGGCTGCTCGGTCGCGACGACAGCGACGAGGAAACGGAACTCGTCGAGCGGTCGCTGCGGGCGGCCGCCCTCTGGGACGAAGTGAACGACCGACTGGAGGACAACGCGCTCGGGCTGTCGGGCGGCCAGCAACAGCGGCTCTGCATCGCCCGGTGTCTGGCCGTCGACCCGGAGGTCATCCTCATGGACGAACCCGCCTCCGCGCTCGACCCCATCGCGACCGCGAAGATCGAGGATCTCATCGAGGAACTGTCCGAGGACTACACCGTGGTCGTCGTCACGCACAACATGCAGCAGGCCGCCCGTATCTCCGACCAGACCGCCGTGTTCCTCACCGGCGGCGAACTCGTCGAGTACGACG
>JBDGST010000093.1:0-8861 GCA_042217365.1 Haloarculaceae archaeon
TGATGGCCAAGGCCGTCGCCAACGAGACGGACGCCAACTTCATCTCGGTGCGCGGGCCCCAGCTGCTCTCGAAGTGGGTCGGCGAGTCCGAGAAGGCCATCAGACAGACCTTCCGGAAGGCCCGACAGGTCGCCCCGACGGTGGTGTTCTTCGACGAGCTCGACTCGCTGGCGCCCGGCCGGGGCGGCGAGGTCGGCTCGAACGTCTCCGAGCGCGTGGTCAACCAGCTTCTCACTGAACTCGACGGGCTGGAGGACATGGAGGACGTCATGGTCATCGGCGCGACCAACCGGCCGGACATGATCGACCCCGCGCTCATCCGCTCGGGCCGGTTCGACCGGCTCGTCATGGTCGGCGAGCCCGACACCGAGGGCCGCGAGCAGATCCTCAAGATCCACACCGAGGAGTCGCCGCTCGGCACGGACGTCAGCCTGCGCGAACTCGCCGAGATCACCGACGGCTACGTCGGCAGCGACCTCGAGTCGATCGCACGGGAGGCCGCCATCGAGGCGCTCCGCGAGGACGAGGACGCCGAGACCGTCGAGATGCGCCACTTCCGCCAGGGGATGGACAACGTCCGCCCGACGGTCACCGAGGACATCCGCGACTACTTCGAGCGGATGAAAGAGGACTTCAAGAGCGGGAGCGCGGAAGCCGAGCGCCGCTCGGGCGGCCGGATCGGGTTCCAGTAGACCGCCGCCCCCGTCGCGGTCCTTCGCAGGTCGTCGAACCGTTGTAGACGCGTTCGACCGGCGACGGCGGTTCAGCAGGACGTTCGACCGGTGACGGCGGTTCAGCAGGAGATTCGGCCCGACGGTCAGTAGTACCAGTCGTAGTCGTCGAAGTCGGGGTCGCGCCCCTCGTTGAAGGCGTCGCGGCCCTCCTTTGCCTCGTCGGTCATGTACCCGAGCCGGGTGGCCTCCCCGGCGAAGACCTGCTGGCCGACCATGCCGTCGTCGGCCATGTTGAAGCCGTACTTGAGCATCCGGACCGCCATCGGCGACTTCCCGTTGATGGTTTCGGCCCACGCCAGCGCGACGTCCTCCAGGTCCTCGTGCGGGACGACCTCGTTGACCATGCCCATCTCCTCGGCCTCGTCGGCGTCGTAGGTCTTCCCGAGGAAGAACACCTCTCGGGCCTTCTTCTGGCCGACCTGGCGGGCGAGGTAGGCAGACCCGAAGCCCGCGTCGAACGAGGCCACGTCCGGGTCGGTCTGGAGGAACTTCGCGTGCTCCTCGCTGGCGAGCGTGAGGTCACAGACCACGTGCAGCGAGTGGCCGCCGCCGACGGCCCAGCCCGGGACCACGCAGACGACGGGCTTGGGCACGTGGCGGATGAGCCGCTGGACCTCCAGGATGTGGAGGCGGCCGACGTTGTCGGGAGCCTCGCCCCCAGGCACGGACTCGGACTCGGACTCGCCCTCGCCGTCGTCCCCGCTCTCGTACTCGTAGCCGGAGGCGCCGCGGATCGACTGGTCCCCGCCCGCGCAGAAGGCCCACCCGCCGTCCTTCGGCGAGGGCCCGTTCCCGGTCAGGAGGACGCAGCCGACGTCGGTCTGTCGCTTGGCGTGGTCGAGCGCGGCGTAGAGCTCATCGACCGTTCCGGGGCGGAACGCGTTGCGGACCGCCGGCCGGTCGAAGGCGACCCGGACGGCGCCGGTGTCGGTCGCCCGGTGATACGTGAGGTCCCTGAAGTCGAACCCCTCGACCGGCTCCCACCGGCCCGGGTCGAAGATCTCCGAAACCATGTCCGTCGCTGGGGTCGGCCCGCGCAAAAAGATTCCTCGTCGGATCGGGCCCGCGTACCCGGCCCCGGCGACGTCGAGACGCGCCCACGCTGGCCGAATCTCGCGCGAGGCGGGAACGCGACGGTACGACCGGGTGCGGGAAGCCACAGCACGTCCGAGTCGGCGAACGGCATTTCGGTCGTTATCGGAGGCGATACCGTGGCCCCGGGTGTTTTTACTGGCCTCTCGCGTACGTGTCGGTATCCAGCCGGAGTCATGACGGAGACGTTCTACGACCTGCTCGGCGTGTCCGAGGACGCCTCGACCGGTGACATCGAGGCCGCCTACCGCGAGGCGATAAAGCAGGTCCACCCGGACGTCAACGACGACGTCGACGCCAGCGAGCGGACGAAGCGCCTCAACGAGGCCAAACGCGTCCTGACGGACGCCGACGAACGCGCCCGCTACGACCGGGTCGGGCACCACGCCTACACGAGTGGTCCCGACGTCGGTTCGGGTTCCTCTACCCGGGGAACAGACCGGGACGCGTCGCCGGGCACGGGATCGACCGAGCGCGACGCGTCGCCGGGCACGGGATCGACCGAGCGCGACGCGTCGACCGGGCAGCGCGATGGGTCGAGGGACGGCCCCTCCGCGTCCCGGCCGGGCGACGCGTCGAGCGAACGCGGGTCCGCCGGCGGTTGGTCCGCCAGGGAAGCCCGATCAAGGGGGTGGGACTCCCCGGACGGGAGTCAGAACGAACGAGGACATCGCCGTCGGCGGACCCGCGGCCGGTCACACGGGACCGCAAGTGATGCGAGAACGAGCGACCGGGGCGGCGACCCGGGCGACACGGGAACGAGCGACCGGGGCCGCGGCCCGGGCGACGCGGGGCCGTGGGCCGCGGACCTGGGCGGGAACGCGACGGGGCACTCTCCGGGTAGCACGGGTCCGAGTCGTGGATCCACGGGGCCGTCCTGGCAGTCCCAGTCCAGCCCGGGCGCCGCGACGGGCGCTGCGCGGGGCAGGGCGCCCAACCAGTCCCCGTCCGCCAGGCGGCAGGCGGCCGCCGGGGGGACCGACGGGCCGAACGTCGACTGGTCCTGGAACGTCTGGGAGACGACCCGGTCCTGGGCGGCCCGGCGGAACGCGAACGCACACGAGGGGATCCACCCCGGCCGGCTGTTCCCTGCCGACGAGTCGTTCATGCTGCTGGCCTCGACGTTCCTCCTGTACCCGTTTTTCGTGTTTACCGCGGTCTTCCCCGCGTTCCCGCTCGTCGCACGCCTGACCGTCGTGGTCTGCACGCTCCTGATGTTCGCGTACCTGCTCTCGATCCCCGAGGTCGCCATCCTCGTCTTCGGGCTGTGGGGGCTGATCATCCCGGTCGGGATCCTCGCTATCCCCGGGTTCAGCGCGTTCTCCCCGGTCGCCCTGGTCGCGCTCCTCGCGTCGTGGGTCCCGCTCGGGCTGGCCGTGCTGACCCGGTCTGTCGTGCGACCGTAGGGGCTGATCGGCCGAGAGCGAAGAGTCGACTGTTCTCGACGGCGCCGCGCGGCGTCACTCGCCGGGACTGTCACCGAGGCGGTCGTGCAGGCGGTCGCGGAGCCGCTCCCGGAACCGGTGGCTCGACTCGGCGTCGACGCGGGCCTCGACGACCTGCGTGCCCGACCGTCCCAGGGAGTCACGATAAGCCTCCGCGAAGGGGTCGGCGTCCTCGACGCGGCGGAACTCCAGCCCGTAGAGGTCGGCGCTGGGCTCGAAGTCGAGCCCGTGGGGCGTCCGGAACTGCTCGGTGAACGGCGGGTCGAACGACTCGATCGGGAGCTTGTGGAAGATGCCGCCGCCGTCGTTGTTCACGAGGACGATAGTCGCGTCGACGCCGCAGCGAGTCACCGACAGCAGACCGTTCATGTCGTGGTAGTACGCCAGGTCGCCCGTGACGAGAACTAGCGGGTCTGCGGTGGCGCTCCCGGCGCCCAGCGCAGTGCTCGTGATCCCGTCGATGCCGCTGGCGCCTCTGTTGCCCAGGACCGTGAGGTCGACCGGGCGGGGCCGACCGAACCGGTCGGAGTCCCGAACCGGCATGCTGTTGGAGACGAACAGCGTCGCCGGGTCCGGCGCCTCCTCGACCACAGTCGCCAGGACGCTCCCCTCGAAGAACCGCTCGGCCCTGCCGGCGCCGGTCACGTCCCAGTGTGCGCGCTCGGCCGACGCGAACCGGTCGCGCCACACGTCGGTCGCGGCGGCCCTGCCCGTTCCGTCCCCGCGGTCCAGGCGCGTCGCGAGGCCCGAGAGAGTCGCCGAGGTGTCGGCCTCGACGTGATCGGTCGCGGTGAACTCGGCCTCCGGCCAGTCGCCGGCCGGGTCGACGACGACCTGTCGCGCGTCCGCGTCGCGGAGGTGCTTCCTGAGGGGCTTGGAGGTCGGCGACGCGCCGACGCGGACGACGACGTCGGGGTCGGGCCAGTCATCGGAGCTCACGTACGCGTCGTACCCGCCACAGACGAGTCGACCCTCGACCACCGGGCCGAACCGGAGTCCGGACAGGGGGTCCGCGAGGAGCGGCACGCCCGCGGCGTCGAGAAACGACGCGACCGCGTCGGGGTCGATCCGGCCCGGGTTCGTCGGCCCCGCGACGAGCAGTCCCCGATCGGCGTCCGCGAGCGCGGCCGCGAGGTCGTCGAGCGCGCCCGACGGCGGGGTCGGCGTCCCCCGACTCGTCGCGACGAAGGGGCCGTCGCGGCCGCCGGCCCCGAGCGGCGCGTCTTCGGGGAGCGAGTCCGGCACGTCCCCGGGTGCCTCCGTCGGCTCTAGCGGCTTGGCGACGGGGACGTTCAGGTGGACCGGCCCCGGGTCGGCGCCGGTCGCCTTCGCGACGGCCCTGTCGACGGTCACCCGCAGCGAGCGCAGGCGCCGCGGCTCCGGTGCCGGTTCCGGGAGCGTCCGCTCCCGGCGCACGGCGTCGCCGTAGAGCCCCGCCTGGTCTATCGTCTGGTTCGCGCCGCTGTCGCGCAGTTCCGCCGGCCGGTCCGCCGTGAGCACCACCATCGGGACGCGCGACTGGCTCGCCTCGACGACGGCGGGGTGAAAGTTCGCGGCCGCGGTCCCGGACGTGCAGACCACCGCGGTCGGGACGCCGGACCGGCGCCCCCGGCCGAGCGCGAAGAACGCGGCCGACCGCTCGTCGAGTATCGAGAACGTCTCCACGTCGGGGTGGTCGTCGAACGCGACCGTCAGCGGCGTCGACCGGCTGCCCGGCGCGATGCACGCCGCCTCGACCCCGCTCGCGGCGAGTTCCTCGACTATCGTCCGGCCCCAGAGCGTCGCGCGGTTCGGCGTCATCGTCACTCCAGTGCGTCGAGGACCGGGCGGTACTTGAGTTTGACCTCGTTCCACTCGCGGTCCGGGTCGCTGTCGGCGACGATACCGTTGCCCGCGAACAGCGTGACGCGGCGGCCGTCCGCGACGGCCGACCGGATGCCGACCGCGAAGGTGCCGTTGCCCGCCGCGTCGAACCAGCCGACGGGCGAGGCGTACCAGCCCCGCTCGAAGGTTTCCGTCTCCTGTATCGTCCGGAGCGCCTCGTCCGGCGGGAGGCCGCCGACGGCCGGCGTCGGGTGCAGCGCCTCGACCAGCGAGAGGACGTGGTCGTCCTCCGCGAGGTCCGCGGTGATCGGGGTCTGGAGGTGCTGGACGGTCGCCAGCTTCCGGACGGTCCGGTCGCCCGTCGTGATCGAGCGCGCGAACGGACCGAGCTGGTCCTTGATGGCCTCGACGACCAGCTCGTGCTCGTGGCGGTCCTTCTCGCTTTCCCTGAGTTCCCGCACCAGCCACTCGTCCTCGGCCGCCGTGTCGCCCCGGCCGTTCGAGCCCGCGAGCGCCTCGGTCCTGACGGTGCGTCCGTCACGGGTCACCAGCCGCTCGGGGGTCGCGCCGAAGAACTGGCCGCCGTCGGCGGGCGCCACGAGGAACCGGAAACAGTCCGGATACGTCTCGCTCAGCCGCTCGTAGACCGCGGGTATCGACGGCGGGCCGTCGAGTTCGACCGTCTGAGACTGCGCGAGGACGACCTTCCTGAGAGTCCCGCGCTCGATGCGGTCGGCGGCCTCGCCGATCTGGGCCCGCCAGCCCGCCTCGTCCGGAACGTACCGCCGGCGGGTCACGGCCGGACCGTCTCCCGCGGCGACCGGCGCCGCCGAGTCGAGTCGGTCTTCCCACCTGTCGAGTCGGGCCGCTGCCCGCTCGGACGCGCCGGCGCCCGTCGCAGTCGCGACGAGCCACGACCGGTCGGTCGACTCCTCGGTCACGACCTGGATCGCGGGCAGCACGAACCTGGCGCCGGGGAATCCCGCCCACGGCGACTTCCTCGCGCCGTCCGTCGAGTTGTCGCCGCCGTGGAAGGCGAACCCGCCGAACAGCCGGGGTCGCGCCGCGGGCGGTAGCTCGACAGGGACCGATCGCCCCGAGAACAGCGCCTCGCCGGCGCGCCTGACCGCCTCGAACCTGTCGACCCCGGTGGCGGTGAGAGTCGCCGCCGCGCCGCCGCCGACCACCTGCTCGCCGCCCTCCGACCAGGCGACCGTCGGCCGCGGGAGTTCGGCCAGTACCGTGCGCACGGCCGGCGCGTCGACCTCCCGGCCGCGCGCCACGACGGTCGTCTCGTCGTGGTCCGCCGTCGCTCCGTCGCTTCGCGGTGACTCCATTCATCGCGCCTTAGGACCCCGTGCCTTTTAGCCTGACTATAGCGCCGATCACCGGGCTCACCGGAGACCCACCGGGCTCACCGGGGGCCTACTAGCCTCACCGGGGCCCAACTGGCTGTCGTACTCCCGTTCCCCTTGCCGGACGACGACCGTAGAAGGTCCCAGTCACACGTCGAACGGCGACCCGGTGGCCGTTCGGGTGTGTCATTGCGTCCGATTTCTTCCCCCGTTCCGGAACTCGGGACGGAGCCGGACCGACGGACGCCGCCGACCCCGCGCGGTCACCCACCGACGCGGCCGAGGAAGGTAACGCGAACGACAGGATAGCGGGACTCTCCGGCCGAAAATCGCGAACGGACGTTCGTCGAGAAACCACCGTAAGCGAGCGGGACGGACGGCGTCCCACCCCCGTCAGAGTTAAATACCCCTCTACCGAAGGGCCGATCCGATGCCAAAGGTAGAGATCACCGTGCCGGAACACCTCGAGACGCGGATCGCGACTCTCGTCGAGAAGGGGGAGTTCCTCAACCGGGAGGAGGCGATCGAGGACCTGCTGTCGACCGGACTGAAGGCCTACAAGACGAGCGGTCCCGTCGACGACGAGGAGGAACCGGGCTTCGAGGACGACGGGATGATGGGTCACGACGACGAGTACGTCTTCTGACTGCGGCCGGCGTGTGATCCGCTGTCGAATAATCCTTAAACCGGCGTCTCGCGTAGCGCCTCTATGCACAAGGACGAACTCCTCGAACTCCACGCCCAGATGGTGACGATAAAGGATTTCTTCGCGGGGCTCGACGACGTCGACGAGTCGCTGTTCGACCCCTACGAGGAGCTCGACGTGACTCCCGACGACGTCCACAAGTCCAAGAGCGAACACAAACACGCCGTGTTCGTCCTCGGCAACGCCCTCGCGACGGCGATGAGCGAAGACGAGTTCTCCGACGCCGGCCGCGTCGGCAAGCGGATGAAGGAACTCGCCGAGGACGCCCAAGAGAAACTCTAACTAGCGTGCCCCAGTCTGGCGTCTCTGTCGCGGCTACCGGGCCGACCGTCGGCCGACCGGACTCTGAACGACGATACCGGTGAGTTCCGGGGCCGGTCCGTTCATCCCCACTCCGGTAGCGGTTCGGGCGCCGACGGCCCTGGTAGCGGGTGAATCAACGGGACACCAGGTCGTCGACCGCTGACTCGATCTCTTCGACCTGCCGATACTGCCGGGTGGCGATGTCGTTCAGTTCGGTGAGCTGCCCCTCGAGGTCCGCGAGTTCGTCCACGGCCTCGTCGACGGTCGCGGCGACCTGTTCGGTGCTCTTCGCGTGGTCGTCGGTGGCCGAGGCGACTTCTTCGGCGTCGGACGAGGTCTCGCTGATGCTGTCCCGGATCGCGCCCAGGGAGTCGGCGGTCTCCTCGTCCGCTCGCTGGTCTCGTTCGTCTCCGGCCGAGGGTAGCTTAGTACCCATCGCTACTGGTACGTCTCGATCACGGGTTCAAGTAACTTCGACCCCCAGTATCAGGTCTGATTTTGTGTTGTCGACCGTGTTCGACCTCCGCCCGAAGCAAGCGGCGCGCGGGAGGGAACCGTTCGTCCCGACGAGAGTGGCCGCTACACGAAAGACGGGGCGAAAACGACGGGACCCCACTCCGTCCGGTCCCGCGAACCGCGGGCCTGCGACCCCCCGAGATCAGTCCCCGCCCACGGCGTCCTCGACGATCTCGATCTCCTCGTCGGTCAGCCCGTAGAGGTCGTAGACGATCTCGTCGATCAGGTCGTCCGTGCGCCGGATCTTCTCGTCGAGTTCCTCGGCGCGCTCGACGGCCTCCCGGTACCGTTCGACGTCCTCGGCGACGTCGTCGGGGTCGGGCAGCGTGATCGCTTCGAGCCGGTCGACCAGCGAGTTCGTCTTCGTCGCGGTCTCGCGGAAGCCCGCGAACCCGTCGGCCTCCTCGACGGCGACCGGGACGAACGCCTCCACGAGGTCCGCCTCCGTTTCCGAGAGGTCGGTCAGCCGCATCGCCGGCATCGGCTCGGTCTCGGTGTACCCCCACTGGTCGGTCTTGTGGGCGTCCTCGTCGTCGGGTTTGTAGCGAACAGTGGCGTGGACGACGACTGTAGATTCGCTTTCCCGTTCGCAGGAGACGGTCCCGATGCGAATGTTTTCGTAGTCCTCTTTGGTGGCGGTGAGTTTCGTGTCGCCGACGCCTTCTGGGGGTTGATAGGTGGCAATTTCGGTGAGTGCGGGACCCCTGTCATAAGAGGGCATGTAATCGAGAAGGTCGAGATTGATTTGTTTTCGTTCTGAAAGAGCATCTATGACCTTTTCGACAAGTTCTTTGATGATTCTCTCTGGGACCCCCTTCACCCAAATATCATGTAGTTGGATAGCAGATTTGAATTCTGGCGGTAGAGATGCCTCTCACGATGATGT
>JBDGST010000060.1:0-8835 GCA_042217365.1 Haloarculaceae archaeon
GGCCGGAAGCCCGGCGCTCCTTGAGGGTGGGGCCTCCGCCTCGAATTAGGTGAACGTCGGTCCGAGAATACTTCCGCTCGCGGTTCACGAACGAGTCGTCGCAGAACTCGGCGTAAGACTGGCGGCACATTCCACACGGCGTGACCCCGTCACGGGCGGCGGAGGAGACAGCCAGCCTGTCGAACGACCGGTGGCCGTCCCGGACCGCCGGGCCGAGCGCGACCTCCTCGGCGTGGAGGCTGTTGCTGTAGTTCGCGTTCTCGACGTTGCAACCGGCGTGAAAAAACGGGGGACTGGCCGTCGCTTGGGTGTGCGACCGCGTCAGCAGGCAGCGCCCGCACCGGTGTGCGACCTCATCGGCCGCCAGCGTCCGCGGCGGCGTCCTCGACCACTTCTTCGACGGAATCGAGGAGTTCCTCGACGTCGTCGCTCTCGGCGTAGACGCGCATGTACGGTTCCGTCCCGCTCGGCCGGACGAGGACCCACGACCGGTCGGGGAATTCGAGCCTGACGCCGTAGTCCAGGTCGGCCGTCGCGTCCGGGAAGTGGTCGGGGAGTTCGTCGCGCAGGCGTTCGATGGCGCCCTCCTTCGCTTCGTCCGCGCAGTCGACGTTGACCTTCTCGTAGGGGCGCTCGGTGACCGGATCGCGGAGGTCGTCGAGCCCGGACTCGGCGACGAGGCGGGCGAACACCGCCGTCGTGGTGACCGCATCGAGCCAGACGCCGAACTCGGGGTAGAGGTGCTTCCAGGGCTCGGTGGCGAGGGCGACTTCGGTGCCATCGTCGCTCTCGCGCCGGATCTCCGTGACGCCCTCGTGGAGCGTCCCGAGCGGGACGCGCTCGACGCGGCCGCCGGCTGCCGCGACCCGCTCGTCGATCCGGGCGGAGGTGTTTGGCGTCGTGAGGACGACCGGGTCGGGAGCGTCGCTCCGCTCGACGCAATGTTCGGCGATAATCGCGGTGACGGTGTCCTCGTGGACGACCTCGCCGTCGGCGTCGACGACGACCAGCCGGTCGCCGTCGCCGTCGTGGCCGAACCCGACGACGTCGTCGCCGTCGGCGACGAACCGCCGGAGCTCACCCAGGCTCTCGGCGCTGGGCTTGCTCTCGCGGGCCGGGAAGTGGCCGTCGACGTTCGCGTTCAGCGTCGTCACGTCGGCGCCGACCTCCCTGAGCGCCTGCGGCGCGACGAGACCCGTGACCCCGTTGCCGGCGTCGACGGCGACGGGCATGCCCTCCAGCGGCGCGCCGTGGCCGCGGGCGAAGTCGACGACCGCGTCGCGGTACCCCGAGAGCACCTCCGCGCGGCTCGTCTCGCCCCACTCGTCGAACGGGGCGGGGTCGGGCTCGGCCGCGACCCGCTCCTCGACGCGGGCCTCCGCCTCCCGGTCGTAGGCCCGGCCGTCGGCGAACAGCTTGATCCCGTTGTCGCCCGGCGGGTTGTGGCTCGCCGTGACCATCACGCCGCGTCGGCCCCGGGAGGCGTACGCGAGCGTGGGCGTCGGTACCTGGCCGACCCTGACCACGTCGGCACCCGCGCTCGTGAGGCCAGCAGCCACGGCCGAAGCCAGCCCGTCGCCGGTGGTTCGGCCGTCCCGGGCCACGACGAACTCGTCGCCCTCTGTGCCCGCTGCCCGGCCGACGGCCACCGCGAGCTCGGGTGTCACCAGCTTTCTAACGTCGCCGCGGATACCTGCGGTCCCGAACAGTTCCATGGAGGCCCGTTGTCCCGACAGCGTGTTAACGCCGGTGGTTCCCGGTCTACCTCGGGCGCCGGTTCGTCGACTGCCGTCGACGTCGATCCGTCGACTGATGTCGGCGTCGATCTGTCGACCGACGTTCACGCCGGTCGAAGTCACAGACGCAGCGGGCTGGTCGAAGCCGCAGACGCGGATGGCCCGGTCGAAACGAGCGTCGAAAAGATGACCGAAACAGCGCGCGAAAACGGGCGCTACACACCCTCGAAGTTCTCGTACCCTTCGATGTCGACGCCTTCCTCGGTGACCTCGGCGACGTAGACGCCGTTGCCCGAGCCGGTGTCGCGCTCGGCGGCCGCCGACACGGCGGCGACGGCGGACTCCCGGGCCTCTTCCATGTCGAGGTCCGGCTCGTAACGGTCTTCGAGGGTACCGTAGGCGACCGTCAGCCCCGACCCGGTGACGGTGTAGTCGTCCGCCATGACGCCGCCGGCCGGGTCGATACTGAAGACGTGGCTCCCGTCCTCGTCGACGCCACCGAGGATGGGATTGATGGCGAGGAACGGGCCGCCGCGGGCGAAGTTACCCGCGAGCGTCGAGAGCGCCTGCATGCTCATGTGCTCGCCGCGCCGGGACTCGTAGAGGTTGACCTCGGCGCGGAGCGACCGGATGAACGACTGGGCACCGCCGACGGACCCGACGAGCGTCAGGGCAGCGGTCGGGTGGATCTGTTCGACCTTCTGGACGGTCTTGTTGGAGACGAACCGGCCGCCGAGCGACGCCCGCATGTCGGTCGCGACGACGACGCCGTTTTCGGTTGCGATGCCGACTGTCGTCGTCCCGGTCTCGTTGACGTTCTCCCGCTCGGACCGGGGCGTCTCGTCCGGGAAGGAGCCGATCTCGGGCTCGGTCGGGTCGGGCTGACCGACCTGGTGGCGCTGCGCGTTCCGCGAGAACTCCGAACCGGCGAATCGGTCGTGCATGCGCCTCCCTATCAGTCCTGTGCTGATAAATCCACCTTTTCGGCGACCGGGGTCGGCCGCGAATATCCGCCGACGGCTCCCGGCCGCACGGCTCCTCGCTCGCGCTCTCCGGCGAGAAATTCTCGGCTCGGACGCCCGTCGTCATACGGACCGTTGTAATTCGGTACCGCTATCGCAGAGGAGATCGGCTCGTGCGGGTCGCGAACCCACCAGTATTCGATAGCCCCGTCGAAAATTGTTACAACGGTCCGTATCAGGCGGTGTTCGCGGCGCTCCGTTCGTAGGCCTCTCCGAACCGGCTGACGAGGCGGTGGACCGGGATGGTCACGCCGAACCGGCGCGCCACCAGCGCCATCGGCAACAGCAGTATTCCGGCGAGCAGACTCAGCTGGTACAGTGCGAACACGGCTGCGCGATACAGGCTTTCGGGCATTGCGGTGTACACTCCAGTCGTCGACTCGGCATACATAAGCTTTCCCCCGCCACGGGAGACATTTATGGACGATCCTGAAGAATAGTCATTCCGCCGTCTTGCGATTCAACCTGCTTTGTCTTGTTTTCAACTACGTGCGAATTTGACCGCCGGGAACGGTAACTGGCCGTTAGGTGAGAGTCGCAGTAGCCATAAGTTATGGTCATAATTCCGGTGACGTGCGCGCCGAGCGGGGCTCTGGCGGGCGTTCCCGGGGACCCGGTGCTGGTCCTGATACTGCCAGCCCTGCGTCCCCGGACAGTTTCACCACACCGCGATGGCGAATTCCCGGACGAAGTCACGGCCGACGAAATGAGCGGCGCCGGAACCATTCCGTCGGGGGCACTCTCGGGAACCCGGGTCGGAGACGGATCGTGGCGGACGCGCGAGGATCAAAAACCCGATTACAGTGAAGCGTCGAGGTTTCGAACATGAACTACCTCGTCGTGATGGAAGCCGCCTGGGTCGTTCGAGACGTGTCGGACATCGACGACGCCATCGGCGTCGCGATCAGCGAAGCGGGCAAGCGCCTCAACGACAACGACATGGACTACGTGGAAGTCGGCGTCGGATCGACTACGTGTCCGGCCTGCGGCGAGCCCTTCGACTCGGCGTTCGTCGCCGCCGATACCGCTCTCGTCGGGCTCGTGCTCGAGATGGACGTGTTCAACGCCGAGAGCGAGGAACACGCCCAGCGGATCGCCAAGTCCGACATCGGCGGGGCGCTCAGGGACGTTCCCCTGAAGGTGATCGCCACGGAGGAGCAGCCGGAAGACGCCGAAGACGGCGGCTGACCGCCGCCGCGAAGCGCCGTCCCCACAGCACGCGCGGGACCGAACGGAACCGCTGTTCCGGGTAAGAACTCAGTTCCGGGGAACAAGGACGGCCTGTCGGTCACCGGACCGCGAGTCGTGCCTTTCTGCGCGTCACCGGACCGCGAGTCGCGTCTCCGGCTCCTCGGCGGCGAGCGCGCGCTTTACTGTCTCTGTTTCCTCGGACCGCTCGGAGGTGTTTTCGAGGAGCACGGTCTCGCTGGGGAAGAGCCGTTCGCCGACCGCGAGGCCGTGATCGCGGGCGGTCGACCCCGTGACGGTGAGGTAGACGCCCACGCCGGCGTCGGCGATCGCCGCCTCCTCGGTCTGGCCGTCGTCGGGGTAGACGAACTCGACGCCGTCGAGCGCGTCCGTCCCGAGAACGGCCTCGACCAGGCGCTCGTACCGCGGCGAGATGCACAGCTCGCCGGCGTAGTCGGCGACGAACGCCCGGTCGAGGTCACCGTCCCAGTCGGCGGTCGCCTCGCGCGTCGCCAGCAGCGAGTGCCAGACGGTGTCGCCCAGGCCCGACGCGAGCCTGACGTCGGTGTCCCGCGGGTCGATCCGGTCGTTCACCTCGTCGAGCCCGCCGAGAGGCTCGTCTCGGAGCTGGACGACCTCCTCGAGAACGAGGTCGGCGCTGTCGAACCCGAGCGCGACCTCGTGTTTGCGGAGCGCCCGGAACGGCTCTTCGCGCCCGACGAGCCTGACGTCGACGTCGTCGGTCACGGGCACGGTCACGCTGTCGAGGACGATCCGGCGGGGCATTCCTTCGCGGTCGTCGCGGACGAGCGTGTACTCGGGAGCCTCGGGGGCGTCGAGGTCGCTGTAGCTCGCGAGCCGGTCGTAGACGTCGCCGGTCGCCTCCTGGTCGCTCTTCGCGACCGCTTTCTCGTAGCGGAGCGTCGATATCACCTCGTCGGCCAGGGGCTCGAACCCGGTCGTCCGGGCCATCCTGTCGAGCACGGCCTCGAGCGGGCGCCCCTTCCGGGGCACCGCGACGCTGACGGTCGTCATCGGCCGAGCGGACGGGACCGTGCGGTAAAACGAGACTGATCTCCGCCGGAGACCCGCTCGGGCCGGCCGAACGGAAGCCGGCGCTCGAACTGGGTCACAGCAGGAACGAGCGGCTTGGGGAGTCCCCCACCGGGAAGGGTGTGACGGGCACCACCTGTAGGGGTCGTCGCGGCCCCCGACCGGCCCGTCGCGGACCACCGCGGAACGGAGAGCCCGATCAGCTACCGCCAATGACCGAGGAGAGCTGTTCGCGCCACTCCTTGAGCTCCTCGATCTCGTCCTCGATGTCCTCGATGTCCGATTCGACGTCCTCGACGTCGATGTCGCCGACCCGGGAGTCGAGGTCCTCGACGTCCGCCTGGACGTCCTCGACGGACGACTCGACGCCCTCGACGTCGTCCCTGACCGCGTCGACCTCCTCGACCATCTCGTCGACGTCGCTCTCGATCGAGTCCATCGAGGACTCGACCTCCTCGACAGTCGACTCGATCCGGGACAGCGACTCCTCGTGGCCCCGGGCGAGCTCGCGGACGTCTTCCAGATCCGACTGCAGGGAATCGACCTCCTCGCGGAAGTCCTCGATCATCTGGTCCCCTGTGCCGTTCTCGTCGAGGAACTCCTCCAGGGCGTCGGTGTAAGCGAGCAGGTCGGAGACGTCGGTCTGGAGGCGCTGGATGCGAGCGTCGACGGCGCCTGAACCACCCGACTCGTCCTCGACGACGTCGAAGGCCTTCCGGAGGAGTCGAACGTCGTCTTCGTCGACGTTTCCGTTCCGGAGTTCGGCCGCGAGCGCGCCGACGAGCGAGTCGACGCCGGCCTCCTCTGGGGAGGCGTCGCCCTCGCCCCCGGCGCCTGCCGGCGCGGCGCCGGTGTCTCCGGTCTGGTCGTCCGGCGCGTTGGGGTCTTTGAGGTCCAGCGTCTCGACGTCCTCGTCGTCGGGTTCCTCCTCCTCGTCTTCGAGGCCCGGTACCGCGTCGCTCTCCCCCGAGATGACGTCCCGGACCACGTCGCTTCCCGACTCGTCCACCACGGCGCCGTCTCCGTCTTCGAGTGGCGGGTCGACCTCCGTGATCGTGGGCTCCGTCAGGAACTGCTCGACGTTGTCGGTCCCGGTCGCCCGGATGCCGTACACCGTCGTGTAGTCCGACTCCGCCTCGATCTCGCGTTCGAACGTGATCTGGTTCTCGTCGATGGTCCAGTACTCGCTCCCGTACTCGGGGTGGAACCCGAGGTCCTCGACCGCGACCTCCTCGGGCACCTGGTCGGTAAGCACGACGGTCACCGTCTCGGACCGGGCGGACCCGATCTCGAAAGCGATAGCCGGAACCGGGAACTCGTCCTCCTCGAACCGCTTGTTCACGGTCACCCCGTCCCGGGAGACGGTGACTTGCTCGTATTGCTCTGAGCCGCTCATGTGTTCTCTCTCATTTAGCGATGAACTTAATGATACTTGTTGTGAGGGGCGGCAAGTCGCGAGCGGGAACCCGCCCGGACCGGCGACGGAGGGGGCCGGGCGGCCCGCCGGTCGGTAACTCGTTCACAGGTCGACCCGGTCGCCGATCTCGACTATCTCCAGCGAGCGGGGGTACTCGAAGCTCCTCGCGTGTTCGGAGAGAACGGTGGGGTCGGCGGTCATGCCCTTCCACGTGTCCCAGTGACTCGGGACGAGCGTGTCCAATTGGAGTTCGTTCGCCGCCTCGATCACCTGGTTCTCGTCGCTGTACCACTTCGTCCGGACGGGCTCGCCGGTATCGCTGTCGGGGATCCGCCCGACCGACCCAAACGCGAGTGCGCCGAGGTCGATGTCGTGGCTCTCCCCGACCGGTTCGAACGCGCCCGGCCTGGCGTCGCCGCCGTGGAAGAACGTGCCGGCGTCGTGTTCGAACACGAGCGAAACGGGGTGCTCGGCGTCGGGGTCGTTCGCGGGCTCGACGTGGACGGTCAACGAGCCGACTTCGACGGCTTCGCCCTCCGCGACCTCGCGGAGCTGTCCGTCGGCGACCGACCACCTGTCGGTCCACTCCTCGTCGCGGACGACGTCGAGACCCGCGTCGCTCGCGTAGAAGTCGGCGCCCGTCCCGGCGAGTATCGGCGCCTGGCTCGGTCCGTGGACGTGGTCGGTGTGCTCGTGCGTGCCGAACACGGCGTCGGCCTCGCGGACGTCGTCCGGGTCGAACGGGACCGGTATCATCCGGACCGTCCGCGGCGGGTCCCCGCTCCCGAGGTACGGGTCGACGAAGACGGTCGTCCCGTCTTCGGCCTTCAGGACGAACCCGTTACAGCCGAGATACCAGACCGCCAGCCCGTCGGGCGCGGCGTCTTCGACCTCGCGGAGCAGCCAGTCCTCCCAGTCGCTGTCGGGGGTCATGAGACTCACTGAGCGGCCCTCGGCTTTGGCCTTTGCGGAGCGGGGGCGGACGAGAAGACGAGCCGCTTGCCGGTCGCCCGTCAGTCCTCGCAGCAGCCGCCGGCCTTCTGCCCGAAGTCGACGGCGAGCGGTTCGGAGACGAACTCGTTGAGTTCCTGCAGGCGGAGTTCGAGGTCGTTCTGGGCGGCCAGGAAGTCCGACATCTCGGGTATCTCGTGGAGTTCCTCCTGGGCCTGCTGGAGCTCTCGGAGGTCCTCGCGGGTCGCCTCGCCCGTCTGGCGGGCCAGCTGGAACTCCTCGCGGATCTGCTCGAACTCGCGGATCTCCGCCTGGATCTCTTCGTCGGCCTCGACGACTTCCTTCGCCTCGCGGAACCGCTCGTACTCCGGGAGTTCGGTGATCGCCTCGCCGAGCTCCCGGGCGAGTTCCTCGACCTCCGAGCGACCGTCGCCGCCGACCGCGTCCGTCTCTGTACTCATGTGTCCCGGGCTACGGTATTGAGCGTCTTCAAGGTGCCGACCGCGTGGTGGCGTCGTCTTGCGACACACCCCCCCGCGAGCAGATCGACCGGCGAACGGTCGGGACGATCGCCGGGTGAGACCCTGTCGCGGTCGAAGGTCTCCGTCGCTCGGAGCCGAAGAACGTCGTTCCTCGGCCCCGAAAACGGGGTCGTTTTACGCGACGAGCGGATACGGGTGGTCAATGAGTCACGATTCGAGCGGCCGCGGCGAAAGCGGGGACCCCGTTCCACCCGACCCCGAACAGGGGCGCGACGACCCGAAAACTGGGGAGGGGACAACTTCGGACGACAGGATCCTCGCTGATGGCGACAGGATCCTCACGGACGGCGGGACCAGCGCTGGCGACGAAGCTGGGTCGAGGGACGCCGAGCGCCGGGAGGGAGACCTCACCCGGACGGGGATGTCGCTCAAACACGACCGCGAGTGGGACTACGAACTCGACCGCATCGTCGACGCGGTCGAGGAGCGCGACGCGAAGACAGTCGGCCTCCAGTTCCCCGAGGGACTGAAGCGGCGGAGTCCGGACGTGACCGACGACCTGCGCGCCCTGCTCCCCGACGACGTGACCGTGACGCTGTCCGGCCAGCCCTGTTACGGCGCCTGCGACCTCGACACCGAGCTCATGCGCCGGACGGACGTGTTCGTCCACTTCGGGCACAGCCCGATGAAGCAGTCCGACAAGATCATCTACGTGCCGCTGTTCTCGAACGTGGACGTCGAACCGATCGTCGAGCGGGCCGTCGACGAGGAGCTGGCGCCGCCCGAAGAGGACGACGCGGTCGGCCTCGTGACGACCGCACAGCACATGAACAAGTTCGACGAGATGCGGTCGCTGCTGGAGGGGTACGGATACACCGTGCACACGCGCAAGGGCGACGACCGGCTGACCCACGAGGGGCAAGTCCTGGGGTGTAACTACGCCTCCGCGGACGTGGACGCCGACCAGGTGCTGTACGTCGGCGGCG
>JBDGST010000061.1:0-8803 GCA_042217365.1 Haloarculaceae archaeon
CTTCCGGCTTCAGTTTGTCAGCTATGGGGTTAGGACTTGTGGGTAAGAGACAGGGCTAAAGCCGTGGGCTTTCGCCTCGCTACCGCTGTAACGCTCCCGACGGGTACGAACTGGTCGCCTCCGTCGCCCTCGATCCCGGGACGACCGACCGCCGTCACTCTTCGGTCAGGAACTGACCGACCGCCGCTACTCCTCGGCCCCGAGCCGCTCGGCGGCTTCGAGGAAGCCGTCGCCGTACGTCGCGTCGACGACCTCGTCGGCGGCCTGGCGGGCGGCCCCGTCGGCGTTCCCGACGGCTATCGACCGCCCGACGGCCTCGAAGGTCGACACGTCGTTGACCGAGTCGCCTACCGCGGCGAACTCGGCGGTCTCGCGGCCGAGTTCGGCCGCGACCGCTTCGAGTGCTTTCCCCTTCGTCACGTCCGCGGACTTGACGTGGTACGCGTAGCCGGTGTCGACCACTTCGAGGCCGTGGTCGGCGGCGATCCGTTCGAGCGGTTCGAGCGGGGACTCGCGGCTGACGGCTATCTCGGTCTCCCGCCAGCGGTTCAGCGGGTCGAACTCGCCCCACCCGAGGTCGTACCCCGCGGCGACGTACTCGTCGGCGACCGCCTGCGGAGCCGTCCGGTCGCCGAGAACGACCAGTTCGTCGGTCGCGTCGACGTAGGCGACCCCGCCGTTCTCCGCGACGACGACCAGCGCGATCCCTGCGAAGTGACAGAGCGCGACCGGGTACGGGAGGGCCTTCCCGGTCGCGACGACGACCGGCGCGTCCCACTCCCGGAGGACCGCGAGCGCGCGCGGGTCGACGACGCTGTCCCCGTCGGTGATCGTTCCGTCGATGTCGACTGCCAGTGGCGGCGTCACGCGCGAGGGTCGGGCGCCCGGGGGCAAACCGTCTCCGGTTCCGACCGGGGGACGCTGGGAGGGTACCGACGCCGGACGAGCCGGTCGGCGGTCAGTCGTCACTGAGTCGCTCGTACGCGGCCTTCACCGCTTTGAATTCCTCCTCGTCGCCCGACGGGCGGTCGGGGTGGACTTCCTTGACGCGCTCCCGGTAGGCGTCCCGGACCGCCGCCTCGTCGGCGTCGGGGTCGAGGTTCAGGGTGCGGTAGGCCTCGCGAGCCGTCGGGCCGTCGTGGCTCGGCGGCCGGCCGCCGCGACGGCGTTCGCGCGAGCCGCTATTTCCCGCCGAACGGGTCCGGGATCGGCGGCCCCGACCGGCCACGTTGGCCTGCGCCCGCGCCCGCCGCCGTTGCTCCTCCCGCGGCGGCGTCCACTCCTCGCGGGGGCCAGCGCCGAACCCGCCGGCATCGTCGGGGTCGGCCTGGCGCTCGACGCCCCTGTAGAGGCCCCTGAGGAGCCGACCGGACGCGTGGTACCACGTCAGGTACCCGGCCACGCCGAACACGGCGGCCATGACGAGGAACGCGGGGCTGTAGAAGAACGCGAGGACGGCAAACAGCGCGGCCATCCCCGCGAACACGACGGCGAGCCCCGTGACGATGCGCGACCCGTACACGGATGCTCGTTCGGCCCGGGTACCCCTAAACGTCTCGCTCGCGTCGGTCCGGTGAGGGCGCCTTGCGGTCGGGGAAGTCGACGCCGCGCCCCCGGTCACGCCAGCGCGTAGAGGCGTCCGGTCCGTCCGGTCACGCCAGCGCGTAGAGGCGTCCGGTCCGTCCGCCTGCGACCGCGAGGTCATCCCCGAGAACGAGGTCAGTCAGGTCGGTCGCGTCCTCGAAGGACCACAACCCGTCGCCGCTGTCGGCGTCGACGCCGAACTTGTACCGGTTTCGCGGGTCGGCGTCGCGGTAGGCGTCGAGGTACACCGTGCCGTCGCGGACCCCCGCCGCCTGGACGCCGCCCTGTGGCGGGTCCGGGGACCACGTCCACGCCCGCTCCCCGCTCTCGCGGTCGAACGCCCCGAGCGTCTCGCTCCCGGCGTAGACGCGCTCCCCGCCGACGCCCGCGCCGGTCACGAACCCACCGGCGTCGGACTCCCAGCGGACCGTCCCGTCGGCGGGATCGAGAGCCGCGACAGCCGCACCGCCGGCGTAGAGGTCGCCCTCGCGCGTGCCCACGGAGGTGACACTCCAGTCGTCGAACAGCCAGCGCCGGTCGCCGGTCGCGGCGTCGAACCCCGCGAGGACCCCGAACGCGCCGCCGTCGTCCGGCTCGTGCCCCTGGACGACGGTCCCGTCGGCGAGGCCGAGCGTGGTCCCGACGGGGTCCGGCGTCCGTACCGCCCAGCGCTCCGTTCCGTCCGCCGTCGCGAACGCGTGGAGCCGCTCCCAGGTGGACAGGTAGAGGGCGTCGTCGCCGATGACACCCTCGCGTGCGGTCCCGATGCTCTCGACCGACCACGCGGGCTCCCCAGTCCGGACTGGAATGGCGTACAGCGTCTCGCTCTCGTCGCCCAGGACGTCGTCGGCGGTCGCGACGTAGACCTGACCGGCGTGCGCCGCGACGAGTTCGAGCCACCATCCCGTCGGACTGAACTCCCAGGTGCGCTCGCCCGAGGACGCGTCGAGCGCGAGGAGGGTGTGACCGGCGGCGAGTTCGGTCGTGCCGCTCACGGCCAGCACTCGCCCGCCTTCCAGTGCCAGGTCCCGTATCGGCTCGCCGGCGTCATAGGTCCAGACCTGTGCGCCGTCGCCCGAGGCGCGCCGCGTGACGGTCCCGCTCTCGGTCCCGGCGTAGACCGCGCCACCGCCGACGACGGGGCGCGTCGAAACCGCCGACTCCAGCCCGACGGCCCACGACAGCGCGCCGCCGGGGGTCGACGTACCCGGCGATTCCGGCACGTCCGTCCCGGTGGTGGCGGAGGTGGGCGGCACCCCCGTCCGCGGAGGGTCTGTCGACGTCCGGGTCGGTGTCCCCCGGGACGCCGACGACCGCGCGGGACTCCGCGTCGTGTCCGATCCGGAACCGCCGTCGCCCAGACACCCGGCGACCAGCGCGACGACGGCAGCGATCGACCGTCGGAGATATCTCCTCCGGGAAGCGTCCTCCATGGACAGGCTATCGGCGGACTCCTCAAAGTGGCTTGCGTGGCCTCAAACGGTCGTTTGATAGACGCACACCCGGGACGTGGCTTTCCCGCCCCTGCGGGCCAACGACTAAACGCGTCGGCGACCAAGGTCCGGCATGAGCGTCACCGGCCTCTGTGAGGTCTGCCAGCAACCGGACGTCGACCACACGTGCGACCGGTGTGGCAAGCTGGTGTGTGACCGCCACTTCGACGAGACGGCGGGCGTCTGCGTCGAGTGCGCCGCGGAACTCGGTCGGTCTGACTCTACCCCCGAGGGCGACGACCTCCCCGACGGCGTCGACACGTACGAGTTCTGACCGCCGGTTCGGATCCGGCGCCCGCCACCGCTAACCGGTTGAGCCGCGTTTTCAGGCGCCCGCCGCCGCTAGCGGTACCGGTTGAGCCGCGTTTTCAGGCGCCTGGCGGCCGCCCCAGCGGCGTCGGCGAAGTCCTCGCCCCTGTCTTCGCCGGCGAAGATGATCCCCCGCGAGGAGTTGACGAGACCGACCCCGTCCGCGAGGCCGTGTTCGACGGCGGCCTCGGCGTCCCCGCCCTGCGCGCCGACGCCCGGTACCAGGAACGGGAGGTCGGGTACTATCTCGCGGACCTCCGCGAGTTCCTCGGGCGCGGTCGCGCCGACGACGAGCCCGACGTTGTCGCGCTCGTTCCACAGGTCCGCGAGCGCGGCGACTCGCTCGTAGAGCGGCTCCCCCGAGTCGAGTTCCAGGTCCTGCAGGTCCGCGCCGCCCGCGTTCGACGTCCGGCAGAGCACGAACACGCCCCTGTCGGCCCGCGAGAGGAACGGCTCCAGCGAGTCGCGGCCCAGGTAGGGGTTGACGGTGATCGCGTCCACGCCGAGGCCGTCGTCGTCGAGCAGTTCGGCGTACTGGCGGGCCGTGTTGCCGATGTCGGCGCGCTTGGCGTCCAGCAACACGGGGACGTCCTTGCCGTGGGCGTACGCGACGGTCTCGCGCAGCGCCCGCCAGCCGTCCGGGTCCTCGTAGAACGCGGCGTTGGGCTTGAACGCGGCGGCGTGCTCGTGGGTCGCGTCGATGATCCGGCGGTTGAACGCCCAGCGCGGCAGGTCGTGATCGTCCAGGTGGTCGGGTATCCGGTCGCGGTCGGGGTCCAGCCCCACCGAGACGACGCTGTCGACGGCGCCGATCCGCTCGCCGAGCCGGTCGAAGAAGTCCATGCGCTCGCTCCGGGAGGCGACCTCTTGGAGTTTGGCATCTCCGAGCGGTCCGGGAGCACGCGGCGGATTCCCCAGGCACCGCCGGAGGCGATCCCGGGTCAGTCGATGCGGTCGCTACGCGCCAGCGGAGTCGCCCCGTCCCAGTACTCCCCGAACCGGTCCGTGGCCCACGAGCGGACGGCCGGGTCGTCCGTGTCGACGGACGCCCTGAGGACGCCGTCGTCGTCGCGCACCAGCAGGTGAACCATGTCGTCGATGACGATCACGGCGACCGGAATCTCGCGGTCGGAGACGCGGATCGCTCCGCCGTCGGCGTCGTCGAGCGCGACGAGTCGCTGCCGGAGCCGCGAGTCGTCCGCGAGCGCGTCGATCGCCGACCGCGAGAACACGCCCCGGAACGTCTGCTCGCCGCGGGTCACGCGGTCGTGGATCGTCCCGAGGTTGCGCTCGTTGAACGCGTGGGAGAACCCCAAGACCTCGTCGGCGCCGTCGAGCAGGTCGAGCGAGCGCTGCATCGGCGCGTCCGGGCGCGTCTCCGTGGGAACGGTGACCGTCGCGTCCGCCAGCCGCCGGAGGTCGAAGTCCATCGCCGACGCCGGCAGGTAGTCGACGACCCCGCGCAGTTCGCGCTCCGTCTCGACGACGTCCAGCAGGTCGGTGAACCCCTCGGCGACGAGCCGTCCCGTCGCCGTCGCCGTGTACGTCCCGCCGTCGCGCTCGATCCACGAGCGCTCCTCGAAGTCAGAGAGGATCCGCCCCAGCGTCGCCTGGGAGGCGCCGGTCGCCGCCGCGAGGTCGCTCCGCGTGTGTGGCCCGTCCGCGAGTCGCCTGAGGACGGCGACCCTGTTCGGCGAGAGCGCGAGGAACTCGATCTCCGCCAGCGCCGATTCCATACCCGGGTTCGGTCCCCTCGGAGTATACCGCTTTCGGACCGCGCAAGCCCGCTACGTGTTCCTCTTTCGAACCGTGAAAGGCTTTCACCCCACGTCCGATCGACGGCCCTCTGGGGACTTTCTTGCCGTGAAATATTTTCTGAACAAAACTATACGTGGGGCGGACGTACTGGTGTTCAAGATGACTTACGAAAGCGGATTCGCGGACGCGGCCCGATCGGCACCGGGTGGCACCGTAGTCGGCGGTGACGGGAACGAGCCAGGACGCGGTCGGGGAGGGGGGAGATAGCGTGCTCGGCCGTCGCAGCGTCGCCTCTTTCCTCGTGACCGCTGTTCTCTTCGGCGGGACGTTCGTCGGTGCGAAGGCGGGACTGGCGTACTTCCCGCCGCTGCTGTTCGTGGCGTTTCGCTACGACGTCGCCGCGCTGGTGCTGGGCGGGTGGGTGGTCGCGACGGTCCCGCAGTCCGAGCGCGTGCCGCGGACCCGCGGTGACGTCGCCGGGATCCTGGCGACCGGGATACTGGTCATCGGACTGACGAACGGGCTGCTGTTCGTCGGCCAGCAGTACGCGACGAGCGCCGTCGGCTCGATCGTCTTCAGCCTCAACCCGGTGCTGACCCCGGTGTTCGCGGCGGCGCTGCTCAGCGACGAGCGGCTCACGGCCCGGGGCGCCGTCGGCCTCCTCCTCGCGCTCGTCGGCGTCGGCCTCGTCGTCGACCCGAACCCGTCGAACCTGCTGGCCGGGAGCGTCGTGGGCAAGGCCGTCCTCTTCGGCGGGGCCGTCACCGGCGCGCTCGGGACCGTCCTCATCAGGCGGGCCGACGCGGACCTGTCGAGCACGGTCCGGACCGCGTGGGGCCTCCCGATCGCGGCGCTCCTGAACCACGCGCTGAGTGCGGCGGCCGGCGAGTCGGTCGCGAGCGTCACGCTCACGCCGACGGCCGTCGCGGCGCTCCTGTACGTCAGCGTCTTCGCCGGCGCCGTCGCCTACGTCGCCTACTTCGCGCTCATCGACAGCGCGGGCGCCATCAACGCGAACCTCGTCCACTACGCCGTTCCCATCGTCGCCACCGCCGGCGGGTGGGCGTTGCTCGGGGAGACCGTCAGTGCGACGGTCCTCGCAGGCTTCCTGGCCATCCTCGTCGGCTTCGCTGTCATCGGGAGCGAGTCGGTCCCCCTCCGGTCGCTGATTCCCGTGGGACGGGTCGCCGACCGACCGTCCGAGAGCCGGATCGGCGTCGGCGAAGAACCGAACGGCTTCGAGTCCGACTGACCGGTTGCACCCACGGCGCGACCGCTGATACGGACCGTTGTAATTCGTTACCGCTGTGGCGGAGGAGATCGGTTCGTGCGGGTCCCGAGCCCACCAGTATTCGATAACCCTGTCGAAAATGGGTACAACGGTCCGTATGAGAGGTGACCGCCTCCCCCCACGGCTTCCGGGGCACCCGGGCCGGTCCGGGTCAGTCCCCGCCACGTGCGCGTACCCCGGCGACGACGGCGTCGACCGCCCGCTTGACGGCGGCGCCCGACATCACACGTACCGCGACCGGTCTCCCGTCGTCGACCGGTTTCCCGTCGTCGTCCGGTCTCCCGTCGTCGGCCGGGAGCCCCACGTCGCGAGCGTGCCGGCGGACCGCCCGGCCGAAGGCTCCCGTTCCGTCGACCGTTTCGAGCGCGACGGACCGGGGGTACATGACGACGTCGGCCACTCGGGTCCCGCCGACCGCGACGCCGTACGCGACCGTTCCGCGGGGCGACGGTTCCGCGTCCCGGTCCACGTCGACGACCGATACCTGGGCCAGGGGCCCGCTCTTTCGCCCCGCGAGTTCGGACGCGAGCAACTGGGCGATCCGCTCTCCGTCGGTGACGCTGTCTTCGACCATCAGTCCGGACTCATACGGATTATTGTAAGTCATTTCCGGATGTCGCCGGTCACGGGACCGGCGACGACCGGTAAACAGTTACAATAATCCGTATCACCGTGTTCTCGTCCCTATCGATCCGGGGGCCGCGGCGCGTCATATCTCGTCGGCCGCACGGTCGACCACGTCGCCGATACGGACGCCGAGTCGCCGGGCGTACACGACGGCGGCCGCCTCGACGGTCACGCCGAGGTCGGACTGGACGCGGTTTATCCCCGCGACGGCCTCCTGTTTGTCCACGCCCGAGTCGACGATCCGTTCGAGGGCCCGCTCGAAGGTCGACCGGGCGCGGAGCACCTCCTCGTCGGGTTCGAACCCGTCGGGGACCGAGACCTCCCGCGGGTCGAACGTCGGTTCGAGCCCGTCCTCGGCACGCCGGAGGAGCCCCTCGGTCGCCGCGACGTCGACCAGGCGCTTGGCCTGGTCCGGCGAGAACCACTCGCGGTCCAGCGACAGCGCGACGACGAACTCGCTCTGTGTGAGCCGCCCGCTGCCCCTCGCTCGGAACGGCACCGCGACGGCGCGCCGGAGACTCATCGGACTGTCCTGGGGCGCCCGCGACCCGTAAATACACCGGTCGGGGTCGCAAGCCCGCGGACGCGACGCCCCGACGAACCGACCTGCCCACGGCACGACCCGGAGTCGAGAGGTTGAAGTACACGCTGTGACTCCACTCTCGTATGAAGTACCAGGGACGCTCACCGCGAAAGCGAACCGGCGGCCGCCGCCGGGACTTCCGCAAGAAGGAAAAGCACGAACTCGGCAGGGAGCCGACCGAGACGCAGGTCGGCGACGCGACCCGCAAGACCGTGGACGCCCGCGGCAACACCAGCAAGGTCCGGGCCGTCGAGGCCGAGACCGCCAACGTCGCCGTCGACGGGGACGTCGTCGCCGCCGAGATCGAGAACGTCGCCGAGAACCCTTCGAACCCGAACTACGCCCGCCGGAACATCATCACCAGGGGCGCCGTCCTCGAAACCAGCGAGGGTCGCGCCCGCGTGACGTCCCGACCCGGCCAGGACGGCCAGGTCAACGCCGTTCTCGTCGAGTGACCCGCTCGCCGCGCGCCGGCCTGTCAGTCCCGAACGGAGATATATATCTTTGATCCCGGGTATATACCCTCGGGAGCCGTCCGGACGGCACTTAGCGAGACTTTTACCGGGACACTCCGGACTGACGAGTGCGTGCGACCCACCGACCGAGGCAGGCGATCGAACGCCTGTGCACCATCCGACCGGGCTACCGGGCCCCTGCTGACCCCGCCCGGGCTACCGGGCCCCTGCTGACCCCGCCCGGGTCGCGCGTACTCCGTCACATCGGAACCTGCCCCCGGTCTCTCGCCGCCACCGCCAGTTGAACCACTCGGGGCCTCCGCCACCGGGCCCCGCGGAGCCCTCTGCCACCGGGGCTCCCCGCCACCGACGGCGGCACGAGACCACCTCGTTTTCCCGTGTCTCCCGTGTTCGATACGTACGAGTGATACGGACCGTTCCCCGGATCGGCGAGGATGCACCCGGACTCGCCGATCGCGGGGTCGGCCGGTGACGCTACGACGACGGACAGGCGACTCGACGGGTCCGGTGACGCTACGACGACGGGCAGTCGACTCGACGGGTCCAGCGGTGCCAGCCGCGGAAAAGACCGCGTCCCGAAGGCCCCGATAGAGTCGGAGCCGCCGGACGGGTCACGGGCTCGGCGCGGCTTTCTGGAGGGCGCTCTCGGCGATGTTGCCGCCGTAGTCGGCGGTCCGGGACA
>JBDGST010000063.1:0-8729 GCA_042217365.1 Haloarculaceae archaeon
CAGGGAGAAACCCAGCACGGGATTGAAATCCAGCCAAAAACGTCTGGACCCCTCCCTCACCACCGTCGCAATCGCTGCAGGACCGGGATCTCCTCGATCCGGTCGTCGCCGAGGTCGCCCCACGCGATCCCCTTCGGTTTCTCGGAGGGGCCGGTCCGTATCATCTGCTCGGGCGTGACGACCAGGTCCATCGGCACGTCGTGGGGCGCCGTCTCGATCGCTTCGTCGACGACCTGGAGCGGGTGGACGGTCGTCGCGGTCGGCGTGTCGTCGTCGACGAGGCCGGCCTCGCGCAGGACCGCGAACTCCAGGTCGCTGTACCCCTCGCCCTTGCCGACGCGGGCGCCGTCCCCGGACACGGCGACGCTCCCGGAGACGATCAGGTCGACGGGGGGCATCTCGTCGGGGCCGACCTGCACCCCCAGGTCCGAGGCGCCGGCGATGGTCGTCGCGTAGTCGACGTCGTCGAGTTCGTCGGGGTCGAGCCGGAGGAAACACCGCTCGTCCTGCAGCCGCGGCACGGCGACGTAGACCGTCTTCCCGGCGTCGAGGGCCCGGCGCCGGACGGGCCGCTGGGGCGCGTCGGGGTTGGCCTTGACCGTCGCCGCGTCGGCCCACTCGTCCGCGCCGGCGAGGCGGTCGGCCGCCTCCCGGGCGCCGGCGAAGTTGGGGATCCGGCCGCGCGGCGGAAACGGGAACCGGGCCTCGCCGCTCTCGTCGAGCGCGGCCCACACCCGTTCGCGGGTCTGCTGTTTGTCCATGTCTCCACGGAGCGCCGCCAGCGCCGTATAACCAGGCGGTGGGGCCGGGCGACGCTCCGGGAACGGGACGAGACCGGCCGAATCGACGGGAAAACGGCGGGATCGAGGGGGCGGCGGGGCTCGGGTCGGCGCGACGGAGAACCGGGGGAGTGGGACCAGGAGGAAAACGGCCGAGAGGGCCACGAACGGGGCCGCCCGCCGGGGAGGGGTCGGCCTCGGGGACCCGCCGGGCTCAGACCACGTCGGAGGCGCTGGTGTCGGCGGCGACGTCGGTCTCGACGTCGATGCGACCGATGAGGTCGACGAGTTCGGTCAGCTTCGGGAAGGTGTAGACGGTCACCTCGACGTCGGCCTCGGAGGCGACGAGCTTCGAGTCGATGACGAAGGCGATCTCCTCGTCGGGCCAGCCGCCCATCTCGTCGACGATGGCGCCGCCGGGGCCGAAGACGAACGTCGGCGTCGACATGTCGATGGTCGTGTCGAGGACGTTCGCCCAGCCGTCGATGAACCCGGAGGTCATGATGTTGCCGACCTCCTGCATGGCCGAGCGCTCCATGTCGGTGAACAGGCCCTCCTCGGGTTCGCGGTCGCCGGCCATGCCCCCGAGCATGCCCTGGGCGAGGCGCTTGCTCCCCCGCGGTTCGAGCATGAACAGGACGTACCCGTACGGCGCCTCGGTCAGCTTGACGTAGATGCCGACCTGCTCCCGGTCGCCCAGGTGGGTCTTGACGTCCTCCATGTCCAGGAAGTTGATCTTCGAGACCTCGATCGCGGTGTCCAGCCCCGCCATCTGGTTGAGGTGGTCCGAGACGGTGTTGGCGCCCTCCTTGGCCATCTTGTTGAAGACTTCCAGCTTCCGCACGTCGACCTGGTAACCCATACGCCTCGATTCGTCTCGACCACCGTAAACGCTCTGGCGACCGGCGCGGACCGGTCCGCCTGCCCCGGTCGGCCGGTAACCGTTCCCTGGTCAGCGGGCAACTCGGCTGTACTCGCCGAGGGGGCCGATAAGCGACTCATACTATTGGGGGCTCCACCCCACCCGTCGTCTCGCCGGCGCTTCCCCCTCACCCGGCCCTGCCCGGCCCTCGACCATCCATGTTACCCCTCGTCCCGACCGACCTGACCGGAGTCGATTCCCTCGGCGTCGACGAACGCGTGCTCCCGGTCCTGGGGAGCACGTCCGACGTCGAACTCGCGCTGTGGGCCGTCGCCATCGCGGCGCTGGTCCTCGACGTGGTGACGACAGCCTACGGGCTCTCGATCGGGCTCGTCGAACAGAACCCGCTCATGCGCTACGCCCTCGACACGTTCGGCCTCCTCGCGCTCGGAGTGGTGAAGGGCCTGGCCCTGACAGTCGCGCTCGCCGTCTACCACGCCTTCCCGGAGTACGCCCTGATCGTCCCGATCGGCCTCGCGCTCCCCTGGGGGATCGCCGTCGTGGTCAACGTCTCGGTCATCATGTCGGTGTGACGACCGGGCGTCTCGCTCGCGTGTCGCTCCCGGTGCCGCGCCCGCGGTACCGCCCGCTCGGGGGTGTCGCGCGGACGACGCCCGGACAACCCCCCATTTTTTACCGGATCGCGCCAAGATCCCTGTGACGCAGACCCCGGTGGGTGGGGTGTGCGTCCGTGGGGACTATGCAAGACTCCACACCGACTGGGTGGGAGTCGCCGGTCGCGAGAGCCCGTGCGCTGTGGCTCACGCGCGCCGGCGACGTCTCCCTCGAAGCGACGCTGTGGTTCGTCGTCCTCGCGTCGGCAACGCTGGACGTGTACACCACCTACCTCGGCCTCTCGGCCGGCCTCACCGAGGGCAACCCGGTCGTCCGGACGGCCGTCGACGGCCTCGGCGTCGGCGCGCTCGCCGCCGTCAAACTGGTCGTCGTCACGGCCGCCGGACTGCTCCGGAACGCCCGCCCCCGGTACAGCCGGGTCATCGCGCTCGGGCTCGCGGTCCCCTGGACCGCCACGGTCCTGGTCAACGTCGCCGTCCTGGCGACGCTCTGAACGGGACGGCCGGCCGATGTCCGACTCCGGCCGCCGGGTCCCCCGCGCCGAGGTGGGTCCCCCGACTCGCTTCTCGCCGCCCGTCGCCACGTCGTCGAACGCCCGTCATACGGACCGTTGTAATTCGTTACCGCTATGGCGGAGGAGATCGGCTCGTGCGGGTCGCGAACCCACCAGTGTCCGATAGCCCTGTCGAAAATGGTTACAACGGTCCGTATCAATCACCGTCCGTAGCGGCTCGTTTCGTCACGAGTGCGGTCCGCTCGAACGAGCAGACCAGCGTTTCGCCGTTCCCGGGATCTCCGCCGTCCTCGGCGTTCCCGGATTCGTCGTCGCTTTCGTCGTTTTCCGGCGCTCTCTCATCGCTTCCGCCGTCACCGCTACGCCCACCACCGCCGACGGTGAAGACCTCGACCCGCATGGTGACGACTCCGCGGCCCCCGTCGCTCGTCTCGCGCTTGTCGGTGACCGTCGTCTGCGCGCGGACGGTGTCCCCGTGGAAGACGGGCGCGGGGTGCTCGACGTCGTCGTACGAGAGGTTTGCGACGGCGGTGCCGTCGGTCGTGTCGGGGACCGAGAGCCCGACAGCGAGACTCATCGTGTAGAGGCCGTTGACCAGTCGCTCGCCGAACTGCGTGTCGGCCGCGTAGTCGGCGTCCAGGTGCAGCGACTGGCGGTTCATCGTCAGGTCGCAGAAGCGCTGGTTGTCCGATTCTGTTATCGTCCGGCGGGTGTCGTGGGCGATGGTCTCCCCCACCGCGAACTCCTCGAAGTGTTTGCCGGGCATACTCGTCGTCTGGTGTGGCCGGGGGAAAAACGTACGCCGGGGCCGACCGGGAGTGTCCGGGAGCGCCCGGAATCCGCCGGTGACGCCGGACGACGCCCCGGACCCGTCGGCTCGACGCAACGTTGAAGGCCCGCTGTGCCAACGGTAAGCACATGAAAGTCGTCCTGATTGGTGTCGGCCAGGCCGGGGGCAAGGTCACGCAGCGGCTGGCCGAGTTCGACTACGAGATGGACTTCGGCGCCGTCCAGGGCGCCATGGCCGTCAACACGGCCGAGGCCGACCTGCAGAACCTGGACATCGACACGATGCTCGTCGGCCGCGACCGCGTCAAGGGCCACGGCGTCGGCGGCGACAACGAACTCGGCGCCGAGATCATGCAGGAGGAAGCGCCCGAGGTGATGGACGGCATCGAGGGCCGACTCACCACCGAGGCAGAGGCCGTCGTCATCGTCGCCGGCCTGGGTGGCGGGACCGGAAGCGGCGGCGCCCCGGCGCTGGCACGCGAACTCAAGCGCGTCTACGACATCCCTGTGTACGTCCTCGGCATCCTCCCCGGGCGCGACGAGGGCTCGATCTACCAGGCCAACGCCGGGCGCTCGCTCAAGACGGTCGCCCGCGAGGCCGACTCCCTCCTGCTGGTCGACAACGACGCCTGGCACTCCTCGGGCGAGAGCATCGAGGAGGGGTTCGACGAGATAAACGACAACATCGCCCAGCGGATTGGTCTGCTGTTCGCGTCCGGCGAGGTCGGCGCCGCAGACGAGTACGCCGAGAGCGTCGTCGACTCCTCGGAGATAATCAACACGCTCCGCCCCGGCGGGATGGCGGTCCTCGGGTACGCCAGCGCGAGCGCCGGCGAGGACGCCGGCGAGAACGTCAACACGATCACCAGCGCGACGCGAAACGCCCTTCTCACGGGGACGAGCGTCCCCAACGTCGTGAAAGCCGAGACGGCCCTGCTGGTGGTCGCGGGCGAGCCCGAGCGCATCTCCCGGAAGGGCGTCGAACGGGCCCGGAGCTGGGTCGAGGAGGAGACCGGCAGCATGGAGGTCCGGGGCGGGGACTTCCCCCTGGAGTCCGACCGCCTCGCGTCGCTGGTCCTCCTGGGCGGCGTCGAGCGGTCGAACCGGATAAACGAGTTCATGGAGCGCGCCCGCGAAGCCCAGACCGCGGAGGAGCCGCGAAACGACCCGAGCGACGCCTTCCAGAACGAAGAGCTCGAAGACCTGTTCTGACCACGGTTCGTCTCTCGGCATCGGGGTCGACGGCCCCGCCCCCCGTGGGGCCGCCGTCCGGATCCGAAACGGCCGGTCCGGCCCTCCCGGAAGCGAAAGCACTAATCGAGACGCCGCCGAACCACGGACCATGGCTGACGACGAGGACGAGGACGACGAACCCGCGGTCGAACTCGGCGACGGCGAACCCGTCGAGGGTGCGCCCCTCGCGCGGGTCGCCTCTCGCCTGACCTGGGGGATGAAACACAGCGAACTCGAAGCCCGGGAGGGCGACACGACGATCCGGACGCCCGACGGCCCCCGGGAACTGGGTGACGTCCTCGACGAGGTGGACGTCCCGTACTTCGAGACGCGCCACGAGTTCAGAGAGGCCGTCCGCGAGGTCATCGGGACGGGCCCGGTCCCGACCGCCGAGGACTGATCCGCGGCGACCGCCACGGCCCGGGCCGCCCGGAAGCCACACGGACGCCGGCCGGGCCGTCCAGGGGGATCAGTCCGGACGCCAGCCCGGCCGCGTAGATTTTTGTCCACTCCCGCCGACGTGTCGGCTATGACGCTCCCGATCGACCCGGAGACGCTCACGAACGACGACGTCGGCGAGAAACGCGCGACCCTGGAGATGGACCACGAGGCGGCCGTCGAGCACGTCCGCGAGGCGTTCGAGGAGGCCGGGTTCGGCTTCCCAGCGGAGTTCTCGCCGTCGACGCTCCTCAACGAGAAGGTCGACGCCGACCGCGACCCCTACTACTTCCTGGGCGCCTGCAACCCCCACGTCGCCGACCGGGCGCTCGACGCCTCCGACGGCCGGATCGGCGGGCTGTTCCCCTGCGGCGTCGTCGTCTGGGAACAGGAACCCGGTATCCAGACCGTCTACCACGTCTCGATCATGCGGATCGCTCGCCTGGTCGGGATGGCGCCCGACGACGAGGAGTGGGCGGACATCGTCGCCGAGACCGGCGAGATGGTCGACGAGGCGTTCGCCGCGCTCGATACCGAGTGACGGGCGGGCTCTCTCCTCCCGGGTGATTCAACTCTCGTCGTCGCCGGGGGACGGGTCGCTCTCCTCGGGGTCGTACCCGCCGTCGGCGTTTTCGCCCCCGTCGCCCACTTCGGCCTGGAGCCGAGCGATCTCAGCTTCGAGTTCGGCGATCCGGTCGTCGTAGTCGTCCCCGTCTCCCCGTAGCCAGAGCGCGCCCAGGACGACGACGAGCGCGAGCGGGATCCCGAACATGACGAGCGCGATCAGGGCGATGACCAGGAGTTCGAGTCCCCCGGGAATCCCCATCTGCATGAGCATGTCGCTACATTGTCGGGGAGAGACGAAAACCGTTGTGCGTCTCGGGACGGTCGCGGCGGCCCGGTCAGAAGTCCGTTATCGAGGTCTGGAGGCCGGCGACGAGGTTCGACTTCCGCCGGAGTTGGGCCATCGATATCGGGAGCTGGCCCAGGAGGGCGTCGACGGCGCCGTGGAACGTCTCGGCCTCGCCGTGGTCGCCCTCGAAGGCGTGGCGGACGCCCTCGCGGACCTGCCAGACGCCCACGGGCGCCCAGTAGTCGTCGGTCACCTCGCGCAGGACGAGCGCCTTCGCCTGGCGGTCGCGCTCGGAGAGGTGTTCGAGCACGCCCAGGCGGGAGGCGTAGTACGCCCCGGCAGTCTCGTCGACGTAACTCGTCCGGCCCTCGTAGCCCTCGTGGGCGCTGCCGAGGTAGTAGTCGCCCGCCTCGGGGTTCCAGACGCTCTCGGGCGCTTTCATCTCGACGAGTTCGAACTCCCACTTGCCGGGCGCCAGGACGACCCAGTAGCGGTTGCCCATGTACTCGTTGGTCCAGACTTCGACCCGGCCGACCGTGTCGCTGTGGCGCAGGCCGCCCCGGAGGTACTGCCCGATCGTGTCGTCGACGGCCGTGATCGACCAGCGCGTCGGGACGAGCCGGCGGTTGTCACCCTGTCCGAGCGCGCCGGCCGAGAGGATCGTGTTGACGTCGTAGACGTCGAACCCGCGGCGGTAGAGGTACGTCATCGCCCCCTCCGCGTGCCAGTCGTCGTCCTCGAGGGTCTTCTCGACCGGTCTCGGGACGTGGGGGTTCTCCGCGAGGTCGGCGTCGCTGGCGCGGGCGCGGGGGCCCCGCGGCGTCGTGACGTCGTCGAGGTCGACGTCCAGGTCCGGCTTCGAGTCGAGGCCGACCTCGACGTCGACCGGGCGGTCGGCGATGGCGACCTCGCGCTGGACGCCGACGAACCCGTCCCAGACGTCCTCGACGTTCACGTTGGCCGAGCGGGTGGAGTTGAGCAGGCCGGTCCGGCGCTGGAGGACGTCCCCGACGCCCAGTCCCTTGGCGTACCAGTCGCCGCTGGTGGCGAAGTCCGCCGCCGACTCCTCGTTGCCGACCGGCGAGAGGATGCCCGTCGGGACCTCGGGGTAGGACGAGCGCCCGACGAACACGTCCGGCGAGGTAGACCCGAACAGCGAGTCACCCTGGAGGCGGTCGTCGAACTGCGCCTTGACGTCCTCCAGGTAGTCGGTGACCGCGTAGGACTTCTCGGCGGCGAGGCGCCGGCGCTCGGCGGCCTCGTCGCGCTCGAAGTCCGAGATGAACTCGTCGAGGCGCATGCCGGACCGTTCGACCGCCGGGGGCTTCAATGAGTCGGTGGCGCCGGTCGTCGGTCGGGCGGCGGCCGGGTCAGCCGATCTGGTAGCCGCTGGGGTCCATGTTCGCCATCACGCTGCCACAGCGGGTGCACCGCCACGCGTCGGCACCGATCCGCTTGTACCCGTTCCGGAGTCGAGGCCCGTGCCACTCGTCCCACGCGATCGAGCAGTCCGGACAGGCGCTCGGGAGCCCCGCCGCCGCGGGATCGCCGGCCTTGGCCGCGTCCGCGAGGGCTTCGAGTCGGTCTTCCCGGTTCGCCATCGCCTCGCGGTCGTCCGGGCCCAGGAACCCCCGGAACTTCACGAGGTACGCCCGCATCAGCTCGATCGAGTCCCTGAGTCGGCGCAACCGGTCGTCCTCCTCCTGTTCGGCCGCCGAAAGCTTGAGCTCCCGGTTACGGATCGCGAGCGCGATCCGGTAGAACCGGTCGAGCGTGACGGAGTAGTACGCGCGGACGTACAGCCGCTGGATCGTCTCCTCGAACTCCTCGCGGTCGACCGGCGTGACGAACGTCTCGTCGGAGGGGACGTCACACTCGAGCAGCTCGACGTTCCCCTGCGCGAACAGCGCGATCCGGGCGTGCTCCGACGCGGTTATCGTCCGTTTCACCACCCGCAACAGGCGGTCCTCCGAAACCGCGACCGACAGCAGCGCGACCGCGACGTTACCGGAGAGCTCCCCAACGTACTCACCGGGATTGCTGAACGTCCTGACGGGGACCTCTCCCGGCATCGCCGACTCGATCTTCGACCCACAGTCCCTGTCGGCGAGAACGAACACCTCCGCCCGTAGCGTCGGGACCTTCCGCTCTTCCAGGGGCTCGGACGGCCCCTCGTCGGATGGCGGTTCTTCTGGACGCTCCGACAGCATTGCCAACGTCCGAGGTTCTGCGGACGGACACATAACTGTCTCGAGTAAGTTATCTATTCTGATATTGAAGGAGACTCTTCACCCCTGTATTTTTGGATTTGAGTGCATTTTCTGGGTTCCGGGCCATTTAATATCATGTATGATATCTCCAGCGGCCCCATAGATCCGCGGACTCGGCGGTCGGTACCGGTTGGTCACTCGCGGGCGACTCGCCGACTCTTTCGGAAACCGGGTCGCCCGACCGGAGAAACCGGCCGGTTAGTCAGAGCGGAGGCCGACCGGAGAAACCGGCCGGCTGTCGAAGGGGAGAACGACAGGACAGTCGATCCGACAGCGGGCGGTCAGTGGATGCCCATGGCCTCGATCTGTTCCTGGTAGCGGTTGCGGATGGTGACTTCGGTGACCTGGGCGACGT
>JBDGST010000104.1:0-8569 GCA_042217365.1 Haloarculaceae archaeon
GGCTGAGACTCCCACGGAGGAAACCGCGCCGTTCACGGCGCGGAGGATGTCATTCGGACGGGTTGTGCCAGATGTTACTGCCTGGCACACTTATGTCGGGCCAGTTCGAACTGGCGGACGAGGGGCTGGTACGCATGAGCGTCCCGATCGAGTCTATCCGCGTGTTACACGTCGAGGACGACCCCGGCGTCGCCGAAGTGACGACGTCCTTCCTCGAGCAAGAGAGCGACGCTATCGAGGTCGTCACGGCGTCTGACGCGAGCGAGGGGCTCGAAATGCTCGACCGTGGCGGGATCGATTGCGTGGTCAGCGACTACGAGATGCCGGGACGAGACGGGATCGAGTTCCTGGAGGCCGTCCGAGCGGAGCACGAGGAACTGCCGTTTATCCTGTTTACGGGCAGGGGCAGCGAGGAGGTGGCCAGCGACGCTATCTCGGCGGGAGTCACCGACTACCTCCAGAAGGAGACCGGCACCGACCAGTACGCGGTACTGGCAAACCGCGTCGAGAACGCCGTCGAGAGCTATCGCGCCCGTCACGAACTCGACGCGCGAAAGAGCCGGCTGGAGACGCTCATCAGCAACCTGCCGGGAGTGGTCTATCGGTGCCGGAACGAGCCCGCCTGGCCCATGGAGTTCGTCGAGGGGGAGTGTGCGGCGCTCACCGGCTATCCGGCGTCGACGATCGAAAGCGGAGACGTCGAGTGGGGCGAGGACGTCGTCCACCCGGACGACCGGGACCGGGTCTGGGAAACAGTCCAGGAGTCCGTCGACGCGGGGGACCCGTTCGAGTTGACATACCGGATCCTGACAGCCGACGGGGAGCAACGTTGCGTGTGGGAGCGGGGACGACTCGCCGCCAACGGCGACGGGGAGAGCGCTCTGGAGGGGTTCATCACGGACGTCACCGACCAGCACCGCCGGACGACGGAGCTCGCCCGGTACGAGCGAATGGTCGACTCGATGCTCGAGTCCGCGTGCATATACGACGAGGAGGGGCGGTTCGCCGTCGTCAACGACTACCTCGCCGACTGGTACGGGACGACGCCGTCGGACCTCGTCGGGCAGAAGAGCCAGATGATACCGATGATTCGCGATCAGACGCCCGGGGACGGGGACCCGTTTCGCCAACTCGTCGCAGGCGACCGCGACGAGATACGGGGGGAGGTGGAAGGGGAGTTCGACGGGTACGGCCGCGCGGTACTCGATTACCGGCTCACGCGGCTGACGGTCGACGGCGAGTTCGACGGCGTCGTGGGGGTGACCCGGGAGATCACGGAGCGAAGAGACCGGGAACGGGCGCTCCGGGCGCTCCACGACGTGGCCTTCGACCTCGACGCCGACGACGCGGTCGACGACGCGTGCCACCGGACGGTCGACGCCGCCGAGCGCGTCCTCTCGTTCGACCGCGCGTCTGTCGCGATCGGGTCCGACGGTGGTCTCGACGTCAGGGCCACGACCGCGCCCCGGGCTTCGGGCGAGACGGCCGCGGACGGGTCCGGAACCGGGCGATCTCCCGGTCGAGCGGCGCCGGACGGGGCGGCTCCAGTCGAACGGCTCGCGGAGGTCGCGTACCGGACCGGCCGGTCGCTCGTTGGCGAGGGCTCGGACCGGCCGGACGACCGGGCACCGTTCGAATCGGTCCTCGCAGTACCGGTCGGCAACCGCGGCGTCTTCCAGGCGGTCTCGACCGAGCCGGACGCGTTCGACGACGTCGACGTCGAACTGGCGGAACTGCTCGTCAACCAGACCAGGAACGCGCTCGACCGGATCGACCGCGAGCGGGACCTCGAACGCCAGAACGAGCGCCTCGAAACGTTCGTCCGAATCGTCTCCCACGACCTCCGCAACCCGCTCGAAGTGGCCGGCGGGCGCCTCCAGATCGTCGCCGAGGAGTGCGACAGCGACCAGCTCGACACCGTCGTCCGCGCCCACGAACGCATGGAGACGATAGTCGACGAGATGATGGCGCTGGCCCAGGACGGCGAGACGGCCGCCGAGGTCGAACCCGTCCCGGTCGGCGCCGTCGCCGAGGACGCATGGGGGGCCGTCCGAACAGGCGACGCGAGGCTCTCCGTCAGCGTCCAGCGAACGGTCCGGGCGAACCGGAGTCGCCTCCAGCAGCTCTTCGAGAACCTCTTCCGGAACGCCGTCGAGCACGGCTCGACGAGCCCTGACTCGCACGCTCGTCAGGACGCCGTGGAACACGGTTCCACGAGCCCCGAGCGTCGTGGATCGGATACTGGTCGGGACGCGGACGAGAGCGGTTACGAACCGTTGACAGTCACGGTCGGCGGCCTCGACGACGGCTTTTTCGTCGCCGACGACGGCTGCGGGATCGCCGAGGAGGACCGCGACCGGGTGTTCGAGGACGGGTTCTCCACGTCCCACGACGGGACGGGATTCGGACTCAGCATCGTCCGGCAGGTCGCCGATGGCCACGGCTGGGACGTGTCGGTCACGGAGAGCCGCGACGGCGGAGCGCGGTTCGAGGTAACCGGCGTCGGGTCGGAGTGAGTCGCGCTCAGGGGGAGCTCCGACCGCAGTTTCTGCTGTCCTCATCGGGGCCTAGACCTGTCGAAAATGGTTACGACGGTCCGTATCAGCTCTCCCCGTTCGTCGGGAAAATCACGGGCCGGAAGGGATTTGAACTCGATTGCGAGACGGTCGGCCTCGCTTTGCTCGGCCGCTGCGACTCGCGTAGTTCAAATCCCCTCCGTGCCGGTTCGCTCACCGGTTCGCGACGCTCACCGGTTCACTGCACGGGCCGGAAGGGATTTGAACCCCTGACCGTCTGATTAAGAGTCAGACGCTCTGCCGGACTGAGCTACCGGCCCACACGACAGGGTTACGACGGTCGATTGAAATACGTTTCCATGTCGTTCCGGGCGGTGGCGAATGGCGGGGATTTTATGCGTCGTAGCCCTGTGGGTGCCGTATGAGCACCGGTATCGCGATGGCCTCGATGTCTCGATACGCCATCCTCGGGTGCGGGAGCGTGGGGCACGCCGTCGCCGAGGCACTCGTCGAGGAGGGCAAGGAGGTCGAGATCATCGACCGGGACGAGGGCCGCGTCGAGGCGCTGCGGGACCAGGACCTCGACGCGAGCACGGCCGACATCCGCGAGGAGTCCGTCGCCGACCAGGTCGCCGACACGGACGTGGTCCTCATCATGTCCTCCGACGTCGAGGCCAACGCCGCCGCCGTCGAGAACATCCGCGCCCGCGGCAGCGACCAGTTCATCGTCGCGCGGGCCTCGGACCCCGTGTCCGCGGACGAACTCACCGAGCTCGGCGCCGACGTGGTGATAAACCCGTCGTCGGTCATCGCGGACTCCGCGCTCCGCGCGCTGGAGACGGGCGAACTCGAGTACAAGGCGCGCAACCTCGCGGACGTCATCGACGACACCGACGACCGCATGGCGATTCTCGTCCACCGGAGCCCGGACCCCGACTCCATCGCCAGCGCCGCCGCCCTCAAAGAGATCGCCCAGAGCCGCGACGTCGAGGCGGACATCATCTACGAGGGCGAGATCGGCCACCAGGAGAACCGCGCGTTCGTCAACCTGCTGGGGATCGAACTCGTCTCGAAGACGACTGTCGACCTCGCGGACTACGACACCGTCGCGCTCGTCGACTTCGCCAAGGGCGTCGAACCGGACGTGAACGAGATCGACGTCCTCGTCGACCACTACGAACCCGAGGAGGAGGGCGTCGAGGCGCGCTTCGAGGACGTCCGATCGAACGTCTCGGCGACCTCGACGATACTCACGAAGTACGTCCAGGAGCTCGACCTGACGCTGAGCCAGGAGGTCGCGACCGCGCTGCTGTACGGCATCCGCGCCGAGACGCTCGACTTCAAGCGCGACACGACGCCGGCCGACCTGACCGCCGCGGCGTACCTCTACCCGTTCGCGGACCACGACACGCTCGAACAGGTGGAGTCGCCGTCGATGTCCCCCGAGACGCTGGACGTGCTCGCCGAGGCCATCCGCAACCGCGAGGTCAGCGGGAGCCACCTCGTCTCCAACGCGGGGTTCATCCGCGACCGCGACGCCCTCGCACAGGCCGCCCAGCACCTCCTCAACCTGGAGGGGATCACCACGACGGCGGTGTTCGCGATCGCCGACGACACGATCTACCTCGCCGCGCGCTCGAAGGACATCCGGATGAACATCGGGAAGGTCCTCGACGACGCCTTCGGCGAGATGGGCGAGGCGAAGGGCCACTCGACGGACGCCGCCGTCGAGATCCCGCTCGGGATCTTCACCGGCATCGAGACCAGCGAGGACAACCGCGAGACGCTCCTGCAACTGACCGAGGAAGCCGTCCGGAAGAAGCTCTTCGACGCGATGGGCGTCGACTCCGGCAGCGAGAGCAACGGCAACTGAACGACTCCGGCAGACTCTTCGCGTCGTCGCGACCGGAGCTCGGCGGTCGGTCGTTCCGGGCGCCGTCGCGACGCTTTCCTGCGCCGGTCGGAGTCGCGACGGTTCCCCGAGCGGAAATACTGATACGCGCGCCGCCCGAACGGTGAGTCATGAGCGAGTCCGACTGGACGGACCTGATCGCGGGCGAGCGGATGCAGGTGGACCGGGAGTTCTCCGAGAAGGTGGCCGCCTCGAACTTCACGAGTCAGCAGTGGGGGCTCATCATGACGGCCGTCGAGTTCGAGATCGAACGGCCCGGCGACGCCGATGCCGCGCGGCTCGTGGCGGACACCAGCAAACTCGGCGCGGTGATGCCGGAACTGGACCGGATGGAAGGGCGCGGCGAGATGGCGATGGGCGGCGGCGCCGATGCCGGCTCGGGCGGTTCGTCCGGCGGCATCTTCGACGGGATCAAGGACGCCCTGGGGATCGGCGGTGGGAGGGGCGACCGCGAGCGAGTCGCGGCAGCCGAAGAACTGGCACAGATGTACGCCGACGACCTTCAGGAGAAGCTACAGGCCCGGGGGAAGTGGGAGCGGGTCCGGCAGACGGCACAGGAGTAGTCGTCGGAACCGCCCGGGGATCGGAGAGCGTCGGAACCACCGGACGCCGGTCACCCGCTCCGGAACAGCGTCAACCCCTCTGCCTCGTAGATGTTGATGAGTTCGGTCACGATCTCGTCGTAGGACTCGTCGTCGACCCGGAGCGCGTCGAGGCGCTCGACGGTCTCCTCGTCGAGTTCGACAGTGGGCATATGTCCGAAACAACGCGCGTCTCGAACTTAAGCCTCGCGGAGAGCCCGTGTCCGAGACCGCTCAGAGACGGTCGACGACCGCGGCGGTGACCTCGTCGGTCGTGGCGTCGCCGCCCAGGTCCGGCGTGCGGGGCCCGTCCGCGAGGACCCCCTCGACGGCCGAGCGGACGGCCGCGCCCTCCTCGTCGTAGCCGAGGTGCTCCAGCAGCATCGCGGCCGAGAGGAGCATCGCCGACGGGTTGGCGATCCCCTGGCCGGCGATGTCCGGCGCGGAGCCGTGGACCGGCTCGAACAGGGCGTTGTCCGGCCCCACGTTCGCGCTCGGCAGGAGGCCCAGCCCGCCGACCAGCCCGGCCGCCAGGTCCGAGAGCACGTCCCCCGCGAGGTTCGGACAGATGATCACGTCGTACTCCTCGGGCTGCATGACGAGCTTCATCGCCAGCGCGTCCATCAGCGCGGTGTCGAACTCGCGTCCGCGTTCCTCGGCGACCTCCCGGGCCGCCTCCAGGAAGAGGCCGTCCGTCTCGCGCATGACGTTGGCCTTGTGTGCGACCGTCACGCGGTCGTAGCCGTTCTCTCGCGCGTAGCGGTAGCCGTACTCGGCGATGTCGCGGGAGGCCTCTTCCGTGACGACCCGCGTCAGCGTGCGGACGTCGTCCTGGATCCGGGACTCGATGCCCGCGTAGACGCCCTGGGTGTTCTCGCGGACGAACACGATGTCGGTGTCGGGCTGGACGGCGTCCAGCGCGGGGTAGGCCCGCGCCGGCCGGACGTTGGCGAACGAGCCGACGATGTCCCGGAGCGGGAGGATGACCTCCGCGGCCTCTTCGCCGGCCGCGCCGAACAGCGTCGCGTCGGCCTCGGCGGCGATCTCCCGGGTCTCCTCCGGGAGGGGATCGCCCGTCTCCGCTTTCACGTGGTCGCCGGCCCTCGCCTCGACGAAGTCGAAGTCGACGTCGAGGGACTCAAGCACCTCGACGGCGGCCGGTGCGACCTCCTGTCCGATCCCGTCGCCCGGGATGACTGCGATCTCGTGAGTCATGGGGGAACGTCCACCGGGTGTCGAAAAGAGGGTGTCGATGTGGACCAGCCGCCGCCGTTCAGTCCCCCGTCCCCGGGCGGTCTGGCACGAGCGCGACCGCGCGGACCGGCGAGCCGTCGCCTCCGTCGTACCGGAGGGGGTAGGCGTGGAGTTCGAACCGGTCGGGGAGCCTGCCGAGCCCCCGGAGGTTCTCCACGATGACGCGTTCGCGTTCGAACAGTTCCTCGTGAACCGGGAAGCCGTCGGGCTCGTCCGGGGCGGCGTTGTCCGTCGGCGTCGGGTCGGGGTTGATCGCGTCCACGCCGAGGTCACAGCCCCGCTCGGCGAGCCACGAGGCGGCCTCCGGCGCGAGGAACGGGTGGTCGAAGTACCGGTCGCTCCCCCAGTGGCGGTCCCAGCCCGTGACGACACAGACGAGGTCGACGTCGCCGGGGTCGACCGCGAGCCCGTCCCGGAGGGCGTCGACGCCGACGCTCTCCCGGGGGTCGAGCGGTCCCGGGTCGACGGCGGCCGCCGCGAACCGGAATCTGTCGAGAGCAAGGTCGTCGAGGGTGGGCCCGTCCACGAGGTGTGCGGGCGCGTCGACGTGCGTGCCGGCGTGGGAATCGAACGCGAATCGCGTCGTCCGGTACCCGTCGTCGTCCCGCGTCGTCGCCCGTTCGACGCGGACCGGATCCGTCCCGGGGTAGACGGGCATGTCGGTCGCGAGTCGGTGCGAGAGGTCGAGCGTCTTCACGGCGGAGACTCCGCCGGCCGCCCCCAAAGCAGTTGTCGAAACGGTTCTGGGAGGCGTCGGTGACGCGGTCGCGTCGCGCGCCGGAGGCCTCGACGCGAACACAGCGGGCGAATCACTCCGACACAGATCCCTTCCCGTGGTGCGAGATGGAACGCGCGTATACAGCAGTCGTCCGCCTCGGATTCGGTCGACAGAACTAATCCTCGGCCCCCCGGCGATTCCAGTATGACCACTGTTCGAAGTGAGATCCGGGAACGCGGTTGGACCGTCACGTACGTTCCGCACGAGGTGATCGCGAAGTACAACGCCTGTTACCGGGTTGAATTCGAAGGGGAGGTGATCTATCCGCCCGCGGCTGACGATCTGGGAATCCCGATGAACGAGATCTGGATCTCGGAGCGCTGGCGAAAATACGAGCGGTTCGTCCTGTTTCACGAACTCAGGGAGATCGAGCATCGGGCGCGAGGGTGCGACAAGACGACCGCCCACGAACGCGCCGAGCGTGACGAACGGTCCCACTGGGGGGATAACCCCCGCTGGCGAGTGATGAACTGGGAGTGGGACGAAGGACGAGCACACCTGCCGTTCCCGCACGAAGCGTAGTCCGGTCACTCTCGAATGCGGATTCTCGTCGGTGCGTTCCGGCTGATACTGCCGGCTGTAAGCCTGTCAGGAATTCCGCCACCCCGGTGTGGCGGATATCTGTACGAATCGCGAGAACGGGCGGTCAGTCGCCCTCGACGTAGGGAAGCGAGGCTGCCGTCCCCTCGATCGTCTGCCGGTTGGCCTTCATCAGCGCGGTCGTGTCCCAGATGCCTTCGACGAGTGCCTTGCGCTGGCCCTCGTCGACGGCGACGTCGACCTCGGTGTCGCCGTAGGTGACGGTCTCGTTCGCGACGTCGATGTCGATATCGCCGTCGGGATTGTCCTCGACCCAGTCCTGCAACTCGGTGACGGTCTCGTGGTCGGCTGTCACCGTCGGGATGCCCAGCGCGAGGCAGTTCCCGGCGAATATCTCGGCGAAGGACTCGCCGACGAGCGCGTCGATGCCCCAGCGCATCAGCGCCTGCGGGGCGTGTTCGCGCGAGGAGCCACAGCCGAAGTTGCTGTTGACGACCATCACGCTGGCGTCCTGGAAGCGCTTCTCGTTCATCGGGTGGTCCTTGGGGTTGTCCTCGTCGTCGAACCGCTGGTCGAAGAAGGCGAACTGTCCCAGCCCGTCGAAGGTCACGACCTTCATGAATCGCGCGGGAATTATCTGGTCGGTGTCGATGTCGTTGCCCCGTATCGGGACGCCGGTGCCGGAGACGTAATCGACCTCGGGGATGTCCTCGGTCGCGTCGGTCATACTTCGGCCACCTCCGTCAGTTCGCGCACGTCGGTGACTTCGCCCTCGATGGCCGCGGCGGCCACCATCCGGGGGTTCATCAGGACCGTCCGGCCGTCCTTGCTGCCCTGGCGGCCGACGAAGTTCCGGTTCGACGAGGAGGCACACGCCTCGTCGCCCTCCAGTTGGTCCTCGTTCATGCCGAGGCACATCGAACACCCGGCGTTGCGCCACTCGAAGCCGGCCTCGCGGAAGACGTCGGCCAACCCTTCCTCCTCGGCG
>JBDGST010000001.1:0-8414 GCA_042217365.1 Haloarculaceae archaeon
CGCCCCACGGCCCCTCACTCGATGACCGTTTCCCTGTCGTCGAGTTCGTGGTTCTCCGCGAACTCCTGTGCGTCCCGGTACTCGGCGTCGTCGGTAGTGTCGTAGTCCTCCAGTCGCGACCGCATGTGTTCGAACTCGTCGTCGGTGAGTTCGCCGCGTGCGTAGCGCGCTTCCAGGATCTGTTCCGGGTCGCGGTCGTCGTACTCCCCGGTACCGTCCGCGGCCGGCTTCCCCGCGGAGTCCGTTGACTCCTGGGCGACGCTCACCCGGAGGAGCCTGTACGTGACGGCGAACAGCCCGACCCCCAGGAGGAACACGGCGAAGTCGGCCGGGGGTGAATCCGGCAGCCCCAGCGTGTACATCGGGAACGTGATCACGTGGAGCGCGTCGCCGAGCGCGAGGACCCCCACGACCCCCGCAGCGACCGCGACGTACACTCGGTGTGCCGTGTTTCTCGGTGCGTGCCTGTCGATCGTCTCCCACATGCGGCGCGTGTACACACCCCCCGATCAAGTAAGTGGGGGGTATCCGGTAGCGAACGGGCGCGTTCCGAGGTCGTGAGTGGGCCGGGGCACTGGCGCGACGGCGGAGCTGGCTCGATCCCCTTGAGCCCGGGCGAGCGGTTACACCCGCTGAGCGAGGGCGTCGAGTCGGGCCTTGCCGTCCCGCTTGAACGGCACGCCGTGGCCGACACCGAGCACCTCGAACGGCGGCGCGCGTCCGGCCAAATCCCGGATGCTCTCGGCCACCCGGTCAGCGTCCGCCGAGAGGAACCACGGCGACGGCTCCAGGTCGCCGTCGGATTCCCGGACGAGGTCCCCCAGGAAGCCGGCTTCGAGTCGCTCGCTGACGAACGCGACGTGACCCGGCGTGTGGCCGGGCGTCCCGTAGACGGTGAAGCTCCCGACCGTGTCGCCGTCCCCGACCGGGTGGACGTCGACCGCGGGGTCGCCGACCAGCGGCGCCATGAGGCGCTGGGACGCCCCTTTCAGCGACCCCCAACCCGGCCGCGCATCCCCCGCAACGAGGGCCGCGTCGTCCCGGCCCGCGTACACCGTCGCGTCTAGACCGCCGAGGCGCGCGAGGCCGGCCACGTGGTCGGCGTCGTAGTGGGTCACCAGAACCCGTTCGAGGCTGCTCAGCGCGAACCCGGCCTCGACCACGCCGTCGAGCACGGCCCCCGCGCGCCACGGCGGTCCCGCGTCGACGAGCGTCACGGTCCCGCCGTCGTCCACCAGGTACGCGTTCACCCCGCCGAGGTCGAGCCACCAGACGCCGTCGCGAAGTTCCGTGGGCATACCCCGACGTTCACCCGGCGATCCCAAAGTCGTGGGGGCTGGCACCGATCGGCTCCAGCGGCGCCGACGTCACCCTGCCCCGGTCCCCGCTGTGGCCGGGGGGACCGCCATTCTTTTCGCGCTTCGGTTCACCGACCCCGGCATGGATCCCGACCCGACGCCGGCCCACGCCCGTATCGCCGCGGCGGTCCGGTCGCGCTTCGACGGCGACGCGAGCGGCCACGACATGAGCCACGCCTGGCGGGTCTATCGCCTGGGACGGCGCCTCGCCGCCGCCGAGGACGCGGACTTCTCCGTCGTCGGCGCCGCCGCGCTCGTCCACGACCTGCACCGGGTCCGCGGCGACGGGTTCACCCACCCCCGCGAGACGCTCCCCGCGGTCCGCGAGATACTCGCGGGGGCCGACTTCCCCGGGGACCGGGACGCGGTCTGTCACTGCGTCGCCCACCACGAGGAGTACGACTTCGCCGCCGAGACGAGCCTCGACCACGAGCCGACGGTGGAGGAACGCGCCCTCAGGGACGCCGACAACCTCGACGCGCTCGGGGCCGTCGGCCTCGGCCGGGCGTTCATGTTCGGCGCGCGCCAGGGCCAGCAGATGTACGATCCGGAGCGCGAGTACGGTGACAGCTACGACAGGACCGACTGGGACAACACCGTCGTCCAGCACGTCCACGAGAAACTCCTCAGACTCCCCGACGCGATGGAGACCGACGCCGGCCGCGACCTCGCCGCCGACCGGGCGGCGTTCGTCGAGCGGTTCGTCGAGCAGTTCGAGGCCGAGTGGCGCGGCGACCGGTAGCGCCCCCGGGAGAGTCGGGGCCGATACGCCGGAGACGTGGGAGCCGTGGACCGGGGCTCGAACAGCGGGAGAGCCGGCGACCGACCTCGGTCGGGAAGACCGGACCGCAAACCAGTGAATTAATAATACCGCCTGTCGGAACAGTTCGAGTACCTTGAACGTCGACATCCGCAAGGTCCGGATCGCCCTCCTGGTGACGGTCGTGGTCCTCTTCGCCCCTCTCGCCGTCGACTTCGCGACGAGCGGCGGGAGCACGCCCGCGAACGGTCCAGTCGACGCCAACGGGACACTGACGCCCGTCTCCCCGGACTGGAACGGGACGGCGACGCCCGTCTCGTCGGTCGGGGACGGGAGCGGTCCGGGGGAAACCCCCCCTGACTCGTCGGGCGGAGGCGAAGCGGCGGAGTCATTCGAGGCGACCGGCCACCTGGCCTACGTCGTCGACGCGACAGGGCCGGGCCAGTTGACGGTCGTCGACAGGGCGACGGGCAAGCGGATCTTCTCGACCGCGGAGCACGAACTCTATCACGACGTCGACCCGTCGCCCGCGGGGGAGTTCACCCTGACGTACGTCGCGAGCAACATCCGGGGGAAGGCCGCCTGTCCGGACCGGCTGGAGACGCCCTGCGCCCAGAACGTCGTCGACCGGATAAACTACTCCACCGGCGAGGTCGAACGCGTCTACACCCGCTACGTCAACTACAACGGCTCCTCGAACACCCACGACGTCGACCGCATCTCGGCGACGGAGTACCTGGTCGGCGACATCCAGCACGACAGGGTGTTCGTCCTGAACGTCACGACGGACGAGGTCGAGTGGGTCTGGAACGCCTCCGCCGAGTTCGACCGCTCGACCGGGGGACAGCCCGGGGACTGGACCCACCTGAACGACGTCGAGGTCGTCGACGAGGGGCTGTACATGGTCAACCTGCGCAACCAGGACCAGGTGGTATTCGTCGACCGCCAGCGGGGGATGCTCGAGAACTGGACGCTGGGCGCCGAGGACGAGTACGGGACGCTGTACGAACAGCACAACCCCGACTACATCCCGCGGGAGAACGGCGGACCGGCGGTCCTCGTGTCCGACAGCGAGAACAACCGCGTCGTCGAGTACCAGCGCCGGAACGGCACCTGGACGCGGACCTGGCTGTGGACCGACGAACGGCTCCAGTGGCCCCGCGACGCCGACCGGTTGCCCAACGGCAATACGCTCGTCACGGACACCCACGGGACCCGCGTCATCGAGGTGTCGCCGAACGGGTCGATCCTCTGGTCGCGGACAGTCCCGCGGGCCGTCTACGAGGCCGAACTGCTCACGACCGGGCCCGAGAGCGAGGGCGGGCCGAGCATGGCCCGGATCCACGGTAACGTGAGCGAAACGAAGGTGAGCGACGTCGACGGACCGGGGGAAACCCTCCAGAAATGGTTCCTGGAAGCCTTCCATCCGCTGGTGCTCCACGGGTTCCTCTACGTCCTCCCGACGTGGGTGTCGCCGCTCGCGGGCGGCACCCTGCTGGTGGCCCTCGTGATCGTCGTCCTCTGGGCGCTCGGTGAGGGCGGCCGCTTCGCGTACCTCCGGTACCGGGGCGGCGACTGATTCGGACTGCCGTGCCCGCGTCCCGGTCGGGCCCGGGATTCCGTGCGATCGAGCCGGAAATCACCAACAGTAGTCTGTGTGAGTGTGTCACTCCCCCCGGGCGAGGCCGACGAGGTGGCCGGCCTCTTCGAGGATCAACTCCTCGGTGCCGAGGCGGACGGCGTCCTCGCTCCCAGGGAGACAGAACACGGGGACGCCCTCGCTGACGCCGGCGGTGGCTCGCGACCCGAGGGCGCGGGTGCCGACCTCCTCGTAGGAGAGGACGCGAAACAGCTCCCCGAAGCCGGGGAGGGTCTTGTCGAACAGCGGTCTGACGGCCTCGATAGTCACGTCGTCGGGGGTGACGCCGGTCCCGCCCGTCGTTATCACCACGTCGACGTCGTCGCGGTCGGTGAGTGCGAGCACCGACCGCTGCACGCCGTCGAGGTCGTCCGCGACGAGGTCCCTGGTCACGACGTCGTGCCCGTCCCGCGCCAGCAGCTCCGCGATCGCGTCGCCGCTCGGGTCCTCCTCGCTGGTGCGAGTCGACGAAACTGTCACGACTGCGACGCCCAGTTGCTCGACGTCGGCGTGGTGGTGACCGGCGTGGTCCCCGTCGTCGCTCGATTCCGCCTCCGACGCGGGCCCTTCGAGGGGATCGGCGCCGGGTCGCCCTTCCGACGCTTCGCCGGTGCTCGATTCGGCACGCGCCCCTTCCGCGGTCGCCGTCTCTGGGCCACGTTCCTCCTCGGCCTCTGGACCCCCTCCCCCCGCCGTCTCCGCGTCCGATTCCCCCGTCGCGTCACTCTCGTCTCCGCCCTCCGACCCGGCCGCATCGCTGGCATCCCCTTCCCCGTTCGGGCCGTCTGACCGGTCAGTCTCGTCGGCCTCGCCGTCGTCTTCGTCGACGCCCCGACTCGTGTCACGGGACTGGAAATCGACCATGGAGTGCGTAGCGTACCGCCGCACAAAAATTCACGGTGCCCGGCCGACGGCCGGACGAGTGTCGCCACCGTTTTGCGCCGGTCGGCCTTCGGTTCGGGCATGGAGGCTGTCACGTTCACAGAGCACGGTGACACGGACGTCATCGAGTACGGCGAGGTCCCCGACCCCCAGATCGGGGCCGACGAGGTGCTCGTCGACGTCAGGGCTGGCGCGCTCAATCACCTCGACGTCTGGACGCGCCGCGGGTCCCCGGGGATCGACCTCGCGATGCCACACGTCCCCGGGAGCGACGCGGCCGGGGTCGTCGAGGACGTCGGGGCCGAGGTGACGCGATTCACACCGGGCGACCGGGTGGCGGTCGCCGCGGGGGTCAGCTGCGGGACCTGCGAGTTCTGCCGCGACGGCGACCCGACCCTCTGCGTCGACTTCGAGATCATCGGCGAACACCGGCCGGGCGTCCACTCCGAACTGGCCGCCGTCCCCGCCGACAACCTCGTCCCGGTCCCCGAGGGGGTCGGCTGGGAGACGGCCGCCGCCGCGCCGCTGGTGTTCCAGACGGCCTGGCGGATGCTCGTCACGCGGGCCGACGTCTCGCCGGGCGAGCGGGTCCTCGTCCACGGCGCGTCCGGCGGCGTCGGCCACGCCGCGGTCCAGATAGCCGACTTCGCCGGCGCCGAGGTGTTCGCCACGGCCAGCAGCGAGGCGAAACTCGACTACGCCCGCGAGATCGGCGCCGACCACGGCGTCGACTACGAGGAAGACGACTTCGCGGCCGAAGTCCGTGACGCGACCGGCGGTCGCGGCGTCGACGTCGTCGTCGACCACGTCGGCGGCGATACCTGGGGAGACTCCCTCCGGAGCCTGGCCCACGGCGGGCGCCTCGTCACCTGCGGCGCGACGGCCGGTCAGCGCCCGCGGACGTCGATCCCCCGGCTGTTCGGGAACCAGCTGACCGTCGTGGGGTCGACGATGGCGAGCCCCGGCGAGGTCGACGACGCCCTCGCGCGCGTCTGGGACGGGACCTTCGAGGTCCGGATCCGGGACGTGCTGCCGATGAGCGAGACGGCCCGCGGTCACGAACTGCTGGAGAACCGCGAGGGGTTCGGCAAGGTCGTCGTCGTCCCGGACGGCGAGCAGTGATGGCGGCCGGCTCCCAGGGCGGCGACGAGACCGCCGGCGGGGACGCGTTCGGCTGGCGGGGCTGGGTCGTCGTCGGAGCGCTCGTCGTCGCGCTCGTCGTCGTCCCGTGGGCCATCGTGTTCCTCCCGAACGCGAGAGGCGCCCTCGACGCGGTCGGCTTCGGCCTCCGTGGCACCTACCTCGTGTTGCCACTGGTCCCGGCGGTCGGGCTCGGCGCGCTGGCCGTCTGGGCGGCGCTCGCCCACCGCCGGCGCAACGGCGGGGGGCCGGACCGGTAGTCCGGCGGCCGAGCGTGGGCCCGTCACCTGTCGTCTCTCCTCTCGGTACCCGTCATGACGGGAACCCACCGCCGCTGTCCCCTACCACGAACACTTATTCTGGAGAGCCCGCAACCAGTATCCAGCGATGGCTGTGCCGCCCCACGTGCCGGTCGTCTTGCTCTCGGCTATCGTCGGGGCCGGGGTCGCCCTGCTCGCGTGGCTCCACCGGGACACGCCCGGTGCGCGGCCGCTGACGGTGTTCGTGACGGCGGCTAGCCTCTGGTCGCTCGCCGAGGGGATCACGCTCGCCAGCCCGACGCTCGGCGGAAAGGTCTTCTGGACGCACGTGACCTGGACCGTCACGCCGCTGGTACCGCTGGCGTGGCTCGCGACCGTCCTCGCCTACGCCGAGCACGACTGGCGTCTCACGCCCCGGCGGCTGGCCGCCCTGCTCGTCGAACCCGTGGCTTTCGTCGCGCTCGTCTGGACGAACGACCGGCACGGGCTCGTCTGGGCCGATTTCTCGACGGACATCACGAACGGGTACGTCGTCCTGACGCGGGAGGTCGGCCTCGCCTTCTGGGGACACATCGCGTACAGCTACTTCCTGTTCGCGGTCGGTGCCGCGGTCCTCGTCCAGTTGAACTTCAGGACGAACCGCGTCTTCCGGACCCGGAGCACCGTGCTCCTCGTCGCGGCGTTCGTCCCGCTCCTCGCGAACGCCCTCTCCGTGTTCGGTCTCGTCCCGCCGGAGTACGACCTGACGAGCGTCTGTTTCGTCCTGGCGGGCGTCGTCGTCGCCGTCGCGGTGTTCCGGAACAACCTCCTGTCGGTGGCGCCGGCGACGCGGGACCTCGGGCGCGAGGCGGTCGTCAAGGACATCGACGACCAGGTGCTCATCGTCGACGACGACGGCCGGATCGTCGACCTGAACCCCGCGGCAGAGCGGCTACTGGACGTCTCGACCGATTCGGTCGTCGGCGAACCCCTGGCGTCGGTCGACGAATCGATCGCCGACGCCATCGCCGACGTCGACGCCGGCCAGACGGAACTGGAACTCGACGGGCCGACGGGTCGACACTACTACGACGTCCGCGTCTCGTCGCTGTACCGCGGCTACGGCACGATCCGCGGTCGCGTCGTCAGCCTCCGCGACGTGACCGATCGCCGCCAGCGCGAGCAGCGCCTCGACGTGCTCAATCGCCTCCTGCGGCACAACCTCCGCAACGAGATGAACGTCGTCGCCGGGAACGCCGAACTCCTCGCGGACTACGTCGACTCCCCGACCGCCGGGAAGTACCTCGACCGCATCGACGAAACGGTCGACACCGTCGTCGAGCGCAGCAACAAGGTCGGCGCGCTCACGAGAGCGCTCGACGACGACGCCTCCTCGGCCGTCGACCTCGAACGTGTCGCGTCGGACGCCGCCGCGAGCGTCCGCGAGTCGGCGCCGAACGCGAAGATAGCGGTCGACGTCCCGGACGGGTTGACCGTCGACGGCGGGAGCTCGATCGAACTCGCGGTCGAGGAGCTGCTCACCAACGCCGTCGAACACCACGACGGCGAGTCCCCCACCGTCGAGGTGACCGCCGAGCGGACGGGCGACCGCGCCGTCGAACTCAGCGTCGCCGACGACGGGCCCGGGATCGCCGACCAGGAACGGACCGTCATCGAACAGGGCTACGAGACGGCGCTCAGACACGGGAGCGGGGTCGGCCTCTGGCTCGTCGCCTGGGTCGTCAGGGAACACGGCGGTACCGTCGAGTTCGCCGAGCGCGACGACGGGACGACCGTCGTCGTCCGGCTACCGCTTGTCGCGGCCACAGTCCGCGACTCCGACCAGGTGCAGTCCGCGAGCGACCGTTGAATCGCCCCCGTCGTCGATCGGTAGCGGGCGCCGAAGTGACTACCGTTCGAAGGGGCCGGGGACGGCATCGGCCGCCACCCCGTACTGACGGCAACCGGACGAGGAAAACCGATTGCGGCAACCACCCACCACCCGAGACGGCTGCGGACGACGGCTTCCGGGACGGCGACAGAGAGAATACGCCCCGCTCGGGACCTCCTCATACGGACCGTTGTAATTCGTCACCGCGATGGCGGAGGAGATCGGCTCGTGCGGGTCGCGAACCCACCAGTGTTCGATAGCCCTGTCGAAAATGGTTACAACGGTCCGTATCACTCGAAGTCGCGGCGCATCGCTATCTCGAACCAGGGACAGAGGCGGAGCTGGCGGTACCAGCGCGGGTTCTCGTGGAGGCGCTCGTAGGGGACCCACATGAGCCCGGCGACCTCCTCGGGGTCCGGGTCGAGCGTCCGGTCGAGTAGCGTCGCCTTCAGGACGGCACAGACCTCGTGCTCGACGCCCTCGTCGTGGTAGTAGCGCTTGTACT
>JBDGST010000065.1:0-8309 GCA_042217365.1 Haloarculaceae archaeon
TCGCCTCGAAAGTCGGGGGCGATGGGGTCGCACATCGTCGCGCTCGCGCTGCTGGCGGCCGCCGGCTGGGGCGCCGGGTCCCCGCTCTCGAAACTGGGGATGGAGCGGGGCGGCACGCCCAACCAGGTCGCGCTCACGGTCCTCACGATATCGGCCACCTCGTACTGGACCGCGCTGGTCGTTCGCGGCGAGGCGGTGTTCGAACACGCCGCGTGGGTCGTCGGCCTGTTCGTCGTCACGGGGCTGTTCGCCACCGCGATGGCCAGGGTCCTCACCTTCGAGGGGGTCGACCGCCTGGGGTCGAGCGTCAACAGCGCCGGCGTCAACACCCGCCCGGTCTGGGCGACGGTCATGGCGGTCGTCCTGCTGGGCGAGTCGGTCACGCTCCAGATGACCGCCGGCATCGTCGTCGTGGTCGGCGGGCTGGTCGTGCTGGCGTTCTCGGAGGGCGGCGACATCTCCGGCTGGGAGACCCGCCACCTCCTCTTCCCGCTGACGGCCGCCGTCGCGTTCGGCGCCGGCAGCGTCGCCCGCCGCTTCGCGTTCACGGCCTCGGCGGTCACGCCCCTGGAGGGGGCCGCGATCAACGAGACCGCCGGACTCGTCGGCATGCTGGCCTACGTCGCGGTCCGTAACGGGTCGCTCGGGGGCGTCCGGGAGGCGCTCCGTGCGCCCCGCCGCTCCTACGCCTTCTTCGCCGGGTCGGGCGCGGTGAACGCGCTCGCGCTGCTCGCGCTCTTCGAGGCGCTGAGCCGCGGCCGCGTCGTCGTCGTGGACCCGCTCTCCTCGCCGACGTCGCTGTTCGCCATCGTGTTCACCGCCATCTTCCTCAGGAAGGTCGAGCGCGTCACCCGCCGGGTGGTCGTCGGCGCGGCGCTGGTGGTCACCGGCGTCGTCCTGATCACGGGGCCGCAACTGCTCGCGCTGTGAGCGCTCGGCCGAACTGTCGCCCGGCGTGACGTTCCCGAACCGGAGAACCGTGAACCCGTCACCCGGCGCGGACGTACGCGTACGCACCGACGCCAGCGCCGACGATAGTCCCGACCGCGAGAGCGACCGAGTTGGTCGCCCCGAGCACCGCGACTTCCACGACGGCCACGACCAGGAACACGACGCCGAACGCCCCGACTGCGACGGCCCGGCGACGGCGGCGCGGGCGCAGGTCGTCCCCCAGGCCGAGCGCGACGAGCGCGAACGCCGAGAGGCCAGCTATCGCGCCGGCGGGCAGCCCGAGAAACAGCGAGAACTCGACGGACGGCGCCGCCAGTTCCGTCACGAGGACGGTGACGACGAGGAACGCCGCCACCCCCGCCGCGGCGGCGACCGCGAGGTCCCGGAGCTTCATGTCGGCGCGTTCGTCGGCTCGCCGCAAAAACACACCGGGTCGATCCCCCCTATTCGACGAGCGCGGCGAGCAGGTCGGCGGCCAGTTCCTTCTCCAGGGGGTCGTTGGCGTTCCCGCAGTGAGGCGACTGCACGCAGGCCGGGCAGCCGTCGGCGCAGGGGCAGTCCCGGATCATCGCGAGCGTCCGCCTCGTGAGCTCCGGGACCGTCTCGTAGGCCCGCCGGGTCAGCCCGACGCCGCCGGGGTGGCCGTCGTAGACGAACACCGTACTGGCGTCGGTGTGGGGATGGTAAGGGGTCGAGAGGCCGCCGACGTCCCGGCGGTCGCAGAGAAAGGAGAGCGGGAACAGCGAGATCATGCCGTGCTCGGCGGCGTGGATGGCGCCGGGGAAGGCGTCGGGGCCGTCGCCCGCCGCGCGGAGGTCGTGCTCGACTGACTCGGGAACGGTGAGATACAGCGCCTCGGTCTCCAGGGTGGTTTCGGGGAGGTCCAGCGCCTCGCGGCCGAGGGGCTCGCCGCTCTGTCGGTCCCGGCGTTCGAACCCAGTGATCCGCTTGCGCATCGTCACGTCCGCGAACCGGACCGTCGAATCGGGTCGGTCGGGGAGCGTCCGCTCGCGGCGGTCGTTCTCGACGGCGATCGTCTTCTCGTGGAGCACCTGCGTGTAGTAGTTCGGGCTGACCGGGTCGAGGTCGGCCACGTCGTGGCGCAGGTCCAGGTCGACTACCTCGTAGTCCTGTCCCTGGTGGTGGTAGATGGCGCCGGGGTGGGCGTCCCGGAGCGCGTCGGCGAAGCCGAGCGTCGCGACCACGTCGCCGTCCCGGCCGCGCAACTGCACCTCGCGGTCGCCGGCGGTCCGCAGGCTCATCCCGTGCTGGGGGCTCCCGTCGCCGTCGTAGAGCCAGCGGAGCCCGGCCTCGGTCTGCCGGCGGTCCAGTTCCCCGGCCTCGGTGAGGTCGGCCACCACGTCCGGGAACGGCTCGCCGAAGTGGCGGTCGTCGTCGGGCGCGAGCCAGGTCTCCCGGGCGGCCGCGAGGACGTGGTCGTCGAGCAGGTTCCGGTTCTCCGGGTTCGAGATCGCCTCCTCCGGGTCGGCGTCGAAGAAGTCACCGGGATGGCGCAGGAGGTACTGGTCGAGCTGGTCCTCGCCGGCGACCAGCGCGACGAGCGACGGGTCCGTCCCGCGACCGGCGCGGCCGGCCCGCTGGAAGGCGGCCATCCGCGTGCCGGGGTAGCCGTCGAGCAACACGGCGTCCAGTCCGCCGACGTCGACGCCCAGCTCCAGGGCGTTCGTGCTCCAGACGCCGCGCACCTCGCCCGACTTCAGCCCCGCCTCGATCTCTTCCCGGCGCTCGTCGGTCAGCGCGGCCTGGTAGGCGTGGACCGCCCGGGCGCGGTCGTGCTCGTTCCGACTCCGGAGGTCGCTGGCGCTCTCGGTCGCGTAGCGCTCGGCGACCTGCCGGGACCCGGTGAACGCGACCGTCTGGTACCCGCGGGCGACCAGGTCGACGAACAGCCGCTTCGTCTCGACGTGGCTCGACCGGCGGCGCCCGCTCCCGAACCCGCCGCCGTCGTACTCCGGCGGGTTCCAGAGCAGCCAGTGGGTCGGCCCCGTTGCGCTCGCGTCCTCGTCGACGAGCGCGAACGACGCGGGGTCCTGCCCGGTCGCGGTCGCCGCGTGCTCGACGGGGTTGCCGATAGTCGCCGAGCAACACACCCACTCCGGGTCGCCGTCCGCGCTCTCGGGGCCGCCGTCGGCGAAGCGCTCGCAGACCCGGGCGAGGCGCCGGGCGACGAGAGCGACGTGACTGCCGAAGACGCCGCGGTACTCGTGGACCTCGTCGACGACGACGGTTTCGAGGCGCTCGAAGAACCAGTCCCACAGCCGGTGGGCGTGCGGGAGGATCCCGTAGTGGAGCATGTCCGGCGTCGTCAGCAGGACCGTCGGCTGCCGGTCGCGGACCGCCTCCTTCTCCGAGCGGTCCTGCCGGCCGGTGTACCGGGCGACCGACACGCCCGACCCGAAGCCCAGCCCGCGTGCCAGGTCCGAGAGCGTCGCCGCCTGGTCGTTGATGAGCGCGACCTGCGGGGCGACGTAGAGCGCCGTCGCGCGCCCCGCACCCCCGCCGGGGGCGTCCGGCCGGGCGCCCATCGCCCGCTCGAACGCCGGGACCGTGTACGCGAGCGTCTTGCCGCTGGCGGTCGGCGTCGCCAGGACGACGTTCGAACCGTCCCGGACCGCCGCGACCGCCTCCGCCTGGTGCGCGTAGGGGCGCTCGATCCCCCCCGATTCGAGCGCGCCCGCCAGCCGGGAGTCCAGGTCGAGGTCGCCGTAGGTGGCTTCGCGCCCCGGGACCGCGCGCCGCTCGCTGATCTGTCCCTCGTAGTAGGGCCGTCCCTGGAGCCAGCGGATCGTCTCGTCCACGACTGGTCGTTGGACGACGCCGCCAAAGCCGTTGCGCCTCGCCCGACGGGGTGGCCGTCCCGTCCCGCCTCTCGTAACTTCGTCCCCTCCGATGGGCGTCGGCGAAGGGGCGGCGAGCACCCGGTGTTCGTCTACCGGTCGGACGGCATCGCCAGCATCCGCCCGCCACAGACCTCGCAGGCAACCGGCCGCCGCTTCGCGGCGGTCTCCCATCCGCACTTGGCACACTGGAAGGTGTAGGGGAGGTCGTCATCCTCGTCGCTCATCCCACGTCGTACCTGCGACTCCCTCCCAAAATAGTATTGGTAAACGCGAACGTTACTGCGCCGCGACGGCCGGAGGACTGCGCGTCGAGCCCCGGCCCGACCGGAGGCGTGGCTACCGCCGCGTCGAACGCGATCCGGAACCGACCCGCCACCTGCTACCCCTGCCCGCCGTGGTCCCGCCGACCGGCCGGGCGTCGGTTTCGCCGACTGAACGCCGTTCCATGATGCTTGGTAACATTTAACACTCTGTGACGCCTACCTGCTCCCGAAGGTTGACAACGGAGAAGAGACGATGCCAGCAAACGAGTCATGCCCGGACGCGGCACAGTACGAAGACCTCACGATGGCGGACGGCGACGTGGTCATCTACGACGCCGAGAACAGCAGCGCGTGGATCCAGTCCGACCGCGCGGTCGACGCCGACGAGATGGCCTGAGGAAGAACCCGAGCCCGGGCGCCCCGTTTTCGCCGTCGACGTGCGCCGACGGATCCCTCGTTTTCGTCGCTGAGGAGCGCCGATCGGCCCTACGTCTCGTCGCCTACGGCCGGCGGGCGACCAGCACCAGCGCGACCATCGTCAGCGCGGGGTCGCCGTCGGCGGCGGTCGTGACGGCGAGGTCGACGACCCCCGTGTCCTCGTCCCAGTCGCGTCTCCCCTCGATTTCGGTCTCGACGGAGAGGGTCTGTCCCGGGCGAACGGGCTCGCGCCACCGGAGTTCGTCGACGCCGGCGGCCCCCCGCGTCGCCAGGTCGTCGAGGAGGTGGTCGACGAGCAACCGCATCGTCATCGCGGCGGTGTGCCAGCCGCTCGCGACCAGCCCGTCGAACGGTGAGTCGGCGGCCGCGTCGGGATCGACGTGGAACGGCTGCGGGTCGTACTGCTCGGCGAACGCGACTATCTCGTCGGCGGTGACCTCGTAGCTCCCGAACGTCCGGGCGTCGCCGGCGGCGAGGTCCTCGAAGTAGTTCACACTCCCCCTGTGCGTCGCGCGAGGAAAAATGTCGGGCGTCCGTGGTGCGTCGTCCGCCGCCCCGAAGCGTCGGCCGTCCACCCCGGCCCGCGGAGGTCCCGTTCGTTCCGGCGTCCGGTCGGGATCAGTTCGCCGCGAGGGCACCCGCCGGGGTCGCGGTCCCGTTCGCGGCGGTGGCGTTCGTCCCGCCCTGCTTCGAGTCGATCCAGTCCTGGAAGCCCCTCTGTGAGCGCACCTCGACCGTCGCGAGCATCTGGGAGTGCCCGACGCCGCAGTACTCCGCACAGTACATCTGGTAGGAGCCCTCGTTCGATATCTTCGTGAGCAGGTAGTTCGACTGCCCGGGGAAGGCGTCCTTTTTCAGCCCGAGGCCGGGGACGTGCATGGCGTGTAACCAGTCTTTCGAGGTGATGTTGAACCGTATCGGCCGGTCGGTCGGCAACACCATGGTGCCCTGGTTCGTGACGCCGTACTCGGGGTACTCGAACGTCCAGAAGTACTTCTGTCCCACCACCTGGACTTCGAGGACCTCCTCCCCGTCGGCGAGGTCCGTCCCGGCGTCGGGACCGGTAGCGGTGACGTAGGGCTCCGCGAGCACCTGGTAGGAGGCGACGCCGACGAACAGCAGGATCACTGCGGTCGCGACCGTCCACGTTATCTCCAGGCGCCGGTTCTCCCGCGTCGGGAGCGGCGACTCGTTCTTGCGGAACTTCCAGACCGTGTAAAAGAGGATGGCCTCGACGAGGATGGTGATCGGGACCGCGATGTACAGCAACTGGTCGTTGAGGTCCCAGATGAGGTTCTCCGTCGTCGAGTCGGCGGTCGACTGCGCGGCCGCAGGCTCGACCGCCACCGCCGCCAGCGCGACCCCGAACAGCGCCAGCGGCGCCAGGCGCTTTCCCTTCATGTTTGGAACGGTCTAAGGGAAGGGTGTTTAAGAACGTGGTGGATTCAGCGGGACGTGGCGGCCGGTTCGCTCGCACGCGGTCTCCTGTGGTCTGACGCCGCCCGGAAGCGCCGATACTAAATACGGAGGTCCCCAAGACTGGGGTAGTTACACGTGCCCCGGGGAGACAGTTACCCGTCGCTTACCGGCCTTCTCTCGGCGTCGGCGGTCGGCGTCTACCTGCTCGTCGTGGCCGGGGCGACGGCCGCGGTCGCCGACGCCGCGCAGTCGTGCTCGAACTGGCCGGTCTGTCGCGGGCCGGTGACCGCCGGGGATCCGGTGCTCCTGATCGCCTGGGGACACCGGATCGCCGCGGTCGCGGTCGGACTGCTCGTCGTCGCCACTGCCGCCGTCGCGTTCGCCGACCGGGAGCGCATCGAGCGCCGCGTCCTCGCCGCCCTCGGGGTCGCCGTCGCCCTCTTTCCCGTCCAGGTCGCGCTCGGCGCCGTCGTGACCGCCGGACCCGGCCCCGTCTCGACCGCCGTCCACCTCGGGGTCGGGATGGCAATCTTCTCGTCGCTGGCGCTCGCGCTGGCCTGGCGACTCGAACCGACCGACGTCGATCCCGACGCGGTCGTCGGCCTGCAGTTCGACGCGTCCGGCTCCGCTACGCCGTCGGGCGCGGCCGGTTCGTCGGGATCGAACGCCCCGTCGGGCGCGGCCGGTTCGTCGGGATCGAACGCCCCGTCCGGATCGCCGGCTTCGGCCGACCGCCCGACGCTGACGCGGGCCCGGCGGACCCTGGCCGCGTACGTGAGCCTGACGAAACCGCGGCTGATGTGGCTTCTCTGTCTGGTCGCCGCGGCCGCGATGGCACTCGCGGGGGGATCCGACCTCACGGTCCGGACGGTCGTGCTGACGCTGGGCGGGGGCGTCCTCGCCATCGGCGCGAGCGGCACGTTCAACCACGTCCTCGAACGCGACCGGGACAGGCGCATGAACCGGACCGCCGACCGCCCGCTCGCGACCCACGAGGTGCCCGCCCGGAACGCCCTCGTCTTCGGGTTCGCGCTCACGGCGGCGTCGCTCGCGGTGTTCGCGGGAGTGAACCTCCTCGCCGCGGGGCTCGGACTGGCCGCCATCGTCTTCTACAGCGTCGTCTACACGCTCGTGCTCAAGCCCAACACCGTCCAGAACACGGTCATCGGCGGCTTCGCCGGCGCGCTGCCGGCGCTCATCGGCTGGGCGGCCGTCACCGGCCAGGTCGGCGTCCCCGGACTGGCGCTGGGCGCGGTCATCTTCCTGTGGACGCCGGCGCACTTCTACAACCTCGCGCTGGCGTACAAGGAAGACTACGCCCGCGGCGGGTTCCCGATGCTGCCGGTCGTCCGGGGCGAGGCGGTGACGCGCAAGCACGTCCTGCTGTACCTCGCGGCGACGCTCCTCGCCGCGGTGGCGCTGTCGGCGCTCGCGGGCCTGGGGTGGCTCTACGCCGCGACGACCGTCACGTTCGGCGCGGTCTTCCTGTGGGCGGTCGTCCGGCTGCACCGCGAGCGCGACGATGCGGCCGCCTTCCGCGCGTTCCACGCCTCGAACGCCTACCTCGGCGCGCTGCTGGTCGCCATCGTGGTCGACGTCCTCGCGCTCTGAGCCCTCACGATTCGAATGTCCGCACACGCCGGAGACTCGCCGCTCGCCCGCTTCCGCCCGCGCCGGGAGACGCTCGTGTGGGGCGCGCTCGTCCTCAACACCGAACTCCTCCTGCTCGTCGGCTACGCCGTCCTGGGGCGGTCGGAGCTGCTCTCGCTGGCCGGCCTGCGGCTGTGGATCTACCCGTTCGTCTGGATCAACGTCGCGGTCTGGGCGGTGCTCCGGACGACGCCGGCGCCGGCGCCGTCCCGGGACCGCTGGCTCGCGGGCGCGCTCGCCGTGGCCTACTTCGGCGTCCTGGCGTACGTCGGGGGCCTGGTCGGTCCCGCCCACGGCGGCGTCTCGGTCTTCCGGGTCGTCTGGGCGACGGTCCCGCCGGGGTGGAGCCCCGCGCTCACCTACGTCGGCGGCGGGCTGTCGCTGACGCTCGTCCCGTACAAGCTGGTCGGCTACCTGGCGCTCGCATACCTGGTGTACGCGACCGTCCTCGACGCGACGGGGTCGGCCGTGACCGGCGTGCTCGGCCTGCTCTCGTGTGTCTCCTGTAGCTGGCCCGTGGTCGCGTCGCTCGTGACGGGCGTCGTCGGGAGCGGGACCGGCCTCGCCGTCGCGGTCACGTCGGGCACTTACGACATCTCCACGGCCGTGTTCGTCGCGACCGTCGCCCTCCTGTACTGGCGGCCGTTCGGCCGCGAGTGACGGTTCGCCCCGCCCGCCGCGAGTGACTGTCCGCTCCCGGAGCTTTACTTAAATTTTGCCCAAGGGT
>JBDGST010000140.1:0-8267 GCA_042217365.1 Haloarculaceae archaeon
GAGCATCGAGTGGTTGTAGTAGTACTTCCCGATGCCCTCGCGGTTGGCGAAGAAACCACGCTGCCGGTCGATGCGCCCGCCCGAGGAGTCCATCAGGTAGAGGACGGGCCGACCGGTCTTCAGCGCGCGCTGTTGCATCCGGAGGAACTTCTCGACGCCGTGCTCGGCCATCGAACCCGCCTTCACGGTGAAGTCGTTGGCCATGAAGTGGACGCGCCGTCCCTCGAACTCGGCGGCGCCGGTCAGGAGTCCGTCGGCGGGCAGGCGGTCGGCGTCGGCCGACCGTTCGGATCCGCCCGCGCTCCCGGCGTCGCCCCGCTGCTCGCCGTCGCCGGGCGCGTCCGGGTGCCAGGCGTCGAAGTTGGCGAACGTGCCGTCCTCGAAGAGGACTCCCGCTGGTCCGTCGCCCGGACTCACCTCGGTGTCCGGAGGCACGTCTTCCCCGCCCGGCACCGGGTCGGACTCGCCGAACCAGAGTTCGAGCCTGTCGCGGACGAACAGCTTCCCCTGCTCGGCGAGGCGCTCGCGGTACTTCTCCGGGCCGCCCCGCCGGATGTCGGCGATCTCCGCGCGCAGCCGGCGCTCGCGGTCGGTCGGGCCGAGGTCGTCACCGTCGCTCGCCGCCCCTGCCGCAACGTCGGCCGTCTCGTGGCTGTCGGTCGCCGTGCCGTCGCGTTCCTCGCCGGAACCGTCGCCCGCGTCCCGGACGACCGTCGGCTCGGTCGCGTCGCCGACGTACACCTCGATGGGCCCCCCGCCCCCGCGATGCCGGGCGAGCGCCGACGCGATGGCCGCCGCCTCCTCCCGGCTGGCCGCCTCGGCGATGCGAACCTTCATGGTTCTTCCTCGGACGGGAGGGTCAAAAGCCGCCCGCCCGAACCCCCCCTCGCTGTGAGGGCACCCGCCCGGTCCGGCCTCCCCCTGTGCTATCAACGTTGATACTCCCGGCAGACCGGTTAAGTACGAGAGCGGGAAACTCTCGGCACATGCGACTCCGGCCGCTGGTCGTCGCCGTTCTCGTCGTCGGGTCCGTGTTCGGCGGCGCGGCCGTCGGCGGCGGCCTCGCCGACTCGACCGGGGAGCCGTCGGTCACCGTCGCGGTCGACTCGGAGACCGTTCCGGACGGCGGCCGCCACGAGGTCGGCTCGAACCCCACGCTCACGGTCACGGCGGCGGTCCCACCGGGCGCGCCGGCGGACGTCGAACTCCGCGAGATCGTCGTCCGGGTCAACGGCGCCCACTACCGGACGCTGGCGGTGAACGGCACGGCGGCCAACCGGACGGTCGATCTGGACCTGCGGAACGGCGACAACGAGGTCAGGGTGATCGTCACCGACGAGGCCGACAGCGTGAACGCGACGACGATCACCGTCTACAAGGACGCCGTTGCGCCCTACGTGTTCCTGACCCAGCCCTACGAGACCAAACCCTGGCACCGGATCCCCGACGGCAACGTGTCGGGGACGAACGCGACGCTGACGGCGCAGGTCATCGAGGATTCCGCAGTCGATGAGGTAACTGTCGAGCACCGATTCGGCTCGCACACGGACGTGCAGCGGCTCACGTCGGTCGACGAGAATTTCTCGGTCCCGCTCGACCTGGGGTACTCGGGCGCCGCCAACCGCACCAATCGGGTGTGGATCACGATCGTCGACGAGTTCGGGAACGAGCGCACCTACCGGTTCGGGATCAACGCGAGCGACGGCGCGCCGCCGGCCGTCGACGTCGAACCGCTCCCCGACGAGACGACCCGTAACCAGCTCTACTTCGAGGGGGTGATCCGGGACGACGTCTGGGTCGAGTCGGCGAGCGTGACCTTCCGCCGCGTCGGCGGCAACGAGTCCGAAACCGAATCGATTGCCCGCTCGCGCTCGTACAGCACCGGCGTCGACCGGCGAACGGTCCCGTTCAACGAGTCGTTCTACCCGCTCTACACCGGGACCTACGAGATAGTCGTCCGGGCGACGGACGTCCACGGCAGGACGACGAACCGCACCTACACGATAGAGCGGGTGGCCGCCGCCGAGGCGAACCTCACGCCGGAGATAGCCGTCGACCGCGACCGGACGGTCGTGCTGGACTCGGAGACGCTGTTTCTCAGCGGCGTCGCCCACGAGGGCGTCACCCGTCGGCTGGTCGTCGAGACCCGCGACCCGGCCACGGGCGAGACCATCGACTACCAGGTCGTCCACAGCGGGTCCAAAAGCGAGCGCGTCGAGTTCGACCGCGAGGTGGCGATCCGACCGGACCGGACGGCAGTGATCGTCCGCGCCATCGACCCGGACGGCAACGAGACCAGCCGGACGTTCTACGTCAACGGCTCCGCGAAGGACGCGTTCGTCGGCGAGAGAACCGACGAGACGGATCGGTGGCCCCGCGTGACCGTCACGCCGCTGCGCGACGGCCGCCCGGGGACGGCGAGCGCGAGCGTGACCGTCAGGCGCGCTCCCGCGGACGCGACCGTCCAGGTCCCTCCGGCGGGCGGTCGGACCGCGGTCGCCGGAACCGAGAACGCCACACTCGACGGGATGGTGCTTTCGACCGCCGCCGCCCTGAACCTCACGTCGACGGTCGTGGTGCGCGAGCGGACCGGGGGCGGACTGAGCGCCCCGCCCGACGCGCGCCCGGCCGTGACCCTGACCGTCGGGCACTCGCTCTCGTCGGGACAGCTGGCGGGCGTCTCGTTCGACCTGCGCGTCAACCGCTCGTACCTCGACGCCCACGGGATCGACCCGGAGAACCTGACGCTCTATCGGCTGTCCGGCGGGGAGTGGACGCGCCTGGACACGCGCCGCGTCGACGGTGGCGACGGCGCCGTCCGCTACCGCGTCGAGTCGCCCGGCCTGTCGTCGTTCTCGCTCGCGGCGCCGCTACCCGATCCGGCGAACGCCACGGGCAACGAGACGAGCGGCAACGGCACCGTCGGTAACGAGACCGCCGGCAACGGCACCGCCGGTAACGGCACTGTCGGCAACGGAACCGTCGGTAACGAGACCGTCGGCAACGGAACCGTCGGCAACGGCACGCTCGGAAATGGAACCGTCGGCAACGGAACCGTCGGTAACGGGACCATCGGCAACGGGACCACCGGCAACGGGACGGCGGGGAACGAGACGAGCGGCGAGGCGCGGATCATCGTCACGAACGTGACCGTCAACCGGACGCAGGTAGCCGTGAACGAGTCGGTGACGATCAACGCGACGCTCGTCAACCGCGGCAACGCGACGGGCGAGTACGTCGCCGGGTTCCAGACGTTCCAGGGGCTCAACCGGACGTTCGTGGCCAAGCGGACGGTGTCGATCCCGCCCGGCGAGAACCGGACGTTGCGGGTCGAACACGCGTTCGCCACGACCGGGAACCACACCGTCTCGGTCAACGGCACCCAGGCCGGCCCGGTCGTCGTGTCCAAGGGCGGGGGCGGCGGCCTGCTGTCCGTCTTCTCGGTGCTCTCGTTTCTCCCGATCCGAACGATCGGGCTGGCGCTGGGCGGGATCGTCGGCCTGCTCGTCGTCCTCGTGCTCGTCCGGTTCGTCCTCCGCCGGGTCGGCGGCGAGGGGGCCGGGGGCTGAGCGGACGGGCCAGTGGACGACCCGGCTGACGACTGAACCCCCGTCGCGCTCGACGCCGGACAGGGGCCCGGGCGGACGTACCGAGGCACAACGGATTTGTCGCTCCCTCTGGACGGACGAACGATGGCCCCGACCGACAGCGTCCTCCCGCTCGCTCTCGTCGCCACACTCGTCGCGGTCGTTCTGGTCCCGGTCACGGCCGCCGCGCCGCCGCCACAGACCGTCTGTGGCGTCTGTGGCGAGAACCTGGAGACCGCGGCCGCCCGCGAGGGCGTCTCCCTCGCCGTGACGAACAGTTCGCTGACGATAGCGGTCGACGAGGACGGGACCGGCCGCTGGCGGGCCCGCGTCGGGGTGGCCGCCGCGGGGGGCGGGGCGAACGCGACCGGGCGCCCCGATAGCGGCACGGCGAACGCATCGGGCCGCTCCGACGGCGGCACGGCGAACACGACCGGCCGCTCCGACGGCGGCACGCGGGCCCTCTCGGACCCGTCGGTCCGCGAGCGGATCGTCCGGCGGGCTTACGAGCGCGGGCGGACGGTCGTCGACGACCCGGGGGACCTCGACACCGGGTTCGACGGCGGCGTACTCACGGTCAGGTTCACCGTGCCCAACGTGGGCCACCGGAGCGTCGGCGGCGCGCTACTGGTCGACTACTTCCGGCGGCCGCCCACCGAGGGCCAGTACGTTATCGAGGCTGACCGCGTGGTCGTCCGCGGCCCGGAGGGGACCGTCCCCGCCGGTCGGGTGACCGGAGTACCGGTCCGGGACGGTGCCGTCGTCTGGATGGGAGGCGCCGACGGGACGAGCGTCGACGCCTACCTCGTCTTCGTTTCCGGGGGCGGGATCCCGGGCACCGCCGCGGCGGCGCTCGCCGTCGGTCTCGCCCGCGTGACGGCCGCGGGGACCGACGCGCTCGTCCTCGGGGCGCCCGCCGCGGTCGTGCTCGCCCTCGCGGCGCTGGGCATGATCCGGTTCCGGGACCGCCTCCCCGCGTGGTCGCTCGGCGATCGACCGACGGACGTGGCGGGCGGCCGCGGCGTCGAGACCGCGGCCGTCGCGAGCGCGGCAGCCGCCGTCGTCGCGGGCCTCTGTGCGGTCGCGCTCCTCGCGGCGGTCACCGCGAGCCCCGTGGGTCCCGGGTTCGGGAGCGCGTTCGCGGTCGTCTTTTTCGTCGCCTGGGCGCTCGGGTCGGCGGTCGTCGGCCTCGCGTTCTTCGTCGCCGGTCGCGCCGTCGGCGGTGCCAGCTTCGCGTGACTGGAGAGAGGGTCGCACCGCGGACCCTTCCCCTTCGGCTGGAGATCCGACCGACCGCGTCGGGACTCGACGCCCGTGATCTCCGGGAGAAACGGCCCTCTGAGCGGTCCCGACGGCTCCCCTGCAGTACAGTGCCAAACGTATCTCCCCGACGGAAGAACGTTTCGGGATCGGTCGGTCGGACCGCACGCCCCGGCGTGGCGGATCCGGCCGACGAGGGTCCTTCGTCCGTCGACGCGGCCTCACCAGCGGTGGTGGACGTAGTCGGCGACGTGCTCCTCGTAGATGTCGCGGACTGCGCCGTGGGTCTCGTGGCTCAGCGGGTCGAGTTCGGCGGCGGCGACGTTCTCGCGGACGTGCCCCGGGGAGGTCGACCCCGGAATGACCGTCGAGACGGCCTCGAAGTCGAGGATCCACCGGAGCGTGAACTGCGCCATGGTGGCGCCCTCGGGGACGAGCCGGCGCATGTCGGCGACGGCGTCGAGCCCCGACTGGAAGGGGACGCCGGCGAACGTCTCGCCGCCCTTGCGGCCGATGCCGGCCTCGACGCCCTCCTCGGCGGCCCAGCGCCGGTGGTCGTCCTCGCCGAAGTCCCCGGCGCTCTCGAAGGCGTCCGCGAGCAGGCCCGACGCGAGCGGCACGCGGACGATGACCCCGACGTCCTCCCCGGCCGCCCGCTCGAAGAACCGCTCGGCCGGCCGCTGGCGCAGCGGGTTGAAGATGATCTGGACCGACTCGACGACGTCGTACTCGACGGCCTTGGTCGCCTCCTCGACCTTCTCGACGCTGACGCCCGCGTGGTCGATCTTCCCCTCCGCCTTCAGGTCTTCGAGCACGTCGAACGTCTCGGGCTCGTAGAAGGCGGCTGTCTCAGGACAGTGCAACTGGACGAGGTCCAGCGAGTCGACGCCCAGCCGGTCGCGCGAGCCGGCGACCGACTCCCGGAGCCCCGCTTCGGAGTGGCGCTCGTCCTCGTCGGGCGCGGCCTTCGTCGGGACGTACACCCGCTGGTCGTACCCCTCGATGACCTCGCCGATGAGCCGCTCGGCGCGGCCGTCGCCGTAGATCTCCGCGGTGTCGACGACGTTCGCGCCCGCGTCCAGCGCCGCGCGGATCGAGTCGCGGGCCCCCTCGTCGCTGACCTCGTCCCAGACCGGGCCGACGTTCCACGTCCCCAGGCCGATCTCCGTGACGTCCATGCCGGTGCTGCCGAGTGTGCGCGTGTCCATACCGGGCGATAGGTAACCACGACGATAAAAGATGGCGTTCCGGCAGTCTCCCCCGGCGTCGGACCGGCACCCGGCGAGTCCCGGCAACCGGCGGCGAGCCGGGCCGAACCAGCCAGAGTTTTCCCGTCGACCCTCGTACGACGGGTGATGACCGACGAGACGGACCCGGGAGAGTCGGGCCCGGCCGATACGGACCCCGAGGACGCGTTCGGGCTGCTCGGCAACGCGACGCGGGCGGCAATCCTCCGGGCGCTCGGCGAGACCCCCCACGAGTACGTCTCCTTCTCGGACCTGCGCGAGCGGGTCGACGCCTCGATGGACAGCGGGCAGTTCAACTACCACCTCTCGCAGCTCGACGACACGTTCGTCGAGCGGACCGACAAGGGCTACACGCTCCGTCCGGAGGGGATCTCGCTGTACCGGACGATCCGCTCGGGCCGGTTCAACCGCCGTGCCGTCGTCGACCCGTTCGACGCCGGGTTCGACTGCTACTTCTGCGGCGAGCCGGTCGAGGCGATGTACGAGGACGGCACCTTCGAGATGGTCTGTCCCGGGTGCGACCACCTCTACTCCCACACCCGGGCGCCGCCGAGCGCGGTCGAACGCGGCGACCAGGCGGGCCTGCTCGAACGCATCGACCGCTACAACCGCCACGAGATGCTCGCCTACGCGAACCAGGTGTGTCCCATCTGCGTCAGCCCCCTCGAAGTCGAGTTCCGCCCCGGGGACGAGGTGTACTCGACGGGCGCCGAGCGCCTCGACGTGTTCGTCGCCTACACCTGCCACCACTGCGGCAACCGCCACTACCTGTCGGTCGGCCTCTCGCTGCTGTACCACCCGGCGCTGGTCGCCTTCTTCGAGGACCACGGCGTCGACGTGACGACGGTGCCCCACTGGGAACTGGAGTGGGCGATGACCGACCGGGACGTGACAGTCCGCTCGACGGACCCGTGGGAGGTGGCGCTAGTGCTCACCCGCGACGGCGAGACGCTCGAACTCGTCACCGACGACGACCTGAACGTCGAGGCTTCGCGGTCCTGAGAGGTCGACCGATCCCGAGTCGGGCCACCGCGCGGAACACGCCGCCGGGACGAACGGACCATCGAAACGAACTGGTTATCGGTACGAACAGTGAAGGGCGACCCAGCGGAAGTGGCGGTATGGACTTCGCCCTCACGCAGGAGCAGCGCCAGATCAGGGACATGGTCACCGAGTTCGTCGACGAGGAGGTCGTGCCGCGAGCGGCCGAGATCGACGAGACCGACGAGTTCCCGCGCGACCTGGTCGACCAGATGGCCGAACTGGGGCTCATGGGCATGCCGATCCCGGAGGAGTACGGCGGCGCGGGCCTGGATTACCACGCCTACCCCGAGGCGCTCGTCGAGATATCGCGCGGCAGCGGCGGCCTCGGAACCATCGTCGCCGCGCACGTCTCGCTGGCCTGCAACATGGTCTACGAGTTCGGCGACGAAACCCAGAAAGAGCGGTACCTCGCGCCGATGGCCGAGGGCCGCGACGTCGGCGCGTTCGCCCTCTCCGAGGCGGGCGCGGGAAGCGACGTGCCAGCGATGGAGACGACCGCCGAACCGGTCGGCGGCGACGCCGGGGGCGGCGAGCCCGACGCGTACGTCGTCGACGGCGGCAAGCTCTGGATCTCGAACGGGTCGGTCGCCGACACCGTGATCCTCTTCGCCAAGACCGACCCCGGGGCGGGCGGCGGCGGGATCTCCTCGTTTGTTGTCCGGCCGGCGGAGGACGACGGCTTCCACGTCGAGGGGACCGAGCACAAGCTCGGCGACAAGGGCTGTCCCACCGCCGAACTCCGCTTCGACGGGATGGAGATACCGGCCGACAGGCGCCTCGGCGAGGAGGGCGCGGGCCTCCTGCAGGCGCTCAAGACGCTCAACGGCGGCCGGATCACCATCGCCGCCCGCTCGATCGGCCTCGCGCGCGCCGCGTTCGAGGACGCGCTGGCCTACGCCGGCGAGCGCGAGCAGTTCGGCCAGCCTATCGGCGAGTTCCAGACCATCCGGCACAAGCTCGCGGACATGGACACGAAGATCCGGGCGGCCCGCTACCTGATGCACGCCGCCGCCGACAGGAAGATGCGCGGCGAGCGCTACGTCAAGGAGGCCGCACAGGCGAAACTGTTCGCCTCCGAGATGGCCCGCGAGGTGTGCAACGAGGCCATCCAGATCCACGGCGGCTACGG
>JBDGST010000070.1:0-8238 GCA_042217365.1 Haloarculaceae archaeon
TCGGAACGCTCGTCCTTCGCGGGAAGGGCGGGATTCTCTCGCTGAATCAAGATAGTGCCGAACCCCCATCCGTGTCGGTCGGCGGGACGGAGACGCTACCGAACCCCCATCCGTGTCGGTCGGCGGGACGGAGACGCTACCGAACCCCCATCCGGGTCGGATCGGCCGGCGGTCGCGACTGCGGCCGAGCGTGGGTGACTCCGCTACCTTTTTGCCGGCACTCCGGCAACTCGTTGCCGTATGGTGACGGTCCGTGCGCCGGCGACGAGCGCGAACCTCGGCAGTGGCTTCGACGTGTTCGGCGTCGCACTGGACCGGCCGGCCGACGTCGTGACGGTCGAGCGGGCGGCGGAGACGACGATCGACGTGACGGGGGCCGGGAGCAAGTACATCCCCGAAGACCCGGAGAAAAACACCGTCGGCGCCGTCGCGGAGGCGCTGGACGCCCCCGCGCACATCCAGATCGACAAGGGGGTGCGACCGGCGTCGGGACTGGGGTCGTCCGCCGCCAGCGCGGCGGCCGCGGCGGTAGCGCTCAACGAACTCTACGACCGTGGACTCACCCGGAAGGAGCTCGTCCCCATCGCGGCCGAGGGCGAGGCCGTCGTCTCCGGTGACGCCCACGACGACAACGTGGCGCCGGCGATCCTGGGCGGGTTCACCATCGCGACCGACCACGGGGTGACGAAAGTCGACGCCGACATCCCGCTGGTGACCTGCCTCCCGGACATCGTGGTGTCGACGCGAGACGCACGGACCGTCGTCCCGGACGGCGCGCGCGTGGAACAACTGGTCGAGACGGTCGGCAACGCCGCGACGCTGACGACCGGGATGCACCGCTCGGACCCGGAACTCGTGGGTCGGGGGATGGAGGACTCGGTCGTCACGCCCGCTCGGGCGGAGCTCATCTCGGGCTACGACGAGGTCAGGGAGGCGGCCTTCGACGCGGGCGCGACCGGCGTGACCATAAGCGGTGCGGGCCCGAGCGTCGTCGCCGCCTGTCGCGAGTCCGACCGCCGGGCTATCGCGTCGGCGATGGTCGACGCGTTCGACGAGGTCGGCGTCGACGCCCGCGTCTACCAGACCGCTATCGGCGACGGTGCGACGTTCGCGCCCTGATCCCGATTGATACGGATCGCTGTAAGTCAGTACCGGATCGACCGCACGACTGCGTGCGGTCGTCCCGGTAAATCGTTACAGCGTTCCGTATGAGGTACGGGTCAGCCAGGTCCCGGGCGGCCGGGCGTTACCGATGCGCCGCCAGGCGCGACGGGTTTATGTCGGCGCCACCCCTGTGAATCACTGGCATGGCACATCCGGACTCTGACCGGACCGGTCCCCGCGGCTCCGAACGGGGGACGGGTCCGGACCGCCTCGCGAGCGCGAGTCGGCGGGCCGGCGTCGCGTTGCTGGCATCCGCGGTACCACTCGCGGCGGGGACGGTCGCGCTGGCGGCCTTTCGAGGCGGACTCTCACGGGGTCCGGTCGCCTGGGCGACCGGCGCGATGGACACACCGCTGTTGGGCGGGGACGGCCTCGCGTGGGCGTTCCACGCAGCCGTGATCGCGGGACTGACCGGCGTGTGGTTCGTCGGACTGGCGCTGGTCGTCGAGGGGTACTTCGGGGTCGGGTAGTCGGCGGTCGGAAGAAGCCCCTTGGTCCTACCGCGCCACTTCGACGCAGAGGGGGTCGCCGCATCGACTCGACCCCGTAACTCCGTCCGTGTCAATCGTTCACTTCGGGAGCGTCCTCCGTCGAACGATCGGCACGCTCGCTTTTGACCTCGAACCCGCCGGTCCCAGCTCGCCCCGTCAGTTCCCGCTGCGGGTACGGGATCTTGACGCCTTCCTCGTCGAAGGCTTCCTTGACAGCGGAGATGACGGCCGAGATGGCCTTCCACTTGCGCGGCGGGGTCGGGTGGTCGATCCAGAAGCGCATCTCCAGGACGACCGCCGAATCGCCGAACGCCTTCGGGAACACCTGGGGCGGGGGCGCGTCGACGACTTCAGTGAGGTCGTCGATGGCGTCCAGCGCGAGTTGCCGGGCGCGGTCGGGGTCCGCCTCGTAGTCGATCCCGACGTCGACGCGGAGCCGAAGCAGGCCTTTCTGGCTCCTGTTGGTGACCGCGCGGTCGGAGACGCGGTCGTTCGGGATGATGACGAACTCGCCGTCGAAGTTCTCCAGGCGGGTGTTGAAGATCGTGATGTCGGTGACGATCCCCTCCTGGTCGCCGATCTGGACCCAGTCGCCGATAGTGAACGGGCGGGAGAACATGAGGACGAACCCCGCGATGAGCGACCCGAGGGTCTGGCGAGCGGCGAAGCCGACGACGATGCCGAGAAAGCCGGCGCCGACCAGCAGTCCGCCGAGGTTGACCCGCCAGACCGTCATGAGTAACAGCCCCATGACGCCGAAGAGGCCGAGCTGGGACACCCGGAGGAGGATCTCCTCCTGGTGTTCCGTCATCCACTCGGTCCGGGTGCTGAAATCGGACACCATGTCCGACAGGACCGCCGCCCCGACGTAGGACAGGAAGAGGATGACGAACGAGGTGAGGAACTGGCCGATGATCGGGATCTGGTCGGCGATCCAGGCGGCCGCCATGACCACGAGGTCGGCGAGGCCCCAGAGAACCAGTACAGCCACGACAGTCCCGACGATCAGCGAAAGCTGGACCACACGGAGGAGCGCGCCGCTCAGCGTCGTCGGAACGTACGCACCGATAACCTCCGCGGCCCCCGCGACCCGTCCGGTCGCGAGACGGTCGCTCATCGACCGGTCGAGCTGGTGGACCAGGCGCGGCAGCAGCGTCCGCCCGACGAGTAGCGATACGACCACGAGCACAGCGGTCACCGCGAGACGGCCCTCCGTCGTCGTGACCCCTTCGAGAAATCCCCACACCCTGCCCGCCCAGGGTACCTCAGTCTGCATACCTCCCGATGGCGATTCGACTGCCTTGGGTGTTGCGTTCGCTGAAGACCGGATCGGAGGTGCCGAATGGTCGGGCGACAGCCGGATCTCTCCCGGGACCGGGGACATCGTCGAACTGCGGCAACGTACTGTTACTTTTATTTTAGTGACGGCTGTTACGGGTGATATGAACTGTAGCGAGTGTGGGGAGTCCGTCCCGGAGGAGGCGGTCTACTGCACCAATTGCGGTGCCGTGGTCGAGTCCGGACCGGAGGACACTGACGAGACTGCCGCCGATACTCCCGGAGAGGACAGCGGCGCGTCGGGCGACGATAACCGTTCGGACCAGGCGGATGGGACGGAGGACGACGTCGTGGAGCGAAAAGGCGCTATCGACCGGGAGCGAACCACGGAAGGCGAGCCGGCCGACGAAACCGAACGAAACGAGAGTGACAGCGGCCAGTCCCCGGAAGACGAGGAACCGGCGTCCACGGACGACGGGCTCTCCCGGAAGGACACCATCGCGGTGGACCGCGAGGAGGGGACGCTGGGCGGCCGGATCGGCGCCGACGAGGACCAGCCGGACGACCAGTCGGGTCCAGAGGACGAAACGACCCCGGGGAGCGAAACCGGCGGGGGCGACGAGTCCGGGATGGACCACGAGTCCGGGATGGACTACGAGTCCGAGGTGCCCGACGAGTCCGAAGAGGACGACCACTCGGGGATAGACGACGAACCGGAACCTGACGATGGAGTGATTTCGGACGACGACGCGGCGGCTGGAGAGCGGTCCCGAGAACGAGACCGGGCAGGCGGTGGAGAACGCGAGCGTTCCCCCGAGGATGCCGAACAGACGGAACACGGGGCCGACGCGTCAGACGAACCGGGCGGGCCCGAGAGGAGACAGACTCCCGGGGAGCAGGAGGGAGCGAGCGGACCGGACCAGCCCGATAGCGGTGGCCAGGCGCCACGGGACCAGCAGTCAAGGAGCGGCCAGGCGGGAAGGAACGCTCCATCAGGCAGCGGGCAACCCGCTGGCACCTCTCCGGGCGGTGGGGGGCCGACTGACCGGGGCCCGGCGGGCAAGCCCAATGGACAGCCCGATAGGGACCAGCCCGGTGGACAGCCGGGCGGTCAGCCCGGCGGCCAGGCCGGTGGGCAACCCGGCGGTGGTCAGCCTACCGGCGGTCAGCCGGGACCGCGACAGCCGGGACGGCAGACCCAGGCCGGCGGGCAGTCACCCGGACAGGGCCGGCCACCGGCGGGCGGCCGGGGCCACTCGGGCGCTCCCGGCGGCCAGCAGGCTCCCGCCGGAGGCGCCTATCGGTCCGGTGGTGGCGCCGGGATCGAAGCGAAACTCAGAGATCTCCCGCTGAGAACGGGCGCACTGGCCGGTGCCGGTGTCGGGCTGGTGACAGTCGTGCTGGCGTTCGGCGTGGCGCTCGCGTTCCCGGACAGATTCACGGAGGGGTCGCTCTCGCTGGTCGACTTCGGATCGGTCGTCACGTTCGACCTCCAGTTCGCGACCGACGGACACGTCACGACGCTGGTCTACCAGCGGTTCGAGGAGGCGCGGCCGCCGGCGGCGGCGCTCGGCCTCCTGTACGTCGTCCCGCCGCTCCTGCTGTACAGGGCGGGCAAAGCAGTCGCCAGGTCGTACGGGACGGACGGGCGGCCGGCGAGCGACGCGACGCTCGCCGGCGCGTCGGTCCTGGTCGGGTACCTGCCGCTGATGCTCGTCGTCGGGCTGCTGGTCCCGTCGCCCGAGGACGCCTTCGTCGAGATCCCATTCGACCTCGCGAACGGCGTGTTCATGGCCGGGATCGTCTACCCACTCGCGTTCGGTGCGATCGGCGGGCTCGTCGGCTGGTACTACTCGTACGGCGAACTCCGGACCGGTATGGGCTACGCGACGGCCGCCTGGCTCCTGACGGTCGCGGTCGCCGTGCTCTCGGCGTTTCTCACTATCACGGACCTGTCCGAGGCGGCCGACGCCACGCTCGGCCGCGTGGTCGCCGGGTTGTTCGCGCTGTTCGGCGCCGTCACGTTCGACCTCGACGGGTCGGGGCTCGCGCTGCTTCCCTACGTCGCGGTGGCCGGGTTCGTTTTCGCGTTCGGCTTCCTCAGGGCGTGGCGCGCCGCCGACCGGATCACCGTCGCGGACGGCTTCGCAAAGGGCATCACGATGACGCCGACCTACGTCGTCCTGATGGCGGTCCTGTTCACCGCTATCGCGGCGCTGGAAACGCCGTATCTCGATACGGAACTGTTCGAGGTCTTCCTCACCGTCCGGGAAGCAGACTGGATCATCAGCGGCGAGTTCCAGGAGATCGGGACGTTCGTCAACGACCTCTTCCTCAGTACGCTCGCGTATCCGGTCGCGGTCGGCGGCGGCGGCGGGGCGCTCGCCGCGTGGTACGGCGCCCAGGAATCCGACGCCCCCTCGGGCCAGGAACAGCGCGTTCGCCAGCGGAGTTAGACGCCGCGACCCTGCATCTGCTCTTCCTCGGGCAGGTCGACGTTGGCGTCGCCCGACATGCCCTCGCCGACGTTGGACGCGATGTCGGCGAGCGTCTCCGGGTCGTCCCAGTTGTTGACGGCCTCGACGATAGCGGTCCCCATCGCCTCGGGATTTTCGGCGCCGAAGATGCCGGACCCGACGAAGATCCCGTCACAGCCGTGGTGCATCATCAGCGCGGCGTCGGCCGGCGTCGCGATCCCCCCGGCGGCGAAGTTGACGACCGGCAGGCGGCCGCGGTCGGCCGTCTCGTGGACGAGGTCCGCGGGCGCCTCGTGTTCCCGCGCCCACCGCTCGCGCTCCTCGTGGGTCATCCCCTCGAGTTCGCGGATGGCGCCCTTGATGTTGCGCTGGTGGTGGACCGCCTGGTTGACGTCGCCCGTCCCGGCCTCCCCCTTCGTTCGGATCATCGCCGCGCCCTCGTCGATCCGCCGGAGGGCTTCCCCGAGGTTCCGGGCGCCACAGACGAACGGGGACGTGAAGCCCCGCTTGTCGATGTGGTACTTGTCGTCGGCCGGCGTCAGCACCTCGGACTCGTCTATCATGTCGACGCCGACCGCCTCCAGGATCTGGGCCTCCTTCGTGTGGCCGATGCGGGACTTGCCCATCACCGGAATGGACACCTCGTCGATGATGTCCTCGATGTCGGCGGGGTCGGCCATCCGGGCGACGCCGCCGCGCTTGCGGATGTCGGCCGGCACGGCTTCCAGCGCCATGACCGCGACCGCGCCGACGTCCTCCGCGATGCGTGCCTGCTCCGGGTCGACGACGTCCATGATGACGCCGCCTTTCTGCATCTTCGCGAAGCCGCGTTTCACCAGATCGGTCCCCCGACGGAGGTCCTCCAGATCGGTTTGGTCAGTCATGTCGTGGGCTTCGGGTCGGAATCACTTAACCAGTATCGTTCCGTCGTCGGGGACCCCGGACCGGGAGTACACGCGGACGGCGTGACGAGCCTGCGAGCAGGACCGCTTCCCCGGAGACCTCGAGGACCGCTTCCACGGGCGACCGCTACCGTTTTGCGGGCGCGGTCCCCACGGTGTGGCATGTCGGTCGTGCGCCGCGCGGGGCGACGGGTCGAGCGGGTCGTCGCCCGGTACTTCGACGCGCCGCTGCCGCCGAGCGAGGGGCTCCCCCGGTACGTCGCGCCGCTCCCGGAGTGGCTCGAAGACCTCGGGCTGCGCCTCGCGTGGCCGATCGCGGTCGTCAACCTCGTCGGGACGCTCTTCGGTTTCTGGTACTACGCCGGGCGGCCTCTGGAGGCGGCGGCGCCGCTCCTGGAGGGCCAACTCGGAGCCGCGCCGGCGATCGCCTACCCGCTCGTTCCGGATTCGCCCGTGGCGACGATGTTCATCGGGCTCTCGCTTGTCGCCTGGCGACTGGACTGGTCGGCCGAACCCCTCCACGTCCTCGCGTTCTTCGGGTGCATCAAGCTCGGCCTCTGGACGCCGTACGTCCAGCTCGTCCTCAACGGCCCCGGCGGGATCGCGGGGTGGCTCTACTGGTTTCTGATACTGAGCCACCTCGCGATGGCGGCCGAGGCGTTCCTGATCCACAGGTACGCGTCCTTCGGCGTCTCCTCGGTCGCGGTCGCCCTGCTGTGGTACGGCGGCAACGACGTCGTCGACTACTTCGTCCCCGTGCTCGACGGCCCCCACCACACCTGGCTCCGCGCCGAGATCGCCGACGGCGTCGTCGACCACTCGCTGGCGGTCCACGACCTCGCGGCCGCCTGCGCGGTCGTGCTCACGTTCGTCGCGACGTTCCTCGCACTCGCGACGCGCGTCGAGAAAGTGAAGCGTCGTCACTGACGGGCCACGTCGAGGTGTCCGATCCGTCCCCGTACGTGTCGGAGACGAGTTATTCGTTTCTCGAATGCCCGCTTCACCCCCGTTTCGACCGATATCGCGGTCTCCCCGGTCTGTCACCCTCAAGTGACATACGTTGGCACGATCGACGGCGCTTAAGTGTCCGGAGCGGCGACCGACACGTATGCGACACGTCGGACTGAAAGCCCGGATGGCGATAGTCGGGTCGATACTGTTCGCATTCTACGCGGTCGCGGCGGTGGTCGTGATGGGCGTGTTCGGCTGGCCGCTGTGGCTGGTGTTGCTGGGGAGCGTCGCGTTCGTCGGCGTCCAGTACAAGATCGGCAAGTGGGCCGCGCTGCGGAGCGTCGGCGCCGAAGACCTGCCGGAAGAGCGCTTCGGCGACGTCCACCGGATGGTCGAGTCGCTGTCCGAGGACATGGGCATCGAGAAGCCCGACCTCAAGGTCGCGCGGATGGGCGTGCCCAACGCGTTCGCCGTCGGGCGCAAGGGGTCGGCGACGGTCGTCGTCTCCGAGGAACTCCTCCAGACGCTTTCGCCCGACGAGGTCGAGGGCGTACTCGCACACGAACTCGCGCACGTCAGCAACCGCGACGTAGTGATGATGGTGCTCGGGCAGGGCGTCGCCTCTATCGTCGCCATCGTCGCCCAGTGGGCCGTGCTGCTGAGCGGGGACAACGACCTCGCGGACATCTTCCTTGCGATCGTCGTGGGCCAGGTCGTCCAGATGCTCGTCATGCTGTTCGTGTTCGCCATCTCGCGGTACCGCGAGTACGTCGCGGACGGCGACGCCGCCGACGCCATCGGCGGGGGCGAACCGCTCGCCAGCGCCCTGGAGAAGATCAGCCGCGGATCCGAGCGTGCACGCGAGTCGGCGGTCGACGAACAGGTCAACGCGCTGTGTATCTTCGGCGAGGACCGCGGCATCGCCCGCCTGATCTCGACGCACCCGCCCGTCGAGAAGCGCATCGAACGCCTCCG
>JBDGST010000091.1:0-8130 GCA_042217365.1 Haloarculaceae archaeon
ATCTTGAGAGGAATGACGGCGAGCTATGCGCAATCACACTTCACTTGGATGGGGCCCAAGGGTTGCCGGTCCGGAAGCCGTGAACCCGTATATACCGTGTTCGGGGTGCAACGTCTACCTGCATGAACGGAGTCCTCCAACTCGGACGCTCGAAGCGTGCAGTCGCGCTCGTGCTGGCGCTCGTCGTCGCGCTCGCCCTGTTGCCGGGCGCGGCGGCCGCAGGACCCTCTAACTCCGACGTCGTCGTCGGCCCGGACGAGACGGTCAGCGGCGACCTGACGGCCACGACCGGCGACGTCGTCGTTCACGGAACGGTCGAGGGAGACGTGACCGCCGCGGCCGGGTCGGTAGCGGTCACCGGCGAGGTCGACGGGAGTGTCTCGGCGGCGGCCGGGTCGGTGACCGTCGGGGGGCGCGTCGGCGGCGACGCCAGCGCGGCGGCCGGGTCGGTCGACATCCGGTCGGGCGCGACCGTCGGCGGCGACGCCAGCGCCGGCGCGGGGTCGGTCACCGTTGCCGAGGGCGCGACGGTCCGCGGCGACGTCAACGCGGGCGCCGGCACGGCGGACGTCGCCGGAACGGTCGAGGGCGACGTGAACGGCGGCGAGCGGGTCGTCCTCGCGTCGACGGCGACGGTCCGGGGCGACGTGACCTACCACGACTCGTTCGACCGCGCGCCCGGCGCGACCGTCGGCGGAACCGTCACCCACGAGCCCGATACCGACCTGTTCGGGCCGACCGTCGAACTCGACGGCCTGGACGGCCTGGACGGCCTCGACGAGGTCGGTCTCCACCTGGTGCCGGGGGTCGTCCCCGACGGCTTCCACGCCGCGTACTGGGCCGCCATCGCGCTGCTCGTCGGCGCGGTGCTCCTGCTCGCGTTCCCCGAGTTCTCGGCCGACCTGGCGACGCGGGCGAGCGACGACCCGCTCCGGGCGGGAGCCGTCGGCTTCGTCGCGCTGTTCGGCGTCCCGCTGGTGCTTGTGGTCTGCGCGCTGACTGTCGTCGGCATCCCGGTCGCGCTGGCCGGCGGCGCGCTGTTCGGCCTCGCGGCGTGGGCCGGCCTCGTCTACGGCGAGTATCTCGTCGGCCGCCAGGTCGTCGGGGCCCTCGGCGAGTCGAACCGCTGGGCCGGGCTCGCGGTCGGAGTCGTCGGCGTCGAGGCGGTGTCGCTCGTTCCCCTGCTCGGCGGCTTCGTCACGTTCGCGGTGCTGCTGGTCGGCCTCGGCGCCGGCGCACTCGTCGTCGCCGACCGCTGGCGGGACGGCGACGAGCCGGACGAACCCCCCGCACCTGAACCGGCGCCCGAGGCGGCCTGAACTGGTCGCCGGGACCGCTCTGACTGTCCAGCAGTCCGAGCGTCCACGAACCGAACGGGTTTTGTGAACCCCGCCGTTCACGTCGGGTATGGCAACGATCCGCGCCGAGGACGTCCGTCGGGCCTACGGCGACGCGGTCGCGCTCGACGGCGTCTCGCTGACCGTCGACGCGGGCGAGGTGTTCGCGCTGGTCGGGCCCAACGGCGCCGGGAAGACGACGCTCGTCCGGACGCTGACGGGGACGACCGACGCCGACGGGTCGGTCTCCGTGTTCGGGAGCGACCCGCGGGACGTGGACCCCGAGCGGGTCGGCCTCCTCCCGCAGGACTTCGACCCGCCCGAGCGCCTCACTGCGCGGGAACTCGTCGAGTACTACGGCGGGCTCTACGACGACGCGCGCCCCGCGGAGGCCGTCCTGGCGGACGTGGGCATGGCCGACGACGCGGACGCGTGGTACGAGAACCTCTCGGGCGGCCAGCAGCGGCGCACCTGCGTGGCGACGGCGCTGGTCAACGACCCCGACCTGCTCGTCCTCGACGAGCCGACGACGGGCATCGACCCCGCCGGCCGGCGGGCGCTCTGGCGCCTCGTCGAGGACCGCGCGGCCGCCGGGACGACGGTCTTTCTCACCACTCACTACATGGCGGAGGCCCACCGCCTGGGCGACCGGGTCGGCCTGCTCTCCGACGGGCGCCTCGTCGCCGTCGACGACCCCGCCGCGCTCGTCGCCGAGCACGGCGGCGAGAGCCGACTCGTCGTCGAGGTGGACGCGGGCGCCGAAACCGCCGATTCCGACGAGGGGGGAGACACCCCCGCGCCCGGCGTGGAGGCCGGGACTGACAGCGCCCCAGCCGCGCTCGCGGACCTCGACGTCGGGTACCCGACCGACCTGAGCGACGGGCGGCTGACGGTGTACGGCGTCGAGCCACAGGACATCGGCGCCGTCGTGGACGCGCTCGACGACGCCGGCGCGCGCTACGGGTCGCTCGCGTGGACCGAGCCCGACCTCGAAGACGTCTACCTCGAACTCACGGGCGAACGCGAGCGGGTGGCCGGCGGCCGCGGTCGGCGCTCGGCCGACGCCGCCCTGGAGGGGCAGCAATGACCCGGCGCGGTCGCGTGACGGCCTCGTTCCGCGCGGGGTGGCGGTCCTTTCTCCGCCGGCGGACGGCCGTCTTCTTCACGTTTTTCTTCCCGCTGATCGTCGTCGTCATCTTCGGCGCGCTCGTCCAGACGCAGCCGACCGGCGGCGGGATATTCGCCGAGCCGCCGGGCTACTACGTCCCGGGCTACCTGGCGGTGGTCGTGCTGTTCACGCCGCTCTCGCGGGTCGGCAGCGAGGTGGCGCGCCACCGGGCGGGCAACCGCTTCGAGAAGCTGGCGACGACGCCGCTCTCCCGGGCGGAGTGGTTGCTCGCCCAGACGCTCGTCAACACGGTGGTCATCGGCGCCGCGGGGCTCTCGCTGCTCGGCCTGGTCGTCGCGCTGACCGGCGCCGACCTGACCCTCTCGCCCGCCGTCGTCGCGCTGCTGGTCGGCTACGTCGCGCTCGGCGTCGCGCTGTTCTGCGGCGTCGGCGCGCTCGTCGGCTCGCTCGCCGACTCCCAGGACGGCGTCATCGCGGCGAGCAACGCGCTCGCGCTCCCGCTGCTTTTCCTCTCGGAGACGTTCGTCCCGCCGGACCTGCTGCCGGCGTGGTTCCGGCCCGCGGTCGCGCTCTCGCCGCTGACGTACTTCTCGCGGGGCGTGCGGGCGGCGACGACCGACGCGGCCGTGCCGTCGCTCCCCGTCGCGCCCGAGGTCGGCTACCTCCTCGTGCTCGGAGCGCTCGCGGCCGCGTTCGTCGCGCTGGGCGCCGCCGCGCTCCCGCGGACCGACTGAGCCCGCCGGTCAGCCGCTCTCGTCCCCGCCGTCGTCGCCCTCGTCGACCTGCCCGCCTTCGTCGTCCGCGTCGACCTGTCCGCCGTCGTGGCTCTCGCCCCCGGCGTCGTCGTCCTCGGTTGCCCCGTCGTCCCCGGTGTCTTCGTCGTCGGGCGGCCCCTCGTGGACCTCGATCGTGACTATCCCCTCGCCGGCGGTGTACTCGTAGAGCACCCACTTCGGGAGGTTGAGGACGCCGCTCATCTTCCGGACGCGGATCTGCTTCATGAGCGACCCCTCGACGAGGTCGTCGTTCAGGCGCATCTCGACGATGCCGTCGGCCAGATAGTCCAGGTCGTGGGGGAACCCCTCGCCTTCGCCGGTGACGGTCGCGCTCGCGAACACGGGCACGAACCGGCTCTTGGGGACGGTCGCGCGGAGGTTCCTGACGAACCGGTAGGCCTGAACCGGCTGGACGAGCGAGCCGAACTCGTTGAGCGAGTCGACGACTACGACGCCCCGGTCCTCCATTCCCAGGTCCTCGAGCACGTCGTCGACGCGGTTGGCGAGTTCGCCCACGTCCGAGGGGTCGCGGACCCGGCCTGTCGCCGGCTTGCAGAACCCCGCGAGGTGCGCGTTCCAATCGTTGAGGCGGTCGTACATCCGGTCGCGGTCCTCCATGCGGTAGGTGAACGCGTCGACGAACCGGAGCTGGCCCGACTCCAGGTACGGGAGCACGTTCCAGTCCAGCGTGACGAACTCCTGGACGACCGACACCGGCGGCTCCAGGAACGTGACGACGACGGCCGGTTCGCCCCGTTCGAGCGCCCGCCAGACGAGTTCCGCGCGGACGGCCTCGGTCCGGGTCCCCGCGAGGTCGGTCAGCATCACGAAGGAGTTGCGCGGGACCCCCTGCGGGAGGCTCTCGTCGATGGGAGCGACGCCGGTCGGCGTCCGCCGGAAGCCGTGGTACTGGGTGAACACGCGGTCCGCGTCCGTCATCGCCTCGCGACACCTCTCTGAGCAGAACCTGTACGTCTGCCCGTCGCGGTCGAGCGTCACCGCGTCCGCCGACACCGGCAGACGACAGTAGTCACACCGCCGGACCTGGTCGCCCTCGTCGGCGTCGGCGACGGCGGCGGCCACGTCCTCGTCGGTACTGTCTGCCATGAGATCACGTAACACTCCCCGGCTCAAAACGCTCGGGGGGCGCGTGCGCCCGGCGCGGGGATTCCGCGCTCGTCGATCCCCAGGGTTCGGTCGGGTAGCCGGTGCTGTCGAGGCCGAACGCGTCGGAATCGCCCGCCGACGACCTCACTCGGGAACGCGCCGAACTCGCTCTCGGAGCCGACGCCACGGCGGGCCGCCGGCGACGAGCAGGAGCGCCGCGTGGCGGGGCTCCCAGCCGTAGACGTGGTTGAGGAGGAGGTACGTGACGACGCCGAGGAAGAGGCTCAGCGACCACGCGGCGACGGCGACCCGGCCGACGCGGGCGTGAACGGTCTCGCGCAACTCGGCGGGCGAGCGGGTGAGTCCGAGGACGACTGCGTGCAGGACGACCGGGACCGCGACGGCTGACAGGAGGACGTGGACGGCCAGCATCGCGAGGTAGGCGTAGTAGACCGGGCCCGACGCGAGGATCGACTTCTCGAAGCCGCCGCCGACCTTGACGAGGTACATCGCGAGAAAGACCACGATGAGTCCGAACGCGGTCAGCATCGCGGCCCGGTGTCTCCGGACCTGGTCGCGCCTGATGAAGTAGACGCCGGCGAGGATCGAGGCGAGCGCGAGCGTGTTCACGACGGCGATAGCGTCCCCGAGGAGGACGACCGTCGCGTCGCTGATCGAGGGGAACGGGGCGACCGGCGAGAACGCGAGCGCGACCAGCACGTACCCGAGAGCCGAGAGCACCGCCGTGACCCGCCGCGGGTTCGCCCGCGCCCGCGACCGGACCGCGTCTGCGACTGCCATACCGGGGCTGTGGGCGCCGGAAGTAAACCCGCTTCGGCATCGGGCCGCGGGTCGGGGGCCGGACGGCGCCCGCGACGGCGGTAGCGCGGCGGGGCGGAAGCGACGGCGGTAGCGCGGCGGGGCGGAAGCGACGCTGACAGCCCGGGCCCGCCACCGCCCGGCCCGACCGTGTGAACCCACCACAAGTGTGAAGCGGTCAGCGGCGGAATACACGTCCATGAGCACGGAACCGGAGCGGGAGGGACGGCAGATCCGGTGTCTCGTGGCCAAGGTCGGCCTCGACGGCCACGACCGGGGGGCCCACGTCATCGCCCGGGCGTTCCGGGACGCCGGGTTCGAGGTCGTCTACTCCGGGCTCCACCGCTCGCCCGACGAGGTCGTCCAGGCCGCCGTCCAGGAGGACGTGGACGTCCTCGGCGTCTCCATCCTCTCGGGGGCGCACAACACCCTGGTCCCGAAGATCACGGACGGCCTCGACGAGTACGGCGCGCTCGACGACACGCTCGTGCTCGTCGGCGGGATCATCTCGGACGACGACAAGGAGACGCTGAAGGAGGCCGGCGTCGCCGAGATATTCGGCCCGGGTGCGTCGATGGACGAGATGATCGGCTACGTCCGCGAGCACGTCCCCGGGCGACGATGACCGAGGGGGACGACGGCGAGGCGGCCGCCGGCCGGTCGAGGGACGCCCCCGACCCCGCGGCGGTCGAGGACCTCGTCGACCGCGTCGTCGCGGGCGAACACCGCGCGCTCGCCCGGGCCATCACGAAGATCGAGAACCGCGAGCCCGGGTATCGGGACCTGGTGGCCGGACTCCACGCCCACACCGGGAACGCCGAGGTGCTCGGGGTGACGGGGAGCCCCGGCGCCGGGAAGTCGACCCTGGTCGACAAACTCGCCGAGACCTACCGCGACCGCGGGCTGACGGTGGGCGTCATCGCCATCGACCCCGCGTCGCCCTTTACCGGCGGCGCGGTGCTGGGCGACCGCGTGCGCATGGCGTCGAACGTCGGCGACATGGACGTGTTCTTCCGCTCGATGTCCGCCCGCGGGACGCTCGGCGGCCTCTCGACCGCGACGGCCGACGCGGTCACCGCGCTCGACGCGTTCGGCAAGGACAGGGTCATCGTCGAGACGGTCGGCGCCGGACAGAACGAGGTCGACATCGTCCGGACCGCCGAGACCGTCGCGGTGCTGGTGCCCCCCGGCAGCGGCGACGACGTCCAGATGCTCAAGGCGGGCATCCTCGAGATCGCCGACCTGTTCGTCGTCAACAAGGCCGACCTCGACGGCGCCGACCGCACGGTCCAGGAACTCCGCGAGATGCTCCGAATGGGCGACGGGTCGGCCACCTCGGGCGGGCATCACGGGTTCGCGACCGGCGGGACAGTCGGCAAGGACAGCGGCTTGGCCGGTGACCGGGACGGGACCGGGTCGCCCTCGCCCGACGAGGACGGTCCGGGCGAGTGGGAGCCGCCGATCGTCGAGACGGTCGCCGACCGCGGGGAGGGAGTCGACGACCTCGTCGCGGCCGTCGAGGACCACCGGTCGCACCTGGTCGAGTCGGGCGAACTCGACCGGCAGGCGCGGGTCCGCTACGCGGAGGCGGTCCGGGCGCTCCTCCGCGAGGACGTCCACGACCTGCTCGCCGAGGAGATCGAGGCCCGGGGCGGCCTCGACGACGACGTCGCGGCCATCCTCGACCGCGAGACGGACCCCTACTCCGTCGCCGAGGCGATCGTCGGGCCCGTCGCCGAGTGCGTCCGGGACCGGCGGGACGGGTCCGGCGAGAACTGAGCGCGAGGGCGGTCGGCGCGACACCGGACGGCGCGTCGGCGAGGCTCGACGGGCACCGGCCGGCGACCGATCCCTCAGCAACGTTGAAAGTCCCGACGCACGTAGCGACTGGTATGAGACTCCGGAAGGTGGCGGGACTCGCTGTGGGCGCCGTCGGCGCAACGGCACTGGTCAACCGCACGCTCTCCCGGCGGGCGCGCGAGTTCGAACCCGCGCTGGGCGGCGTGCAGCGGACGTATCGCTGGCGGGGGTTCGACGTCTCGTACACCGAGGCCGGCGACCCCGACGCGGAGGACCTGGTCCTCCTGCACGGGATCAACGCGGCGGCGTCGAACAACGAGTGGGAGGCGGTCTTCGACGACCTGGCCCGAGAGTACCGCGTGGTCGCGCCGGACCTGCCCGGGTTCGGCCACTCGGACCGCCCGCCGCTGACCTACTCGGCGTCGCTGTACGAGGCGTTCGTCCGCGACTTCCTCGACGAGGTGACAGACGACCCGGTCGTCGTCGCGTCCTCGCTGACGGCCGCGTACGTCGCCGCGGTCGCCGACGACGTCGACGCCGCGCGGTACGTGCTCGTCTGTCCGAGCGCCGACGCGATGCCGGGCGAGCGCGTCTGGCTCCGGACGCTCTTTCGCTCGCCGGTCGTCGGGGAAGCGCTGTTCAACGCCCTCGTGAGCGAACCGGGCCTCCGGTACTTCCACGACGACCACGGCTACGCCGACCTCGACAACCTCACCGAGGAGACCCTCGCGTACGAGTGGACGACCGCCCACCAGCCCGGGGCCCGGTTCGCGCCCGCCTCGTTCGTCAGCGGCCACCTCGACGCCGAGGTCGACCTCGCCGACGCGCTCGGCGACCTCGACGCCCCGGTGACACTGGTCTGGGGCGCCGACGCGGACCTCCCCCCGCTCTCGACCGGGAGAGAACTCGCCGAGGCCGCCGACGTCCGCCTCGTCTCGGTCGGCGACGCGCAACTGCTCCCCCACGTCGAACACCCCGACGAGTTCCGCGCGGTCCTGACCGAGGAGTGACCGGTCGCCGTTCGACGCCGATGCTCAGTGTCCACTGCGCTCTCGACTGGACAGTGAAGCGGCGAAAACGAGGGCCGCGGATCGGGTCGGGACCGCGCGTCAGGCCAGGTCGAACGTCACGAGCGGTTCGCCGTCGGTCTCGGACTCGCCGA
>JBDGST010000118.1:0-8110 GCA_042217365.1 Haloarculaceae archaeon
GAGACGAACCGCCCCTGGGTCTGGCCGGCCGGCGTCCCGAGGTCGACGCCGAAGACGAAGTTGACCGACCCGCCGGCCTCCGGCATGTAGAAGTGAGTGAACACGGGGGTCCCGGGCGGCAGGTCGACGCCGGGCAGGTCGCCCGCCTCGGTCACCGAGACCGATATCGTCACCTCGTCTGGCGCGGCGTCCCGAGCCGAGCGGAGCAGCGATTCCAGGAGGCCGCGAGTGACGTAGACCACGGTCGCTACTCCGCCGTGCGGGCACAAAGGTCCGTCGCCGTCCGCCCCGCTGTCATCGTCGGCCCCGCCGTCATCGTCGGCCCTGCCGTCCACCCGTTCGAGGCCGTCGAACCCCTCACAGCAGAAATTCCCGCGCCGTCTTGACGTACAGCCGGGGCGCCCGCCGCCTGGAGCCGGATATCGCGTCGCGCAGGTGCCGCGCCGCGTCCTCGAAGACCCCCTCACCGTGGCCCACGAGGACCCGGTCGGGGGAGAGGCGACCGAGTTTCCGCGGCGGCGTCAGCCGCAACACGGGGTGGACGCCCAGCTGTTCCGCCCCGGTCAGGAAGAAAGACGTCGTCCCGACGGCCTCGGGGACGACCAGCGTGTCGGTCTCGTCGCCGTACAGCATCGCCTCCTTCCAGAGGGGGTTGTCGACGACCTCGTGTACGCCGTACTCCGACCCCGGGAGGTTTCGGCGGAGCGGTTCCACCTCCGCGTCGAGCGAGCGGATCACGTCGTCCATGAACGCCGGGACGTACACGGGGGCGTCGTGCCGGCGGGCGATCGACGCGGCGTCCCGCGTGTGGCGGTTCAGCAGCACCGCGGTGCCCCGGAGACCGCCCCGTTCGGCCACGAGGTCGTCGAGCCCCGCAAAGTCCACCGGGTCGACGAGGACGACCCCGTCGTCGACGTCGAGGGCGTGGCTCGCCCGCTGGATCGTTTCGTCGGGATGGGCGAACCAGCCGACCCCGCCGGACCACTCGTCTATCTCCCGCCAGTCGGTCGCCGGGTCGGTCGCTTTCATCGGCATACCTGCGCTTGGGTCCGGACGCGAAAAACCCCCTCGGCGGTCCCGCCGACCCACGAGCCCGTCGTCGATACCGTCTACCCGACCCGGCTCGCGTCGATAGTCACGTCGGCGGGAGTCACGACGAGGAACCCGCGGAACTTCATGAGGTCGCCGCCGGCCTCGCTGACCTCGCGCGCGAACCCCGACGCGAGTTCGTTGACGTCCCCCTCCGCGTTTAGAACGAGAACGTGTCCCGCCTCGACTGCTTCCCGCCACTCCTCGTCGGCCGTCGTCCCGTCGAGGACCCCGAGGACGACCCGCCGCTCGTCGTCGTCGGTCACCTCCTCCAGTTCCTCCTCGACCGTCTGCAGGTCCAGGTCGATCCCGCTCATACCGGCGGGTCGGACCCGACCGAGAAAAATCCACCCCCGACGCCCGGCCGACGACGCGACCGGAGCCGGGTCGACCGACGCGACCGGAGTCAGTTCACCGGGTCGGGCATGAACACTTCCCTGTCCACGTAGTTCAGGTCCGGCACGTCATCGGTGTAAGTGAATATCACGTTGTTCTTCCGGTAGAGCAGTTCGGGCGTCGCCGGACGGTTGTCGAGGGTCTGCACCACGTCGGGGCAGTTCTCGTCGCACAGCGGGACCGACGTCGACTCCCGGCACCACCGCTTGACCGAGACGTACGTCCAGGGGTAGTAGACGGAGGCGCTGAAATCGATCGTCTCGTCGTACATCCCGTGGGACAGGACGTCGAGTTCGACCCGGTCGACGCCCATCTCGTCGAAGTGGTCTCTCGCGTAGGGCACGTTGACGACCGACTTCTCGAAGTGCTCGTTCACCTGGTCGGTCACTGGCTCGCCGCCCTCCTGGAGTTCCACGCCCCCGTCTCCCGACAGCGCGTCGACGGCGGGGCCGCGCTTCTGGCCGCTCAGGACCCTGCCGGCGGCCATGCGGTCGAACGCGCCGACCTCCTCCGCGAGGTCGTAGGCCCCCAGGTCGTTGAACACCAGTTCGACGTCCATCCCCGTCGACCCCACGTGCTCGAACAGCGCCGCCATCTCCGACTCCTTCGTCGGCGTCATGATGGGAGTGACCAGCGTCGTCGCGAGCCCGCGGTCCTCGCAGTACTCGTAGACCCCGGTGACCGCCTCGGGGTCGGGCATGCGCTTGTCGCAGAACTCGTTGCCGAAGTAGACGCGGTCGTACTCCCCGTCGAGTTCCCGCAACGTCGCCAGGTCGTCGACGAAGACGGCCGACTCCGCGCTCATTGCTCCATCACCGTCGGGTAGTAACAGGAGTCGACCGAACAGTCTATCCCGTGGTCGGTGGCCAGCCGCTCCACCGCGTCGGTGAACTCGCGTTCCGAGGAGGCGGTCCGGAGGTGTTCCCGCGCGCTGTCCAGCAGTTGCACTTCGGACTTCTTGCGCTCCAGCGGGAAGGCGCGCCCGACCATCTTGACGCCGGCCAGCCCGACCTCGTCGAACCGGTAGAGCGAGCAGATGCCACAGGCCTCCTCCTTGTTCCGGCGGGGGTCCTCGAACATCCGCACGCCCTCCGCTTCGGCGCCGCCGCCGACCGGGCTCCGGTCGAACGTCTGGAAACAGGGGACCCGCTCGGCGTCCTCGTGTTCTATCGGCGGGTTGTGGAGGAGCGTGCAGTTGCCGTCGATGTTCAGGCAGTTCCGGTTCAGGACGAACGCGTACAGGTCGAGGCTGTCCGGGGCCGTGCGCGCGATCTCCCCGATCTCGTCGACGGTGAGGTGCCGGGGCAGGTGGATCCCGTCGGCGCCGATATCAGCCAGGAACGACGCCGTCCGGCCGTTGAACACCGTCGACCCCGTGCTGACCAGGATCTCCGCGTCCCCGGTCACGTCGCGCACCTCGCGCATGAAGTGGACGTCCGCGATGATGTACCCCGTTATCCCGTCCCAGGTCGACAGTTCCGCGACGAGGTCGCTCAGCATCGACGCCTGCCGGTCGGAGTAGAAGTGCGCGTTGAGCGTGATATAGAGGCTGACGTCGCGCTCGTCGCACAGACGGGCTATCCGTTCGAGTTCGTCGAAGCTCCCGACCTGTGACTTCTCGTTCGCCCGCCGGTTCGGGGGTTTCACGTCGTTGTACTCGCCCATCCAGTCCCCGGGAATGACGCCGCAGTAGAGTTCGTCGGCGCCCAGGGGTATCATCGCTTCCGCGTCCGCCAGGGAATTGATCGGGGCGAATATGTTCATTGCACCGATCATTGGGGGACGGCCCGGATAAATACTGCCGCGATTCCAAGATGCCGGGAGAGACTCGGTCGTGTGGGATCACTCGAACCCGACCGGAGGCCACTACCCGTAGCGAGGCCCGCCGAGGCCGCCCGAGACGCGACTGGCTGGACCCGGCGCCCCCGACATCGCGGGGACCGCGGTTTCGGGCCCTATGGACGGCCGGCCACGGTCGACGACTCGGGTCCGAACGACTGTGGACGATCGGTGAACAGATCGCCGCGACTGTAACAGATCGTCGCGACTGTAACAGATCGTCGCGACTGTAACAGATCGCCGCGACTGTTTTAGAGCACCACACAACCACGGCCGGTGATATTAAATTGATGCGTCCGCACCGACCTATACGCCAACCGGGACCGCGGCGCTCCGTACGCCGGAACGCGAGTGGTGACATGGAATCCGTACAACTTCCCGTCGCGGTACACGTCGCGCTGACGGCAGCGTTCGGTGGGGTCGCCGTCTTCGCCGTCCGGAACCGACAGGAACCGGGCGCCAGGCCCTTCGCGGTCCTGATGGTGGCCGAGATGTTCTGGATCGGGGGGTACGCGGTCGCGCTGGTGACGACCGACGCGTTCTGGCGCCTGGTTCTGGAGAACGTGCAGTGGCTCGGGACGGCGACTATCCACCTCTGGCTGTTGCTCTTCACGCTGGCGTACACCGGTTACGACAGGTACGTCACCCGACGGAACGTCGCGGTCCTGCTGGTTCCCCCGGCCCTGGCTATCGTCGCCTTCGCGACCAACAGCTGGCACCACCTGATGTTCACCGACGCCACCGTCGTCGTGAGGAACGGCCTCGCGCTGATGGACTTCACGTACGCGCCCGGGTTCTGGGTCTACTCGCTGTACAGCTACTCCGTCCTGCTGATATCGTTCGCTCTCCTGATCCGCCTGGTGTTCGTCTCGGACTACCTGTACGCCGACCAGTCGGTGCTGCTGGGTACCGGCATCGTCCTCCCGCTGGCCATCAACGTCGTCGACGTCGCCTACCTCGAACAGTACGTGACCATCGACGTCACGCCCGTCGCGCTCTCGATCACCGCGCTGTGTTTCGGGTACGCCCTGTTCAGGCGACGGCTGTTCGACCTGGTCCCGGCGACCCGCCAGCTCGGCCGGCAGTCCGCCATCGGCCAGCTCGACACCGGCATCGTCATCGTCGACACGGACAACCGGGTCGTGTACGCGAACCGCGCGGCGGGCGACATCTTCGACTGCGAACCCGAGGAGACGCTCGGCCGCCGCGCAAGGTCGTTCGTCGACGACGAGTGGCTCGACTTCGACAGCGAGGACGCCCTCGCCGAGGTCGACCGGGGGGACCGGACCTACGAGATCCGCACCTCCGAGATAACCGACCGCCACGGTCGAGAGATCGGCCACACGCTCGTCATCCACGACGTGACGGCCCGCAAGGAGCGCGAGCGCCGCCTGGCGAGCCAGCGTGAGGAGCTGGCGACGGTCAACGAGCTGAACGCGGTGATCCGGGGCGTCAACCAGTCGCTCGTCTCCGCGACGAGCCAGACGGAGATCACGCGGGCGGTCTGTGACCGGCTGGCCGACGCCGCGCTCTACGAGGGCGTCTGCGTCGCCGACCTCCAGACCTGGTCCGGAGGGGCCGACCGCTGGCACGTCGCCGGCGACGCGCTCACGGAGGGGGACGGTGACCCGACCGACGGCGGCGTCGGAGTCGCACCGCCCGACCTCGACGCCGAGCGCATTCGCCCGCGTGACGGCGAGGGGTTCGACGGCGGACCGGTACTCCCTGTCCCGGCGAGCGGAGAGGCCGACGCGGGCGAGTGGACCGTCGTCCCGGTCGCCCACGGCCGAACCGTCTACGGGGCGATCGGACTGCTCACCGACCGATCCGACGTCAGCGACCGCGAGCGGGCCGTCCTCGGCGAACTCGGCGAACTGGTCGGTCACGCGATCAGCGCCGTCGAGTCCCGTCGGCTCTTTCGAGCCGAGGACGTCGTCGAACTGACAGTCGCCGTCGACCAGCGGGACGACCCGCTCGCCGCGGCGACAGGAAACGGAGAGAGCCGCCTCGAAGTCATCGGGGTCGTCCCCGACGAAGAGGGCCACCACGCGTTCGTCGAGGTGACCGACGGCTCCCGGAGCGACGTCCGCGAAGCGCTCGCTGACGCGGGCGTCGACGTCCGTCACGTCCGGGAGAACAGCTCCGGCGACTTCCTCGACGTCGTCGTCGACGAGCGCATCTCCCTCGCGCCGGTCGTCGCGAGCGACGCCCACTTCGTCCGCGGTACCGTGGCGGAAGGTGAAGCGACCTACGACGTGCTGGTGCCGTCGGCGAGCGACGGCCGGACGCTGCTCGACCGATTCTCCGAGGCCTTCCCCTCGATGGACCTTCGGTCCAAGCGGGAGCGCGATCGGCCTTTCGAGGGGCCGGACGGCATCGCTCCCGACCGGCTCGACGACCTCACGGACCGCCAGCGGGAGGCGCTGGAGGCGGCCTACCGGGCGGGCTACTTCGAGTGGCCCCGCGACTCCAACGCCGAAGAGGTCGCCGAGTCGATGGACATCGCGTCGCCGACGCTGCACAGCCACCTCCGCAAGGCCCAGCGGACGCTCCTCGAAGACCTGTTCGAGCGGGACGGGCAGTCCTGACGGCCCCGGCGCCCGGGCTCGTCGCCCGGGAAGCCGCTTCGCGAAGCCTGTCAGCCGACGCGGGAGCCGCGGTGACTCCCGCGAGAACGGTCACGTCAGAGCCGGCCGAGCTTCCGGAGGAGCTGGCCTCGGTACTCCTCGTCCGCGTAGACGCCCTTGAGTTCGAGGACGTTCCGTTCGAGCTTGTCGAGGGCGACGCGGAACGCGGTGTCGGCGCCGTAGCCTTCGCCGGAGCCGGCGGCCTGGCCCTTGTTGGTCCGCAGGCGGATCTGGCACTGGATCAGGGGCGTGCCGCGGAGCTTCTCCTTGTGCTCGTGGAAGCGGACGTGGGCGTGCTGGACCTGCATCTCCCCGTACTTGTCGGCGACCTGCTCGATGCGCTGGCGGATGTCCTCCCTGGAGATGGTGTCGAGCAGGTTGATGTTCGTGATCTGGACGTCCATGTGGTCCTCCTCGGTGAACGTCAGCGCCCTGAGCACGTCCGTCTTGGTGACGACGCCCTCGACGACGCGGTCGCTGTCCTCGGGCGTGACGACGAGCCCGGCGTAGTCGTTGTCGAGCATGCGCTCGACGGCGTCGCGCACGGACTCGTCGCCGGTGACCGTCGCGACCGGGCTGTTCATGACGTCGTAGGCGGGCAGGTCGAGGATCCGGTCGATGTCGCCGGCCCGCTCGCCGCGGGTCGCCTTGTCCATGTCACGGACGACGATGTCGACGATGTCGTGGCGCGTCACCATCCCCGAGAGCAGTTCGTCCTCGTCGAGCACCGGGAGTCGCGAGATGTCGTACTCCCGCAGGAGATTGATAGCCTGTCCGACGGGGGTCTCCTGGGTGATGGTCACGACGTCCTCCGTGTAGATCTGGTCGACGACGATGGCGTCCAGGTGTTCGAGCACGGCCGAGAGGATCGCGTCCTCGGTGACGATCCCCCACAGGCGGCCGGCCTCGAAGACCGGGGCGACTTTCGTGCCACCTTCGACGAGCACGCGGGCGACCTCGCGGACGTCGTCCGTCCGCTCGACCTTCGGCGCCGACCGCATCATGGCGCCGGCCTTCGCGTTGTCCTCGATGTGCGACTGCACCAGCTGCTTTTGCGTGATGACGCCAGCGTACTCGCCGTCGTCGGTCACGATCAGACCCTTGGGGTTCTCCCGCTCGAACATCGAACGGACTTTCCCGAGTCGCTGGTCGACGTCGACCTCGACGAAGTCGCTGGTGGCAATGTCAGCAATATCCATCTGGATCTCCCATCCCGGACGTTCGTTGCCTGGCGTCTTCAAACTTGTCGAACGTTCCCATACACCACGAAACGTCGAGGGGTTCGAACACCCCCGGGGAATCCTTGGCGGGTTGACGGGTCACGCCCGCTCGACGCGGACGCTCGCCGCACCGTCGAGGTCCGAGAGCGCCGAGACGTCGTCGACCGTCGCGACGACGTTCACGGGCGCAGCCGCCCGCGGTTCGTCGCCACGGCTCGCCGGCGTGGGACCCCAGAACAGACAGACCGCGTTTCCCCCGGGCCAGTAGGCCACCGCGCCCTCTGGGACCGCCTCCCGCGCGTCCTCCGCGGGCGCCTCGACGCCCGTCCGGAAGTAGAGTTCGTCCCCCCAGCGCGTCGCGTCGCCCGCGAGCGGGAGGGCGTCCGCGAGCGCCGACTGCGTCTCGGGGTTCTCGTCGGTCCACGTCGCGTCGAGTCCGCGTCCGTCCACGTCGATCCGGAGGTCGGTCATGGACGTGAGTTGAACGGGCCCGCACAAGAAACCGGTCGGAACTCGCCGGACGACAGGGGGGCTGTCCGGACTCCGCCGGGTCAGCCGGAGGGGCCCGCCCACGACCCGCCGGCCCGGACAACTATGGTGCGAACGCCCGTACGGCGGGACGTGCTTCCGGACATCACGGTCTTCGGCCAGTACACCTACCTCGTCACGGAGGTACTCTGGGGGACGGTCGCCCTCGCGTTGCTGTGGTACGCAGGCGCCTTCCGGGTCGCCGCCCGGACCGTCGCGGTCCTCTACCCGCCCGCGCTCGTCTGGGACTGGTACACCCTGGAGGTCGGGGTCTTCGAGATCCCGCTCCGGACGGGCGTCGAACTGCTGGGCGTGCCGGTCGAGGAACACGTCTTCATGGTCGTCGTTCCGGCGATGGTCGTCGGCACGCACGAGACGCTCCGCCTCGTCCTGAACGGAAACGGGGAGTGA
>JBDGST010000133.1:0-8086 GCA_042217365.1 Haloarculaceae archaeon
GCGGCCGGCGACGGGACAGCGGGAGCCGCGGCCGGCGGGCCGTCGGCGGGAGGCGCGGCCGGCGACGGGACAGCGGGAGCCGCGGCCGGCGGGCCGACAGCCGGCGGAGACGGGCCGACAACGGTCGAGGAGGCGGTCACGGAACCGCTGGTCGCGAGCGTCGGGACGCGGTTCGCGGTCCCCGGCGTGGCCGGCGGCGACCCGGTCCAGGGCCGGGTCGTCCTCGGACAGAACGAACTCCTGCTGGTGACGCCGGCCGACGCGGACCGACTCGACGGCGACGCCGCGTACGCCCTCGTCGAACTCGACGCGATGGTCGACGTGGTGCCCGACGCCGAGCCCGACGGCGCGTCGATGGGGTCGACGGTCGGGGTCGCCTGGCGCGGCCCCGACGGAACCGAGGTGGCGGCGGTCGAACTCGAGGGGGCGCGCAAGCGGGACTTCCGGATGGCGCTGTTCCGCAACGCCCTGCACGTCTCCCGGATGGACGTCACGCACCCGGCGCAAGTCGGCGGGCGCGTCACCGACGAGTCGGCTACGCCCGGGATGCTGTACCTCGACTGCGCCCGGGTCCGGTTCACCCCGATCGGGTCGGACGCGACGATGGTCGCCATCGCGCTGGACGAGGTGCTCCACGTCGAGCGGACCCGCCAGCGGGTCGGCGACGGCCGCCAGCCCGCGCTCGCGATCCAGCAGTTCGACGAGGACCGGGCCGTGACGACCGTCGTCGGTTCGGACTCGGTGCGGACGCTGTCGCTGTTCGAACGGTTCGTCCGCCGGGACTACCGGGAGCGGCTACGCGAGGCGCGGTCGCTGTCGATCCCCGACCGGGAGAAGGAGGTGCTCGTCGCGCTGTACTCGGCCGGCGCCGGGGTCGACCTGACGGACGTGTTCGCCCGCGCCGAGGGCGAACTCCGCGAACTCGTCGAGTCGCTGCGGTCGAAGGGGCTGGTCACCGCCGACGACCTCTCGAACACGCGCCTGACCGCCAAGGGCCGGCTGGTCGTCAGCGACCGCCTCGACGAGATCAACGAGTGAGGATTTTTACCTCGCGACCGCGTGCGCTCGAACGTGACGACGCTGGTCCTGTGTATCGACCGGGCGGGCGACCTGGTCCGGGGGGCGGATCCCCCGGTCGTCGGGCGCGAGGCAGTCGAGTCGCTGGTCGTCGACGTCGGGGTCACCGACCCCGAGGACAGCCAGGTCAACTGCCTGCTCGAGGGCCTCCGGGTGGCGGGCGACCTGGAGAACGAGGGGGAGTCAGCGCTCGTGGCGGTCCTCTCGGGAACCGACGACGCCGTCGGTGCCGACAGAGCCATCGCCCGGCAGGTCGAGGCGCTCATCGACGACTACGACCCGAGTTCGGCCATCGTCGTCGTCGACAGCGCCGAGGACGAGCGGCTCGTCCCAATCGTCGAGTCCCGCCTCGCGGTCGACGCCGTCGACCGGGTGGTCGTCCGGCAGGCCCGCGACATCGAGTCGACGTACTACCTGCTCAAGCAGTTCCTCGCCGACGAGGAGCTCCGCAAGACCGTCCTCGTCCCCACGGGGATCGCGCTCATCGTCTACCCGGTGCTGTGGATGATCGCCAGTCCCGTGATGGCGACCGGCGCCATCGTCGCCGTCGTGGGCCTCTTCCTGCTGTACAAGGGGCTGGGCGTCGACGCCTACCTCGAGACGCTCCCCGGCCAGATCCGCGAGGCGCTTTACTCCGGGCGGGTCGCGCTGGTCACCTACGTCGTGGCCGCGGGGCTCGCGCTGGTCGGCGTCTTCGCCGGCGCGCTCGGCGTCTCCGCGACGAACGCCGACAGCCAGCTCATCCTCGCCATGCGCTTTGTCTTCGACAGCGTCCCCTGGCTGACCGGCGCCGCGCTCGCGGCCAGCACCGGCCGCCTGCTCGACGAACTCATCCGCCGGGAGGGCGTCCGCAGCGCCTACCTCAACCTCCCGTTCGGGGCCGTGGCCGTCGGGCTCGTCGTCCGGGGGTTCTCCGCGTTCCTGCTCGAACTCGCCGACGTCTTCGACCCCATCGCGATCCCCGAGATGGAGCTGGGCCCCCTCCGCTTCGAGGGCGCGACGCTGCTGCCCGGGACGAAGCTGACGCTGTTCATCGTCGCGGGCGTGGTCGTCAGCCTCGTCGGCGTCCGGTTTGCCTCCTACGTCTCCAGCAGGGAGATCGAGGAGGACCTGCCGGGGCAGAGCGAGGGGCAGTGACCGGCGCGCCGGAGGGCGGCCAGTCCCGCCGGACGCCCAGGCCCAGCGGCAGTGACCGCCGGAGACGACCGACCAGTCAGTCCCGGCGGACGCCCAGTCCGAGCCACTTCCGGGCGTCGAAGAAGTCGCGCAGGCGATCGAAGAAGCCCTGGGTCTCGTGTTCGCTCGGGCGGAGGCGCGCCCGGATCCGCGTCGACAGGAGTTCGATGCTCAGCACGACGACGAACACCATGACGACGCCGGCCGCGGTCTGCCCGTAGTTCAGCAGGTCCTGGTTGTTGCGGATCATCAGCCCGAGGCCGCCGGCGCCGACGACGCCCAGCGAGATGGCGATGCGAGTGTTGATCTCCAGGATGTACAGCGTCCAGGCGATGTACGACCGCGAGACCTGGGTCAGCATGCCGAACCCGATAGTCTGGGAGCGGGAGGCCCCGGTCGACCGGACGGCCTCGATGGGGCCCTCGTCTATCTCTTCGAGTTCGTCGGTGAACAGGCGGCCGAGGTTCCCGATGCTGTCGGTCGCGATGGCCAGCACGGCGGTCACCTGGCCCGGCGGACCGATCGGGATGTACAGGAAGATCCAGACGATGGCAGGGATAGCGCGGATGGCGCTCATCGTCCCGCGGAAGATGAAGTTGAAGGGGAACGGCGTCACCCGCTCGCTCCCGAGGACGCCGAACACGAGCGCGAGCGGGAACGCGAGAACCGTCCCCAGAAAGCCCAGCAGGACGGTCACGAGGCTGGCTTTCACCAGCGAGAGCCGGGGCGACGTCAGGCTATCGGCGATGTGGACGCCGCCGCCGCGGAAGCTCGCGGCGAGCGCCCGCATCCCGTGGATGTCGTTGTCCTTCGTGTAGATGGTGAAGCCGGTGAAGTCCGGCGGGAAGAAGCTCCCGAGGAACTCGACGAACGCCGGCGCCCGCTGGGCGACGACGGTCACCTCGAAGCCGATGAACCCGCCGCCGTGTCGTAGCTGTCGGCGAACTGCGCGTCGGCTTTCTCTCCCCGGGTTCCGTACCTGGCGGTGACCGTCCCGGCGTCGAACGACTCGCCGCCGCGGTGGGTGATCGTGACGGTGCGCGCCTCGGCGTCGTGGGTCGCGGTCCAGGTGACGTAGGGCGGTTTGGACCGGCCGTCGCTCCCGAACTGGTCCAGCCTGGCCTCCGGGAGGCGGATCTCGACGGTGACGACGCGTCCGTCGACCGTGACCTCCGTCGCGGCCGACGCGAGCGCGCGCTCCTCGTTATCGACCAGCGACCGGACCGTCGACTTCGACGGCGCCCGCCCCTCCGGGAACACCAGGTCGTACACGAAGTAGCCGGCGCCGTCGTCGAAGGTGTACGAGAGGGCGCTCGACAGCGGGTCGGCGTCGAAGGGGTCCTCCTGCTGGACCGGGAGCCCCGGGCCGAACCAGACGCTGGGGGCCGACCCGACGGCCTCGGTGGCCCGCTCGAAGTCCGGGTCGACCTCGTGGTGGCGGTCGACCTCGCCGCGGTCGGCGTCGACGAACGCCATCGCGTTCTCGCGGTGGGCCGGCGGGTCCGACGGGGCCGCGTCGTCGTCGATTTCCGACGGGCGCGCAGCGAAGACGACCGCATCCTCCGAGACGGCTATCGTCGCCCGCCGGTGTTCGTCCGCCCGGGCGTACAGGTCGTAGCCGGCGTGGCTCCCGTCGGCCTCGTAGACGCCCTCGACCGCCGCCGCGACCGCGTCGACGTCGACGTCCCCCGCCAGGACCGCCCCGCCGTTCACCGTGACGACCCAGTCGAAGTCCTCGTAGTCGACCCCGACGTAGTCGAGGTACGACAGCTGGACCGACTGCGTGACGTCGAACTCGTACCCGACGGCGTCGACGCCGGTGTTCCCCGGTTCGACGTAGGTGAGGTGGTCGATGCCCGGGTCGTCCGGCTCGTCGACGCCCGTCAGCTCTCCCGGCGCCGGGATCCACTGGCGGTAGTCGGGGTCGCCCCGCGCCGGCGTCTCGACGCGGCCGTACCTGACGCGCTGGCCCATCAGCGGCAGCGTCCCGACGCAGCCGGCCGAGGTAGCCGCCCCGGCCGCCAGCGCCGCGCCGCTCCCCCGCAACAACTTCCGTCGAGTGATCCCGTTCGCGTTCGTTCGCTCCGACATACGCGACACGTGACGCCCCGCGTTCTTATACCGGGGTCGCGGGTGGAACCCCGGTGAAAGCCGCCGAAACATATTAGTGGGGAGAGCAAAAGCGGGCTCGGCCCGGACGGGAACTGATCGAGTGGCAGGACCGCAGGCTGCCTCCGGACGGGAAGGGGCGTCGCGGGCGCGACCGCAGGCTTCGCCCGGACGGAAAGGGACTTGTCAGGGCTCTCCCAACGACGGGTATGAACGCGCGAGAGACCGCGGCGGAGGTCGTCGTGGTCGACTACGGCCTGGGGAACCTCCGGAGCGTCACGCGGGGGCTCGAACGCGCGGGCGCCGGCGTCGCCATCGTCGACGACCCGGGGGCCATCGACCGCGCCGACGGCGTCGTGCTGCCGGGCGTCGGCGCCTTCTCCGAGGGGATGGACAACGCCGGCCCGTTCCGCGACGCCCTCGTCGACGCGGCCGACGAGGGGACGCCCCTGTTCGGGATCTGTCTCGGGATGCAGATGCTCCTGACGACGAGCGAGGAAGCCGACCACGCCGGCCAGGGCGACGCCGAGGGGCTTGACCTCGTCCCCGGGAGGAACGTCCGCTTCCGGGGGGACCTGACGGTGCCCCACATGGGCTGGAACGAACTCGACGTCCGGCGCGACCACCCGCTCGTCGCGGGCGTCGACGGCGAGTACGCCTACTTCGTCCACTCGTACTACGCCGAACCGGACGACGACGCGGCCGTCGTCGCCACGACCGACTACGGGGCCGACTTCGCGTCCGTCGTCGCCGACGGGCCCGGCAACGTCTTTGGCACCCAGTTCCACCCCGAGAAGTCCGGCGAGACCGGCCTCCGGATCCTCCGGAACTTCGTCGACCTCTGCGCGGAGGGCTGATACGGATCGCTGTAACGATTCACCGGGACGACCGCACGACTGCGTGCGGTCGATCCGGTAATGACTTACAGCGATCCGTATGAGAACCGGCGGACGCCCCAGACGCGGTGACCGCCCAGCACCGGTGGACGCTTGTCACTCGGCCCGACCAGCCGGTGAATACTTGTCACTCGGCTGTGACTGATCACGACATGCTACCGAGTTGGGCAGTCAGGGCGCTTCTTCTCCAGGCCGACGTCAACGTCGAGATAAACCCGCTGGCGAACGTGGCAGGCAGCGCAGTCGGGTCGTTCCTGACGACCCCGTGGGATCGTTCGTCAACGGGCTTCTGATACTGATCGCGCTGATACTCGTCAGCGTCCTGCTCGTGTTCACGATCGTCGGGATCATCGTCGTCATCCCGCTGCTGGTGGTAGCCTACGTCGTCTGGGCCGTCGGCGCCGCGATCGCCTTTCTCGCCATCGCCGACCGGATCGTCGACCGGGGCGACGACTGGGTGAAGCCGCTGGTCGTCGCGGCGGCGATGAACGGCGCGCTCGTTCTCACGGGTGTCGGCGGCCTCGTCGCGTTCGCCGTCGGCGCCGCCGGGTTCGGCGCCGTCCTGGAAGACCGGCTGTGACCGGCGAGGCCCGGGACGTGGTTCGAGGCGTCCCCGCCCGGTGAGCGCGGCCGGGGCCGGGGGTCACAGCGCGGTCGCCTGCATGTACAGGAGGTGTTCGCCGGCGTCTTCGGCGGCGTCGGCGACGCCGTCGAGCCCCCGCGCGAGGTCCCGGCGGACCAGCGCCTCGGCGGTCGGGCGGTCGCCGAACGCGCGCTCCACGACGGCCCGCTTGCGGCTGTCGCAGTCGCTCTCGATCGACCCGAGCCGGTCGACGTCGGCCGTGAGGGCGCTCCCCTCGCCGGACTCGACCAGGTCCCCGACGTACTGCTCCGTCAGGTCGGTCAGCAGGAGCGTGGCGTCGACGGTCAGCGACGCCATCCCGGCGAACTCCTCCCCGGTCGCCGGCGTGAGAGACGGGCCGACCGCGTCGAGGTCGCGCACGAACCGCTCGGCACGGTTGGGGACCTCGTCGATCAGGCCGTAGAGCCGCATGACCTCGCCCGACCGGAGGTAGACGTCCGTGTAGTTGGGCGGGGCCAGGTCGCCGATCAGCGAGCGGATCCGCCGGAGGCGGTCGTCCGCGGCCGACTCGCGGGCACAGAGGCGGTCCCGGACCCCGGCGAACTCCTCGCACCCGTGGCTGTCGACTGCGGCCGGCAACAGCGCGATGCACTCGCGAACCTCGTCGAGGTACGCCGCCGTCTCATCGGTCACGTCCGCCGCGTATTCGTCGGTGTCCGTTGCCATCGGTGACACGCAGACCGGGCGGCGAAGAAAGCGCTGCTATGACCGGACAGTACGGGTACGTACGGGTCAATAGCGGCCGGACCCTCGGTGCGAATGAGGCGTGCGCCCCGACCGGCCCTCGGCAGCCGAACGGCACGCTCGCTCCCGCCGGTCGCTCGCGGTGGGACCGCTCACTCGCGGTCCGTATCAGGGCAGGCGGAACTCGACGGCGGCACCCTGCCCGAACCCGACGCACTCCGTCGCCAGCCCCAGGTCGGCACCCCTTCGATTCATCTCGTGGACGAGCGTCACCGGGAGGCGCGCGCCGGTCGCGCCGAGCGGGTGGCCGATGGCGATGGCCCCGCCGTTGACGTTGAACGCCTCGTCGTCGAAACCCAGCTCGCGCCGGCAGTATACCGTCTGGCTCGCGAACGCCTCGTTGAGTTCGACGAGGTCGTAGTCGCCGGGGTCGCGCCCGGTGCGCTCGGCGAGGCCCCTGACCGCCGGGACCGGCCCGATACCCATGACCGTCGGGTCGACGCCCGCGACGTGGTGGTCGCCGACCTCGGCGAGGACGTCGAGGCCGTGATCCTCTGCGAACGCCCGGGTCGCGAGCATCGTCCCGGCCGCGCCGTCCGAGACCTGCGAGGCGTTGCCCGGCGTGACCGTCCCGTCGCCTTTGAACACCGGCGGCAGGCCAGCCAGCTTCTCCAGGGTGGTGTCCCGGCGGATGCCCTCGTCCTCCTCGACCCGACCGTCGTCGGTCTCGACGGGGACGATCTCGTCGTCGAAGCGGCCCGAGTCGGTCGCCTCGGCCGCCCGCTCGTGGCTCCGGAGGGCGTACTCGTCCTGAGCATCGCGCGAGACGCCGAACTCCTCGGCGACTTTCTCGGCGGTCATCCCCATCTGGAGCTCGCCCATGTTGTAGCGCTCGGCCAGGCGAGGGTGGACGTTGTGGGTGTTCTCGCCCATCGCCACCCTGGTCATCGACTCCATCCCGCCCGCGATGACACAGTCGCGCTGGCCCGCCCGGATGGCGTCGGCGCCCCGCATCACCGCCTCCGCGGAGGAGGCACACCAGCGGTTGATCGTCGACGCCGGCACCGACTCGCCCAGCTCCGAGAGGAGTGCGACCACGCGGGCGACGTTGTTGCCCTGCTCGTCGCGCTGCTGAGCGCAGCCCCACAGCAGGTCGTCCACCTGGTCGCCCGCGAGACCGGTCGCGTCGAGCATCGCGTCTATCAGCGGTATCGAGAGGTCCTCGCTCCGCACGTCCGCGAAGACGCCGTCCTCCTTTCCCTGGGCCGTTCGGCGCGCCTGCACGACGACCGGGGTCGTGTCCGTCATGCACCCGTGAACGGCCCCGCGGGTGTTAAACCCTCACAAACTCCGGGTCCGTCGTCGGCCGTTGTCGTGGGTACGCCGACGGCGGGCGTCGCGCGCCTGGTGGGCGCGGCGGCGACCAGCCGTCGTGCTGACAGCAGGCGTCGTGCTGACAGCAGCCGTCGTGCTGACAGCAGCCGTCGTGCTGACAGCAGCC
>JBDGST010000058.1:0-7979 GCA_042217365.1 Haloarculaceae archaeon
AACCGGATCCCGACCATCGACGGCCACCTGGAGAACGTCTGGGCCGACACGGCCGATGACATCTCTCCGTCGGCGGCCGGCGACGCGATGTCCGAGTACCCCTCGCTGGACCTGCCGAGTTCGCCCGACCAGCTCATCGAGGTGTTCGAGGAGCCCGACCGACCGCAGCCCCGCCTCGACCGGAACCTGGGCGAGGGCATGACCGTCTCCGCCGGCGGGATCCAGGAGACGTCCCACGGACTGCAGTTCAACTGCCTCGCGCACAACACCCTCCGGGGGGCCGCGGGCGCGAGCGTCCTCAACGGCGAACTCCTGCTCGACGCCGGCTACCTGTAGCAGTCCGAACGGCCGACCCCGCCGGGAACCACGGGTCGCGCGGACCCGGCAGACGACGCGTCGACCGAAACCGATTTCGTCGGGAACGTGTGACATTCACGCACGGAGAGCATGCCCGATCCCATCGACATCGAGAGCCCGGTCAGCCCCGGGGAGGGCCGGTACCTCTGTGGGCTGTTGTACCTGACGTTACGCGACGGCGCGCCGGTCGGCAACGGCGACCTCGCCGACCTGCTGGACGTGAGCGGCCCGACCGTGACCGAGATGAGCAAGGCGTTCAGCGAGCGGGGGCTGGTCAGCCACGAACTGTACGTCGGCGCGGAACTGACCGACTGCGGCGAGCGGGTCGCCCGCGAGATCCTCTGGCGGCGCTGTGTCGTCAAGGAGTTCTTCGAGGCGACCGCCGACGTCTCGCTGAGCGACGAGGAGGCCTACCGTATCGGCCTCGTCGTCCCCGACTCCGACCTCGATCACCTCAGCGAACTCGTCGAGCAGCCCTGCCACGACCACTGCGTGGCGACCGACGCCGACGAGTGCCTGCTCGCGTGATACGGATCGCTGTAAGTCAGTACCGGATCGACCGCACGACCTCGTTCGGTCGTCCCGGTAAATCGTTACAGCGATCCGTATGAGAGCGACCCCCGGCGGACCTCCGGACCACCGGCGACGGCTCCCGAGTGACGACCGGACCGGCGGTGACGACACCCACCGCCGGCTTTTTCGCGCGAGGCCACGATTCTTTGCCATGGTCTCCACTGACACCGCGGTCCACGTCGCCGTCCTCACGGTGGCGGTCGCTTCCCTGTTCGTCCTCGACGCAGTCTTCGCCGGGTCGACCGGAGCGGTCCCGCAAGCCGCGACCTTCCTCGTCCTGAACGGGCTCGTGCTGGCCGGAGCGCACTTCCTGCTGGCGGTACTCGGCAGGGACGGCCTCGTGCCGGTCGACGCGCGCTGGCGGTTCGTCGGCGCCGTCGCCGTCCTCCTGGCGCTGGGCACGGTCGGGATACTGACCGACCCCGTTTCGCTGGGCCCGGTCACGACGGACGAACTGCTCGCGGCGCTGGGCGTCCTCACGATGCTCGGCTACCTGGTCTCGGAAGCCCGCGCCGGGTACCGCGAGTCGGTCGAGGGGACGGCCTGACTTCTGTCGGCAGTCGAAGCGACGGTGCGACTCCGACCGGACCGCCTGACGGCGCGTGAGCGGCCGAACGGCGGTCAGACCACCTGGTTCGGCAGGCCCGTCCACTCACCAGTATCCTCGGCGGTGTGGACGGCGTCGGCGACGATGTCGGCCAGTCGCTCGAAGTACTTCGGGGTGTGGCCGGCGTTGTGGGGCGTGATGAGCACGTTCTCGAACGTCCAGAGGTCGTGGTCCTCGGGGAGGGGCTCCGGGTCGGTCACGTCCAGCGCCGCGCCGCGGATCGAGTTCCACCGGAGCGCGTAGACGAGCGCGTCGGTGTCGACGACCCCGCCCCGGGCGACGTTCACGAGGACCGACTCCGGCGGCATCGTCTCGAACACCTCGGCGTCTATCAGGTGCTCGGTCGCGTCGGTCAGCGGGCACGCGAGCGCGACGTACGCGGCGTCGTCGACCGCCTCGGCGACGTCGCCGTACCCGTAGACCTCGTCCGTCGGGCCGCCCTTCTCCGGGGTGTACCGGACGCCGACGGTCCGGACGTCGAACCCGTCGAGGCGCTCGACGATCGACTGCCCGATGGCGCCCATCCCGACGACCGCCACGGTGCTCCCGGCGAGTTCGTGCGTCGGGTGCGAGCGCCACTCCCGGCGGCGCTGGCGGCGCCGCGACTCCAGGAAGTCCCGGGTGAACGCGAGTATCGCGCCGAGGACGTACTCCGCGATGTTGGGGCCGTGAACCCCCGAGGCGTTCGTCACGGCCACGCCGCGCTCGCGGAACGCGTCGAGGTCGAGGTGGTCGACGCCCGCGAACGAGCAGGCGAACAGGTCGAGGTCCCCGGCCAGTTCGAGGGCCGCCTCGTCGAGCGAGAACCCGGCGACCACGTCGGCGGCGGGCAGGAGGTCGCGCTCCTCGGCCGGCGTCGCGGCGTAGGCGACCTCGCGGTCGGGCAGGCGCTCGCGGAGCGCGGTCACGTACCGTTCGGGGGGGATCCCGTGGATGTTCTGACGGAGTACGACCACGTCGGGGTCCTGTGTCATGTGACACACCCAGGCGCGCTCCCCTGAAAAAACCGACCCGTGCCGGGAGGTCGCCGACCGCCCCTCCGTCGGGCCTGCGGCTCCCGGGCCGCCGGCCGCCGGTCCGCCGGGCGCACAGTTCCCGGGCCACCACTCCAGCGGATCAGAGAACGTACCGGAAGACGTAGCGCGTGACGCCGGCGAGGTAGGTGAGAAGCCAGAATATGAGATAGCCGAACACGCCGATCCGGAGGCGGCTGCGCCAGTGGCTCATCCGCTCGGACCCGATCTCTTCGAGGCGGACGTCGCCGGCGTCCTCGTGGTAGAGGTCGTGCTCGTGCTTGGCGCGGAAGATGCGGACGACTCCGGTCAGGCCGAACGCCAGGAGGGCGTAGGCCTGCACGCCGAGGAAGGCGTGGACCATCGCGAACCCGCCCAGTTGCTGGGGGAGCCTGGGCAGCATCCACGTCACCGCCGGCACCGTCGTCAGCACGAGGCCCGTCGTGACGAACCTCAGGTGGTGGACGAGCACGTCCCAGGTCACGGGCTCGGTCTCGATGACGTACCACGCGCCGTAGAGGAAACACGGGAGGCTGAGCGTCACCGACGCGAGGGCGACCGTCGCGATCGTCGCCTCCGACGCGACCATACCCGGCGCTTACTGCCGTCGGCGCTAAAGGGTGCCGACTCCCGGCGGACGGCGCGCCGGTCGGCGACACGGTCACGGCCCGGGGACGACGGTCACGTTGCCCGTCGTCCCGGTGGCGCTCGCGTTCCCGACGAACCCGGGGTCGCCGGCGAACACGACGACCGTCTCGTCGGTCAGGCGGGTCAGGCGGTAGGCGGGCGCGTCGGCCGGCCGCTCGGCCGTCCAGCGGTCGAAGGCGGCCGCGAACTCGTCGGCGTCCGCGGGGGTGTCCCAGCGGAGCGCCCACGCGAACCCGTCGCGACTCCCGTCGTCGGCGTGGGTGAGCCGGACCAGTCTGTCGCTCCCCCACCCGGCGGCGGCCGGCGCGGCCAGCGAGCGGTTCAGCTCCACCCGGAGCATCGTCCGGACGACCGTCTCGCCTTTCGTGTCGCGGGCGCGGGGCGGCGTCGTCCAGTTGCGGCCCCCGGCGACCGAGACGGAGAGGTTCAGTTCCGGCTCCTCGGCGGGCGCGAGCCCGTGGATCAGCTGTTCGGTCGTCCGCGGGGTCGGCGTCCCGGAACTGTACAGGCGCGAGAGGGTCCCGGGGTCCTCGACCCGCTCGTAGATCCGGTCCTCGTCGACCGAGAGGTTCCCGCCCCGGAGGACGACGTCGGCCGGTTCCGAGGACGCAGGCGTCGGGGTCGGCGTCGCGGTGGCCGTGGGCGTCGGCGTCGCGGTGGCCGTGGGCGTCGGCGTCGCGGTGGCCGTGGGCGTCGGTGAAGACGTCGCCGTCGGCGCGGCCGCCCCAGTCGGCGTCGGAGACGGCGTCGGCGGCGGGACCGGCGTCGGAGAGACGGTCCCGTCCGGCGTCTGCGTCACCTGCGGGTGGTCGGTCGGCGATACCTCCTGGGTCGGGGCCGGCGTCGCGGTCCCCTGTCCGTCGAGGCTGGTCGGACAGCCCGCGAGACAGGCGAGCGCGAGGACCGTGACGGCGGCCAGCGTCTCGGTGCGTCTCATGTGTGGAGGGCTGGAGAGCGGTTCGGGCCGCCGGGGACCGATCCCCGGGGCCGGGTGACTCGTTCGAGCCGTCGACCGGGGGCGGTATCAGGATTTTGGAATCGGTCGTCTCACCGGTGAACCGGACGGTCCCCGCGGCGACGAGCCGAACGGCGAAACGGCCACGGAACTGGAAAGCGCGGCCGAACCCGGGACCGAGCGGTCGGATCGTCACCCTAACGGGTTCGGACTCCGTAGGGCCGGGGAGATGAGTGGCACGCCCGACGCGGAGAGCGGGGACGAGGGCCCCGAGTCGACCGACGTCGAGGCGCTCCGTCGAGAGGTCGAGGAGAAGTACGACTTCGACGACTTCGGTCCGGCCGACATGGCCGAGATGTCCGCCGACGAGTGGGAGGCCGCCTTCGACCCGGAGACGTGGATCACCGGCGAGGAACTGCTCGACCGGGTCGAGTCCGACCTGAAGCGGCGGGTGGCCGACCGCGACGTGTTCGCCAGGGTCGAGCGGTTCGAGGACCGGATCGTCGCCTACTCCGACGCCGGCTACGCGACGGTCCACCCAGACGGGACCGTCGAAGGACGGGGAACGGTTCTCCGGGACGTCGAACCGACCGTCGCGCTGTGTTCGATGGAGGACTACGACGTGCCCGAGGACCCGCCCGACGAGGCCCTGCCCGCCCCCCAGGCGGTCCCCGAGGGGACGGGCGAACTCGGCAACCGGGTACTCCAGGTCGTCGCCGGGTTCCAGGTGCTCGCGGGGGTCGTGCTGGTCGCGGCCTGGCTGTTCGTGAGCGCTGGCCTCCTCTCGCCGCCGGGGGACGCGAGCGTCCGCTCGCTGAACGTCGTCGGGATGCTCGTCGCCGGGTTCGCGTTCCTCGTCGTCGGGATACTGCTGTTCGCGGTCGTCGCCAACGCCCGCCTCTCCGACAAGTTCCGCGCCGAGGAGTACCGCAACCGCCTCCGGGCGGTCGACGCCGACCCCGACGAACTCCCCGAGGCCGTGCGCGAGGAACTCCCGGCCGCCGTCCTGACGGAACGCGACCCGAACGGGGGGCGACCCGAACGTAACCCGGACGACGCCGGCGGGGACCGAAAGGCGACCGGTGACGACGGTTCGGACCGAAAGGCGACCGGTGACGACGGTTCGGACAGCGAAGACGACCGGCGCGACTGACGTCGACAGGTCCGACGACGGTCGCCGCCCCCGGAATACCGCTCGGGCGGACGCGGATCCCGGCCGTCCTTTATGACCTTCGCACCCGGGCATTCGGTGGGTTTATACAAACTCGGTCCGGAAATCCCGATGTCTATGAACAGACGGGACTTTCTTCGCACCGCCGGCGGCGTCACGGGTGGCACCGCCGCCACGGCGGCCGCGGGAACGGCTGCCGCTGCGGAGGGCGGCGGCGGCGGTGGCGGCGGCAACTCCAAGCCCACGTTCCCCGACTACGTCAGCGGCGCCAAGAAAGGCAACTACGTCGACGCCCGCGGCCAGTCCGAAGTGACCGTGGAGGTCGGCGCCGACCCCCAGGCGCTCGCGTTCGCCCCCACCAAACTCTGGATCGACCCCGGGACCACCGTCACGTTCGAGTGGGTCTCCAACGGCCACAACGTCGTCCCGAACACCCAGCCCGACGGCGCCGGCTGGTCCGGCGTCGAGGGCGCCCCATCCGCCCTCTACGACGCCGGCCACACCTACTCCCACACCTTCGACACCCCCGGCATGTACACCTACTACTGCCAGCCCCACGAGGGCCTCGGCATGAAAGGCGCCATCGCCGTCGGCGGCGCCGTCCCCACCGAATCCACCGGCGGCGGCGGATCGACGCCGGTCGACCCGGAGCAAATGGGCGTGCCGTTCCAGTCGCACTTCGTCGGGCTGGCGACGGTCACGGCGATCGTCGTCACGCTCGTGTTCACGTTCTTCCTGCTGAAGTACGGCGAATCGCCACACACCAGCGGAGGGAACAACTGATGACGCGCGCACTCACGACGGGAGGGCACAGCTGATGTCGTCGTCCGGGAGCACGTACGGGGACATCCACCGGTATGAACCGGCCCGCGAGAGCACGGCCGCGGCGGTCGCTATCGTCCTGCTGACGATAGTCGAGGTCGTGTTCGTCGGCCTGTTCACCTACGGGCTGGTGAACGGCTGGGGGTACAGCCCGCTCGGGAACATGTACCTGGGCGGCATCCTGGCGGTGATCTTCATCGACCTCGCGTTCATCCTGCTGCTGTACCGCAAGGAGTTCCTCCCCGACGTGATGATCGTCAAGAAGCGACGCCGCAAGTGGGAGGACCTGTACGTCCGGGAGGAAGACGTCGACGGGACCCCCTTCGCCGAGGAGAGCCCCTGGGAGAGCGTGAAACGCGCGGTTTACCCCTACTACAAACGATAACGATGCCACTCGACGAAGACAAGTACCCCGGCGAGACAGGCCGACGGCGCTTCGTGAAAGGCGTCGTCGGGAGCGCGGCGCTGTCGAGCGCCGGCACCGCGGGCGCGGTCACCGTCAACCTGACCACGTCCCCGTCCGGCGGCGGCGGCGGCCCGACGCAGTACATCGCCATCAAGAACATCGACGGACCAGCCCCCCGCGGGATGCCGATCATCCCTCTCAAGGTCAACGACGCGGGCGAACTGATCGGGATCTTCCCCGAGGCGTCGACCGAGACGGTCGGCGGCCGGACGGTCACGGTCGCCGAGACGGACGTCGGCCCGGTCACGTACTCCTCGCAGTGGTTCCAGTACTGCGGCGTCGAGCAGTACCGCGGCGCCCAGCCGGGCGTCGACGCGGACAACTTCCTCCGGAGCGCGTCCAGCCCCGCCTACGCCTGGCAGCAGGAGGAAGTCGAGGGCGGCGCGAAGCTCACCGTCGACATGTTCGAGAACTACGAGACGTGGGGCAACGGCATCGGGCGGGCGGGCCTCGGGAAGCCCGCGAGCGTCCGCTGGCGGTCCGAGGCCGAGGGCGCCAAGACGATCCCGGTACAGGTGCTTCGCTCGACCGAGGTGGAGAAGATGATAAACGGCGAGCAGGGCTTCCACGACTACAGCCAGCTGCCGGGGAGGATCCGCGACTTCCTGGACGCCGCGACCGAGCAGAACTTCATCGCCTGGCTCAACAAGTGCACGCACTTCTGCTGTGTGCCGGGCTACAAGGACCAGGCGGGGAGCGCGGCGTTCGGCGGCGAGAACGCGGTGTACTGCCAGTGCCACCAGTCGATATACGACCCCTTCAGCCCCGTCCAGAAACAGTTCATCGCGCGGCCGCGGCCCACCGAGTAACCATGAGCCTCGAACGGAAAGACGACCACGACCACGGAGCCTGGATGGAGAGCCGGGAGCTGACCGCGACCGAGGAGATCTACCTGACGGTGCTCGTGTGGCTCGACAGGCGCTTTCGCATCGTCGACTACCTGGAGATCCTGGAGAACATGTACTACAAGGTCAACCTCCAGATGCCAAAGAGCCACACCGAGCAGTACAACCTCGACAACAAGTTCTGGTACTGGTACCCGCTGTACGCGCTCGGGTCGTTCTCGACGATCGCGTACGTCGTCGCGGCGATAAGCGGGGCGCTGCTCGGCTTCTACTACGCGCCCGGGGCCGGGGCCTCGAACGGCGAGCCCGCGCTGGCGTACAACTCCATCACGTTCATCATGACCGAGCTGAACTTCGGGTTCTTCCTCCGGTCGCTCCACCGGTGGTCGGCCCAGGTGATGGTCGCGGCCGTGTTCCTGCACATGCTGCGGGTGTACTTCACGGGCGCGTACAAGGAGCCCCGGGAGCTCAACTGGCTCATCGGGATCGTGCTCATCTCGCTGACGATGGTCTTCGGGTACA
>JBDGST010000078.1:0-7890 GCA_042217365.1 Haloarculaceae archaeon
CGAACGTGTCTCCGACCGACTTGCAATACCGAACGTGTCTCCGACCGACTTGCAAACGCGAACGAGTAGCCGACCGATTCGCGGCGAGCGAGCGGCAAACCGTGACTGAACTGGTCAGTACCACCGCGCAGACGGTCCACAGACGGGACAGCCGCCGTCACTCCCTGGACGCGTCGACCACGAGCGTCGTCGGCAGCTTGGCCATCAGTTCGGGCGTCATCTCGCCCCAGGGGCCGGGATCGTAGTCGTCGGGGTCGTCGCTCCCGGGTTCGAGCAGCCGCTCCACCCGGAACCCCGCGTCGACGACGGCGTTTACCACGTCGCTCACGCGGTGGCGGTAGACCACCTGGTCGGGGTCCCGGTCGTCGACGCGGATCACGTGCCGACCGGTGTCGAAGTAGCTCTCTGTCACCTCGTGGGTCTCGGCGTCGGCCAGCCCGTAAACCGCGTGCGGCGTCGCGAACACCAGCCGGCCGCCCGGCCGGAGCACGCGGTGGGCCTCCGCGAACGCCGCCGCCAGGTCCCCGACCCACTGGAACACCCAGGCGTTAAACGCCACGTCGAAGCGCCCGTCGGTCAGCGGTAGCGCCGTCAGGTCCGCCTCCAGCAGGTCCACGTCGACGCCGTGTTCAGCCGCCAGGTCCCGCGCGTGGGCCAGCTGGGCGGCCGAGAGGTCCACCCCGACGACGTCGGCCCCCCGGCGGGCGAGTTCGACCGTGCACTGCCCGCCGCCACAGCCCAGTTCGACCACGTCAGCGCCGGCCACGTCCGTCAGGAGGTCGAGATCCGCCGTCCCGAAGCCGGCCCAGTTGATCCCGACCGGCAGGTCGATCGCGGACTGGAAACTCGCCGCCGTCGCCTCCCACCAGCGTTTCACCTCCTCGGTCATGGTCCGCGGATCCACGCCGGGGCGCATAGGCCTTGTCCCCGCCGGTGGTTCGCCGGACCCGTCCCGTCCGCTTCCGCCCGCTCGCCACGCGACCGATCGGCCGACTTATTGGGGCGGCGCGTTCAGGGCCACCAATGAGCGCACACCTCGACCTGGACGAGTCGGTGCCGGACGCCGAGACGGACGGCGTCTGGCTCACCTGCATCGAGTGCGGGGCGACGTTCCCCCCCTTCGCGGGGATCCGCTACACCTGCGACGACTGCGGGGGGCTGCTGGAAGTGCGGTACGCGGACCTGCCGACCTGGGAGGACTTCGGCGGCGGCGGGTCGCCCGAGTCCGGGCCCTACGGCGTCTGGCGGTACAGCGCCGCGCTCCCGTTCGACGCGAGCGAGGCCCGACCCGGTTCGGGTGGCGACGAGACCGGGAGCACCTCCCTCCCCGAGGGCGGCACCCCGCTCCACTACGTCCCGCGCCTGGAAGACGAGGTCGGCGTCGGCCGCCTCCGGATCAAACACGAGGGGATGAACCCGACCGGGAGCTTCAAGGACCGCGGGATGACCGTCGGCGTCCGGGTCGCACAGGCGATCGGCGTCGACCGCCTGGCCTGCGCCTCGACCGGGAACACGTCGGCGGCCCTCTCGGCGTACGGCGCCCGCGCCGGCCTGGAGACGCTCGTCCTCCTGCCCGCGGGCAAGGTCGCCGCCGGCAAGGTCGCCCAGGCCAGCCTCCACGGCGCGCGCATCCTCGAAGTCGACGGCAACTTCGACCGCTGTCTCGACATCGTCCAGGACCTGGCCGACCGGGGCGAGGCGTACCTGCTGAACTCCCTGAACCCGTTCCGCCTGGAGGGCCAGAAGACCATCGGTCTCGAGATCATGGAGCGCTTTTTCGCCGACGAGGGGCGCTACCCCGACCGGATCGTCCTGCCGGTCGGCAACGCCGGCAACACCGCCGCCCTCTACAAGTGCTTCCGCGAACTCCGGAAGGCGGGCGCCATCGACGCCGACCAGGTGCCCAGACTCACCGGGGTCCAGGCCGAAGGGTCCGCCCCCATGGTCGAGGCCGTCGAAGAGGGCAACGACGAGGTCCGCCGCTGGGACGACGTCGAGACGAAGGCGACGGCCATCCGCATCGGCAACCCCGTCAACGCGCCGAAGGCGCTGCCCGGGATCCGCGAGACCGGCGGCACCGCCGTCGCCGTCTCCGACGAGGCGATCACCGCGGCCCAGCGCGACCTGGCCGGGGAGGGCGTCGGCGTCGAACCCGCCTCCGCCGCGTCGCTCGCGGGACTCCGGAAACTCCGCGACCGGGGCGTCGTCGACGACGACGAAGACGTCGTCTGCCTGACGACCGGCCACCTGCTCAAAGACCCCGACGCCGCCGTCGAAGCCGGCCGCGAACCCGAACCCGTGCCCGCCGACACCGACGCCGTGCTGGAGCACCTGGCCGAGTAGCCCGCCGGCGGGCCGCCGCCGTCGCGCCGAGCGGCGGTTCTCGACTCCGTCCCTCTCGGACCGTCTCTGCGGATCACCAGTGTTGGGCCTCTACCCAACGCTTATGCCGTTGGAGAGCGACCCAACACCTGCGAGGATGTCGGAGGGCGCCGCCTACCGGTACACGCACGTCGAAGCCGGGCTCGTCGAGAACGTCGCTCTCCGGCGAACGGGCGACGTCGACGCCTACCCGTCGGGATGGAAATACACGCTCCACCTCGGCACGCTCGAAGACCTGACGCCCGTCCGTTACGACAACGCCCACGAGGACACGAAGGGACACGAACGCCACACCGCCGCGGGAACGACCGACGTCGAGTTCCCCGGAATGGAAGCGCTCGTCGTGGAGTTCTGGGCGAGCGCGGACGAGTACTGGGACGCCGTCGGGGGTGACCCGCCCCGGCCGTACTGACACAGAACCACAGCGCGACACGCATCAGACGAACGCACCACACATGACGACGCTCTACGTCACCGTCGGCGACCGCGAATCCGTCCGGGAAGAGGCAGTTCAGTTCGTCCGCGACGCCGAAAGCGGCGAGGTCGACCGGGGCGACGAGCGGATCGTCCTCCAGTTCGGTAGTTACGGCGACCTGATCGATAGCCTGACGCCGCTCCGGTTGGACCTCCTCCGGACGATCGTCACCGAGGAACCCGAGAGCATCCGGGAGACCGCGCGGGTCGTCGACCGCGACGTCTCGGACGTCCACTCGGACCTGAAACACCTGGAAGTGCTCGGTATCCTCGACCTCGAGGAGGGCGGCCCGGACGGTGCGATGCGTCCGGTCGTTCCGTTCGACCGGATCGATATGGAGATCGACTACCCGCTCGTCGAGGAAGACGCTGACGACGCCTCCGCCAGCGCGTGAACGAGCGCGCGTCCACTGTCCGGAGGGCGCCGGGCGTCCCGAAGAGAGGTAGCGGCGGGGACGGGCGACTACCGCCGCCTTCCCGGAACGACCGGCCGGAACGCCCTCACTTTTTGTGCCGGCGGTCGTCACGCCGGCCATGGAACTGACAGGTCCGAACGACCGCATCGCCGCCGAACTGTCCCCCGGCGACGCGACGCTCGCCGTCGAGCGCGACGGAACGACGCTGGTCCGGCCGTCGGAACTCGCGGTCGCGAAGCTCTTTCGCGAACTCCACGGCGTCGACTGGCGGGCCGGCGGCGACGCGGCCGCCGGCGACCCCGAGCGCGTCGAGGAGTCCTACGAGATGGCCCGCGGGAAGGCCCGGGAACGGCACCACGAGGCCGTCGCGACGACGGCGACGTTCACCCACCCCGACGCCGGGGGCGACGTGCACGTCGACCTCCGGGTCGCCGGCGACGGCGTCGCCTTCCGGTACCGCGTCACGGGGGCGGCCCGCGCCCGGTACACCGGCGACGAGACCACGCTCGAACTGCCCCGCGACGCCGTCTCGTACCTGATCCCCTTCGACAAGGCCCACGAGGCCAGCGCGCGCCAGCAGCCCGTCGTCGAGACGGACGGGGAGTACTGCCCGCCGGGGCTGTTCGAGGTCGACGGCGAGTGGCTCCTGCTTGGCGAGGCGGGCGCCGACGGCGACTACGCGGCCGCCAGGCTCCGCGCCGGCGAGAGCGCGGTCACCTACGAGTTGCCCGAGACGCAGATGAACGGCCGGTTCCCGGTGGAGACCCCCTGGCGGATCGCCGTCGCTGGCGACCTCGCGACGGTCGTCGAGTCGACGCTCGCGACCGACCTGGTCGACCCCGACGCCGTCAGCGACGACGGCGAACCCGGGGCGGGCGAGGCACCCTTCGACGGCGACTGGGTCGAACCCGGCCGGGTCGCGTGGTCGTGGTGGTCCGAGTCCGACAGCCCCGACGACTTCGACCGCCAGCGCGAGTACGTCGACTACGCGGCCGAGCGGGGCTGGGAGTACGCCCTCGTCGACGCCGGGTGGCAGCGCCGCGCCGACGAGGTCCCCGACCTGATCGACTACGCCGACGAGCGCGGAGTCGGGGTCTTCCTGTGGTCGCACTGGCGCGACCTCGACACCGAGTCCAAGCGCGCGGCCCGCCTGCCGGCCTGGAGCGACTGGGGCGCCGCCGGGGTCAAGGTCGACTTCATGGACAGCGACGACCAGGGCCGGATGGCCTTCTACGACCGCCTCGCCGAGGACGCCGCCGCGCAGAACCTCATGGTGAACTTCCACGGGTCGGTCGTCCCCTCGGGGATCCAGCGCCGGTACCCCCACGTGATGACCTACGAGGGCGTCATGGGCGCCGAGTACTACAAGTGGAGCACGCTCTCGGCCGAGCACAACTGCACGCTGCCCTACACCCGCAACGTCGTCGGCCCGATGGACTACACGCCGGTGACCTTCTCGGCGGACTCCCGGCACACCGCCGCGGGCCACGAACTCGCGCTGTCGGTCGTCTTCGAGTCCGCGCTCCAGCACTGGGCCGACAGCGTCGACGAGTACGCCGCCCGCCCGGCCGCCGAGTCGTTCCTCGAGACCGTCCCCGCCGCCTGGGAAGAGACGCGCTTCGTCACCGGCCACCCCGGCACCGAGGCGACCGTCGCCCGCCGCGCCCGCGACGACCACGACGCCGGCGAGTGGTTCCTCGGCTCGATCACCGCCGGCCCACAGCGGATCGTCACCGCCGACTGCTCGTTCCTCCCCGACGGCGAGTGGTCGGCCCACGTCGTCCGCGACGACGGCGCCGACGGCCTCGAAACCGAGACGTGGACGGTGACCGGTGACGAGGCGCTCGACGTCGTCGTGGCGCCCAACGGCGGGTTCGCCGTCCGGTTCGAGCGCGCCTGACGCTCCCGACCGACGGCACTCCCGGCCGGCCGCACCCAGCGCTCCGGTCGATTTCGGGGCGGCAGGCCGGTGTTTTCACGCCTGATAACCGTTCCTGTACCACTAAGTCCCCCCCGTCCCTGGCCGTGGAACGGATGCAACCGGAAGGAGAGACGGCACCGGACTTCGAACTCAGAGGCGTCGACCGCGGGACGGTCGACACGTACCGACTCAGCGACCCCCTCGCCGAGGGGCGGGCGGTCCTGCTGTTCTTCTACCCCTTCGACTTCAGCCCGGTCTGCACGGCCCAGTTGTGCGCGATCAGGGACGCGGAGTGGTTCGAGTTCACGTCGGGGCTCGCCGTCTGGGGCCTCTCGGCCGACAGCGTCTACGCCCACCGCGCGTTCGCCGAGGAGTACGCCCTCGATTTCCCCCTGCTCAGCGACTACGACGGGAGCGTCGCGGCCGACTACGGCGTCCGACACGACCGACTGCAGGGCCACCAGGGCGTCTCGAAGCGCTCCGTCGCCCTCGTCGACTCCTCGCGGACCGTCCGGTACGCCTGGGAGAGCGACGCCCACGACGAGAAACCGGACTTCGCCGCGATCAAGCGCGCGGTCGACCGCCTCGACGAGGTCGATTCGCCCCCCAGCCGCGACTTCGACGTGCGGTTCGACGACGGACCGCCGGTCCCGTGAGGCGGATCGCTCTCATACGGATCGCTGTCAGTCAGCACCGGATCGACCGCACGCATTCGTGCGGTCGCCCCGGTGAATCGTGACAGCGATCCGTGTCACTGTTTCTCTCGATGACCGCCTGCAGTCGGCCGGTCGATGCGGAACTGACCGGGAGCAGACGGCGGCCGGATCGGTCGGGGACGCGCTGAGTCGGTCGGGGACGCGCCGAGTCAGTCGGGGACGCCCCCCGGACCCGGGCTCGTCGGCTCGTTCCGGCTCCCGTTCGGGTCCCTCTTACCCCTCCGGCTTCCGTCCGGTGATCGTCGCCGACGCGACGAACTCGCTGGGGTCGCGCTCGTCGTCCCACTCGCTGATGAACTCGTCGCTGCCCCCGGCCGGCGAGACGTCGACCGCCTCGAAGCCCGCGTCGTCCCGGTCGGCGTCAGTCACCCGCCGCCACCTCCGCCTCGACCTCGTCGAAGAGGTCGCTCACTCGCTCCCCGACCTCGTCGCGGATCTCGCGGACCCTGTCGAGGTCCTGTCCGTCGGGGTCGTCGAGCGCCCAGTCCCGGACGTCGACCCCCTCGGCGTCCAGGTCGAGCGTCGAACAGCCCATCGTGGCGACGAAGTCGCACGATTCGAGCTCCGCAGTCGTGATCTCGCGGGGCGTCCGGTCCGAGAGGTCGAACCCGGCCTCCTCCATCACGGTCACGACCTCCTCGTGGACGTGGTCCGCGGGGTGGGTCCCGCCGGTGAGTATCTCGACCGAGTCGGCGAGCCCGCGGCGGTCGCGCTCGCGCTCTGCGAACGCGGTCGACATCTGCGAGCGGCCCGCGTTCTGGACGCAGACGAACGCGACCCGGACCGACCCGCCGGCGTCCGCGTCGCCGTCCGGTCCGCTCATCGCCGCTCACCTCCAGCGTCGCTCCCGTCCGGTCGCCCGGTCATCGGGATCCACCCCCCGCGTCGGCCGAACGCGGAGACCGCGTCTCGTCGAGCGCCGAGAGCAGCGCCTCGGCCCGCTCGGTCACCTCGTAGTACCGCCAGGTGCCGTCCTTGCGGCGGGTCACGAGACCAGCGTCGTGGAGGTCCGAGAGCGCGTGGCTGACCGCGCTGTCGCTGACGTCGACGACGGGCGTCACCTCGCAGACGCACAGTTCCCGGCCGGCGGCCGAGAGGAGCCGGACGATCTCGTAGCGGGTGTCGTTGCCCAGCGCCCGTAACGCTGCCAGGTCCGACCCGGGCGCCGACGGCATCGCCGACCGGTACCCCTCCAGCGTCTCGACTCGCTCCCCGACGTCTCCCTCGCAACACTCTCCCGCCTGCTCCTCGACGAGGCGTTCGAGCCGGTCGCTCTGTGGTAGCATGACTGAATGATTGAGCATTCCCTCAGATAACGCTGTCGAATCCGCGAGCGGCCGATAATCCCGGAGATGTCGTCGTCGTTCGGGCGCGGGACGGCGTCAGACGCGTATCCGACGCCCGTCTGCCGGGGGGCTATGTGGCTGTGGCACAGATCCACGAGGGCATGGCGGACGACGACGAGGGGGCCACGCAGCCGGACGCGGTCCGGACCGCCGGTCCGGTCGCGTCCCGGACTGCCGGCCGCCGGCAAACGACCCATGCACGCACCGACCGCCAGTCCACGGGCCGGTCGGTCGGACGGACGGCGGAGTCCCTCTACCTGTGGCGGATAGCGCACCTCGAACGCCGCGTCGAGACCCTCCGACAGGACGTCGAACGGAAAGACCGGGACCTCCAGCGCGTCATCGAGCGATACGAGGAGGTCCTCGACCAGCACCCGACCGCCCGAGACTGCGAACTACGGACCGACGGGGGCGAGCGACCCGCGACCACGCGGTGCAGATCCGGCGAGCGCGCCCGTTCCGCGACGGAGTCCGTCGCCCGGGTCCGCGCTCTCGCCGTGTGGATACGCGACCGGTTCCGCTCGCTGCTCCCGTAGCGGCCCCGCGAGGCTCGCGTGGGGAGGCGCGGCCGCGTTTCTGATCGGAGCGCGAGCGGGACCCGGTCATACGGACCGTTGTAACCATTTTCGACGGGG
>JBDGST010000122.1:0-7859 GCA_042217365.1 Haloarculaceae archaeon
GGATAGCCAGTCCTTAGTACCGGAGAGTACAACCGGGAGATATGCCCGAACTCGGCAAAGTAGACCGCGAATTCTTCGACGAGTACATCTATCCCAGCCTGGGCGCCGACCGCGAAGACGTCACGCTCGGCCCGGAACACGGCGTCGACTTCGGCGTCGTCGACGTGAACGGCGCGGCCGTCGCGATGGCGACCGACCCCGTGTTCGTCATGCCCTCGCTCGGGTTCGAGCGTGCGGCCTGGTTCGCATTCCACATCCTCATGTCCGATGTCGCGGTGTCGGGGATGGCGCCGACCCACCTCTCGGTCGACTTCAACCTCCCGCCGGAGATCACGGACGACCAGTTCCAGACCCTCTGGGAGACGTTCGACCGCGAGGCGCGCGACCTCGACGTCTCGGTCGTCACGGGCCACACCGGCCGCTACGAGGGCTGTAACTACCCGATGGTGGGCGGCGGAACGTCGGTCGCCGTCGGGGACAGCGACGATCTCGTCCGGCCCGACGGCGCCCGGCCGGGCGACCGGGTCGTCATCACCAAGGGGCCGGCCATCGAGACGACGGGCCTGCTCTCGATCCAGTTCGAGGAGCTCATGCGCGGCGAGGTGCCCGACGACGACATCGACGCCGCGATGGACCGCTTCTACGACATGAGTCCCGTGCAGGACGCGCTGACCGCGGCGGCGGCCGGGCCGGTCAACGCGATGCACGACGCGACGGAGTGTGGTATCTACGGCGGCCTCTACGAGATGGGTCGGGCCGCGGACGTGAGAATCGAGATCGAGCGCGACGACGTGCCGGTACTCCCGGGCGTCGAAGAAGCCTGCGAGTTCTTCGGGGTCGACCCCTGGATCTCCATCTCGGAGGGCACGCTCCTGGCAGCGGTCGACCCGGCGGGCATCGACGACGTGCTGGCCGCCCTCGACGACGAGGGGATCCCCGCCGCCGACGTCGGCGAGGTCACCGAGGGGTCGGGCCTGGTCGTCGACGGCGAGCCGACCGACCACCCCGGCGCCGATCCCTTCTGGGTCGCCTTCGCCGAGTACATGGAGAAGCTGCAGTCCGAGTAGGCGGCTCCGGAGCCGTCCCCGCCCGGTCGCCCGGTCGCCCGGTTCTCCCTCCGTCGGGGGCCGCACCGGGACCGGGGCGGCGGGTCAGTGCGACGCCGGTGACGACTGCACCAGGTAGAGCGCGAAGGCAAACAGCGCGACGAGCGCGAGCGTCAGCGCGAGATACCCCCGCCAGGGCGGGACCGACGCCGAGAGCGGGCCGAGGAGGTAGAGCGCCCCCGTCGCGAGCGCGACGCCGACGCCGCCGACCAGGACGGTCGTCGCCGCTCCCACGAACTCGCCGCGGACCGTCTCGGCCCGGTCGCCGAGCGTCGTGCCCAGCTGTGTGGCGGTCGCGCCGACGTCCCAGACCACGAACGCCGCGGCCGCGACGCCGAACGCGACCGGCGGGGCCACCGACGCCGGCCCGGCGGCCACCGCACAGGCGAACAGCAGCGCGGCGCCGACCGCGAACCCCGAGGCCCGGTCCGGCACGACCGGGTTGGAGGCGCAGTACCAGACGGCAACCAGGACTCCGAACAGGAAGGCCGTCTCGACGGTGAGGACGCCACAGACGGCGGCCACTGTGTGAAGGGGGCCCTCGGTCGGGACGGCGCGGGCCATCGCGCCGGCCGTCGGCGGGACGAGCCCGGCGAGAACGACGAGCGTCGACGCCGCGAGGCCGCCGGCGGCCCGCGCTACGGTCCGGGGCGGGTCCGGCGCGGCCCAGCGGGCGAGCGCCATCCGGACCCCTTCGAGCGCGACGATAGCGCCGAGCAGGGCCAGTAGCGCCTCCAGCGGGAGGTGGAGGTACCGACCGTCGAGAACTGCGGAAAGCGGGGCGCCGACCCCGGGAAGCGCCGACAGCGCCTCGTCGAGCGCGTTCGGGTACCTGACTGCGAGGAGCGCCTGCAGGGCGAACAGCGCCCAGTAGCGCCGGGGGACGTCGGCGATCGCGGGTCGCGCGTTCGAAAGCCACTCCACGGACCCCGAGACGGGCGCGCCCGTCCCACCGGTCCAGTCGTCGACCACCGGGAGCGCGACGCGTAACGCGAACGCGACCAGCACCGCCTCGACCTGGAGGACGACCAGCGAGACGAACGTCGAGTCGGCGGTCGCGGCGAGCGCGGCCCCGGCCCGGGCGAACGCGCGGTACCAGACGAGCGCGCCGGCGACGCCGGTGACGGTCGCCGCCGCGACGAGAACCGCCGTCGACTGCAGGAGGACGATCGGCGCCTCGGCCGGGACGACCGCCGGACTGTCGGTTCCCCGCCGGAACCGCGTCGCGTCGAACCCGACCGCGGCCAGCGCGACGAACGCGACGAGCACGAACCCGACCCGGCCGGGGGTCCCCGCGAGGGCGACGGCCCCGCCGAGTACGACCGCCGCCGCGACCGACGCCGCGCTCGCGGGGGCGCTCGACGCGCTCGACGACGAGACGGCCGACCGGCCGTCCGCGGACGCGCGGACCGACGGCGGCGTCGCCACGCTCTGTCTGCTCCCCGGCGGTTTCGGGCGCGAAGGCCGGCGAACCGACGGCGGCGACGACGCCTTCACGGTGACGACCGAGGCCCACCCGCCGACCGGCGAGCGCGTCGAGCGCCTGCGCGACCTCGCGGCGGAACTCGAAGCGTAGCGACGCCGCTCGCAGCGGAACTCGAAGCGTAGCGAAACCACCTCGTTCAGCGTCGGGCGGCGAAAACTCCGTGATCACCGGGCCGACCGGGACGCTTGCCCGGCCCGACCCGGGCGAGTCAGATCCGGTCCGGCCCGTCGTCTATCCGAGTCGCTCGGTCGGTCCGGGGACCCGGCGGTACCCGAGGTCGACGGCCGCGCTCGACTGGATCCACGCCGTCGGCTCCTCGCGGTCGTACACCACGAGGTCGTCGCCGGCCGTCTCGAACGTACCGTACCTGTCCGCGCGTGCCTCCTCCCGCCGGTTGGTCGCTTCCGACATCTGACCTGAACCGGGGGACTGGCGCACCTAAACCTTGTCCCGGGTATGCTACACAATCTCAATACAGTATTAGGACCGGCGGGGCAGCTCCGCGTCGTCGGTCCCCGTCCCGTGACTGGACGGGTACGGCGCGGCGATGGCCTCCCGGGGGAGGAGCGACCGGAACTCGGCGGCGAGTTCGTCGGCCGAGTCGAACCGTTCGACGTCGGACGCCGAGAGCATCCGCCCGACCGTCGTCTCGCCGTCCGCGAGCGCGACCCGCGTCGGCCCGAGTTCGTCCACGACGGCCTCCCTGGAGGCGGGATAGGCCAGGTCTCCGAACACTGCCTCCAGCTCGGACAGCGTGATTCTCGGTGACACGTCCCGTCGGAAGGGCCCGAGCGATAAGTGTTTACTTGCCAGTTACGAACGGCGGCGAGCACCTCCGAGGGATGCGTTCGGGCCCGAAATCGGGATATCGGGGTCGCGGATCCGACGCTCGACGCCGGAACGGCAGTGGTCGGCGCAGCAACCCGAGAAACGGGGGTCGGCGTCGCCGTGGTGCGTTCGGACACCGGCCCGGCCTCGCCCGATTCCGGTGGCGACAGACGCGACCGTCTCGTCACGCATTTGGTGACAGCGATCCAACCGGCGCCCATGACGAGACAGACAGCCCCGGTATCGCCGCCGGTCGTGCTGACGATCGCCGGCAGCGACTCTGGCGGCGGCGCGGGGATCCAGGCGGACCTGAAGACGATCGAGGCCTGCGGCGGGTTCGGGACCAGCGCGGTCACGAGCGTCACCGCCCAGAACACGACCGGCGTCGAGAGCACGCACGTCCTCCCGGTCGGGGAGATAGACGCCCAGTGCGAGGCGGTCCTCTCGGACTTCGACGTGGCGGCGGTCAAGACGGGGATGCTCGCGACGGCGGACGTGGTCGAGCTCGTGACCGACCGGGTGCGCGACCTCGACGCCCCGGCGGTCGTCGACCCGGTGATGGTCGCCGCCTCGGGCGACCGCCTGCTCGCCCGCGAGGCCGAGTCCGCCTACGAGGACCTGATCGCGGAGGCGACGCTCGTGACCCCCAACGCTGACGAGGCGGCCGTCCTGACGGGCGTCGACCCGGAAGACGAGGCGGAGGCGCGCGCGGCCGGCGAGCGAATCGTCGGGATGGGCGCCGACGCCGCCCTGGTCAAGGGCGGCCACCTCCCCGGCGAGGACGTGGTCGACGTGCTCGTCACCGGGGGCGGAAGCGAGACGTTCCGGCACCCGCGCGTCGACACCGAGGCCACCCACGGGTCGGGCTGTACGCTCTCCTCGGCTATCGCCACCCACCTCGCCCGCGGCGCGGACCTCTCCGAGGCCGTCAGCGCCGGTATCGACCTGCTCGCGCGGGCGGTCCGGTACAACCTCGACCTCGGCGAGGGGCCGGGCGCGGTCCACCACCTCGTCGAGGCGCGGGACGCCGCCGCGCGCGAGGGGACCGCCGAGGCCGTCCGGGCGGCGGTCGAGGCGCTCGTCGGCCGGGACCTCCGGCCGCTCGTTCCCGAGGTCGGGACGAACGTCGCCGGCGCGACCCCCTACGCCGAGCGGCCCGACGAAGTGGCCGCCGTCGAGGGCCGGATCGCCCGGACGCTGTCCGGCGCCAGCCCCAACCAGGGGGTCCGATTCGGCGCCTCCACGTACGTCGCGAACGCGCTCCTCGCGGCCCGCGAGGTCGACGCCGACCTGCGGTTCGCCGCCGACTACCGGTGTGACGCGGCAGTCGAGGACGCCCTCGACGCGCTCGACGCGCCGGTCGTCGCCGTCGATCGCGGGGAGGGGCCCGACGAGCCGGACCCGGACGACCGTAGCGCCGCAACGACCGCGGCGCGCGTCGAGCGCGCCGTCGCGAACTCCGAGGAGACGCCCGCCGCCGTCGTCGACCGCGGGACGCCCGGCGAGGACCTCGTCTACTTGTTCGGGGCCGACGCCGACGAACTGGTCGAGCGGACCCACTCCGTGCTCGACGCACTCGACTGACCGCTGCCCGGCTACCGGTGCGCTCGGCCCTTAACGGGCGACGCCGGTCTTCCGGAGGGCCACGAGCGCGACGGCGCCGCCCGCGGCCGGGACGGCGACGACGAGCGACGTGACCTGATACCCCAGGTTCCAGGCGAGGACGTACAGGTGGGCGCCGGCGACGACCCAGCCCACGAAGCCGAGGTAGACCGTCCGGAAGAGACCGGCGTAGGGCGTCTTCCGGCGGGTGTAGGCGACGGCCGCGAGCCCGATCACGGGGACCAGCCACACCGCGACGGACCGCGACATGTACGAGTCCGCCCTGCCGCCCGAGAAGTGGACCGCCATCTCGGCCGGTAGTTCGGGCCAGAGGAGGAGGCCGGCCGCGAGGCTGCCGAGCAGCGGCAGGACCGCGAGCGCGTCGGCGGCGTCCAGATCGAGCGGTCCGACTGTGGTTCGCGTCAGGGGGACTGTGGGCATCGGTCGTGACCTCCGTGTCCGTGTAGCCCTGGGAGGTTCGGGAACTTAGGTCCCGGAGCGCGGTCTCACGCGCTGAGACGCGGGTGATTTTTATATCAGGGACGGTCACGTACCGGCGTCGTGGATGGAGCGGACGACCTCGACGACGTCGCGTGGCTGCTCGACGACGACTGCGCGCAGACGATACTGGCGCGCACGCTGGAGGAACCCATGTCCGCGCCGGAACTGACCGAGGTCTGCGAGGCCTCCCGCGCCACCGTCTACCGCCGGCTCGGCGACCTGAGCGACCGCGGGCTGGTCTCCGAGCGGACCGAGCCCGACGCGGACGGGCACCACCGGACCGTCTACGTCGCCGCGCTCGACAGGGTCGTCGTCGACCTCACCGGGGACGGCTTCGAGGTGACCGTCACCCGGCGCGAACGGGCCGCCGACCGGTTCACCGACTTCGTGGAGGGCCTGTATGACTGAACTGCTCGACGCCGTGACCGGACTCGCGCCGTTCGAACTGCTCCTGCTCGCGTCGGACCTCCTGGTCGTCGTCCTGGGGATCGCGATCGCCGCCGTCGCCTACCGCGGGTACGGCCGCAACGACAGCCGCCCGATGCTGTTCGTCGCCGCCGGGTTCGTCCTGACGTTCGGCGGCCCGGGCGCCGTCTTCGTCGCCGCGCTGGTCGTGCCGATGCCGTCCGCCGTCGCGGGCGGCCTCACGCAACTGTCCGAGGTCGCGGGGATGCTCACCATCCTCTACGGGATCCGGATGCCCGCGCGGGAATGAACGCCGGCGCACGGGACCGCCGACCCGGGAACGCCCGCCGACCCAGCTACAGGGCTGGGGCGACGGGACCACTTCCGGCCCGGACCCGTAGCGTTTTATCCGCTCACGTTCCCACGGGAGAGTATGACCGAGGCGACGGGTATCGTCGGCGAGTTCCTCTCCCTGAAGGAGGGGACCGACGCGGACCTCCTGGCGATGCAGTGTGGCGACTTCTACGAGTTCTTCGCCGACGACGCCGAGACCGTCGCGGACGAACTCGACCTGAAGGTGAGCCAGAAGTCCTCCCACGGGTCGTCCTACCCCATGGCCGGCGTGCCGGTCGACGACCTGACCCCCTACCTCACGGCGCTGGTCGAGCGCGGCTACCGGGTCGCCGTCGCCGACCAGTACGACACCGACGACGGCCACGCCCGCGAGATAACCCGGGTCGTCACGCCGGGGACCTGTATCGAGGCCGCTGACGGCGACGCCCAGTACCTCGCGGCGGTCGTCCGCGGCGGGAGCGGGGACGGCACGGGCGACGGCGGCGGGACAGGAGCGGGTGGCGCCGGCGGTCCGGTGGGCCTGGCGTTCGCCGACGTGACGACCGGGCAGTTCCTCGTCACCGAGGTGACCGGCGACGACGCCGAGGACGCCGCGCTGACGGAACTGTACAAGTTCGACCCCGCGGAGGTGTTGCCGGGGCCGGACGTCCGCAACGACGACGCGTTCGTCGAGGCGGTCCGGGAGCGCACGGACGCGTCGCTGACGCTACACACCGCGGAGGCGTTCGCGCCCGGCCGGGCCAGGCACGGTCTGCGCGAGCAGTTCGGCGCGGAGACCTTGGAGAGCGTCGGCGTCGCCGACAGCGAGGCGGCCGTCCGGGCCGGCGGCGCCGTCCTCTCGTACGTCGAGGAGACCGGCGCGGGCGTGCTCGCGTCCGTCACCCGCGTCAGGTCCTTCGAGGGCGACGAGTACGTCGACGTCGACGCCACGACCCAGCGCAACCTCGAACTCACGGAGACGATGCGGGGCGAGGGCGACGGGTCGCTGTTCGACACCGTCGACCACACGGTCACCAGTGCGGGGGGACGCCTCCTCAAGGAGTGGCTCCAGCGCCCCAGGCAGTCCCGGGGCGAACTGGAGCGCCGGCAGTCGGCCGTGGCGGCGCTCGCGGAAGCGGCGATGGGCCGCGACCGACTGCGCGAGACGCTCGGCGACGCCTACGACCTGGAGCGGCTCGCCTCGCGGGCGGCCTCGGGCAGCGCCGACGCGCGGGACCTCCGGGCGGTCGCGGAGACGCTCTCGCTGCTCCCCGCGTGCGCCGGGGTCGTCGACGACGCCGAGCGCCTCCGGGAGTCGCCGCTTTCCGACGTGCTCGCGCGCCCGGAGCGCGGCGCCGCCCGCGACCTCGCGGCCGACCTCGACGAGGCGCTGGTCGCGGACCCGCCGGGGACGGTCACGCAGGGCGGGCTGATCGACCCCGGCTACGACGAGGACCTCGCCGAACTCGTCGCGGACCACGAGGCGGCGCTCGACTGGATCGACGCGCTGCCCGACCGGGAGAAGCGCCGCCACGGCATCACCCACCTCTCGGTCGACCGCAACAAGACCGACGGCTACTACATCCAGGTCGGCAAGT
>JBDGST010000023.1:0-7774 GCA_042217365.1 Haloarculaceae archaeon
GGGCTTGGGGATGATGTACTCCGGGCCGAACTGGAGGGGCTGGTCGCCGTAGGCCTTCACGACGGCGTCGGGGACGTCCTTGCGGGCCAGGTCCGCCAGCGCGCGCGCGGCGGCGCGTTTCATCTCCTCGTTGATCTCGGTCGCGCGGACGTCCAGCGCCCCGCGGAAGATGAAGGGGAACCCGAGGACGTTGTTGACCTGGTTGGGGTAGTCCGACCGGCCGGTCCCGACGATCACGGTGTCCTCGCGGGCGGCCTTCGCGGAGTCGTAATCGATCTCGGGGTCCGGGTTCGCCATCGCGAACACGACCGGGTCGTCGTTCATCGACCGGACCATCTCCTGGTCGACGACGTCCCCGACCGACAGGCCGACGAACGCGTCCGCCCCGGCCATCGCGTCCGCGAGGTCGCCCTCCGGAACGTCGCGGGCGAACTCCTCCTTGTACTCGTTGAGTTCGCCGCGCCCGGCGCGCTCCTCGGTGATGATCCCGTCGGAGTCGCACATGAGGATGTTCCCCTTGCGCGCGCCGAGCGAGACGTAAAACCGGGCGGTCGCGATGGCGCTCGCGCCGGCCCCGGAGAACGCGATCCGCATGTCCGCGAGGTCCTTGTCCACGATGTCGGCGGCGTTGAGTAACGCCGCGCCCGAGATGATAGCGGTCCCGTGCTGGTCGTCGTGGAAGACCGGCACGTCCATCCGGTCGCGGAGCGCGGCCTCGATCGTGAAACACTCGGGCGCCGTGACGTCCTCCAGGTTGACCCCGCCGAAGGTCGGCTCCATCGCGGCGACGGCGTCGACGAACGCCTCCGGGTCGTCCTCGTCCAGTTCGACGTCGAACACGTCGATGTCGGCGAAGCGCTTGAACAGCACGCCCTTGCCCTCCATGACGGGTTTGGCCGCCTGGGCGCCGATGTCGCCCAGCCCGAGGACGGCGCTCCCGTTCGAGACGACGCCCACGAGGTTCCCCTTCGCGGTGTACTCGAACGCGTCCTCGGGGTTCTCGTCGATGTCCCGACACGGCGCCGCGACCCCCGGCGAGTAGGCCAGTTGCAGGTCCCGCTGCGTGTTGGTCGGCTTCGTCGTCGCTATCTCTATCTTGCCCGGCGGTTCGGTGCGGTGATACTCCAGCGCGTCCTCGTCGAGTCCCATACCCCATGCGGGTTGGTAACAGGGATAAAGGTTCTCGTTCAGTCAAATGTCGTCGCTAGCTTCGATCATCGTCGAACACCGGGTGGAGGGAGCACAGGCACCTGTTCGGTCGGCGGGGGACGGGACCGCTTTCGAATACGGGGCCAGCAGAGCGTGCACGAATACGGGGTCATAAGTAGCGTGGCGGCCGAAGGGTCGCGCATGAAGCTTCGCTTTCGTCACCTCGCCGGCGTGACGACGGCGCTCACGTTCGCGCTCATCCTGCTGGGCGTGTACACGGGCGCGGTCGGCGCGGGCCTGGCCTGCGAGGCGCGGTGGCCGTTCTGCGACGGCTGGCTGGGGCTGTTCCCGGCGAACTGGCCGAGTTTCGTCGAGTGGTTCCACCGCCTGGTCGCGATGGTCACCGGCTTCGCCATCCTCGGGACGACCTACGCCGCGTGGCGGCACGACCACGAGGACCGCATCAGGTTCGCGAGCGTCGTCGCGCTGGCCGTTCTCCCGGCGCAGGTGCTGCTGGGCGCGAACACCATCCTCAACTTCGGCGTCTGGGCCCAGGTGGCCCACCACGCCGCGGCCCTGACCATCCTCGTCGCCATGGTCGTCGCGACCGTCTGGGCGTTCGACGAACCGCGGAACGGCCGGCCCGCGGAGGCCGAGACCGGCGCCGCGTCCGAGGCGGGCGCGAACGCCGACGACTGACGGGCCTCGTCTCCGGGAACGGGGGGATCGACGCGACGCCGACTACGAGCGCCGACCGACGAGCAGCGCGTCTCCGTCGAAGGACGGCGCCTCGGCCTCGACGGTTCCGGCACGGCCGTCGACGGTCGCCGCCTCTGTCGTGCCGCTGGCCGGGTCGAGCCAGTAGAACTCCTCGACGGGAGGGACCTCCCGGAGGGTTACGGCCCTGTTCGCCCGGAGGTAGACGAGGACGCCGTCCGGGAGGACTGCCGCCACCTCCCCGTCGGCCGCGTCCGGCAGGAGGTCGGGGCGGGGATTCAGCGCGTGGATGTCGAACGACGTAACGACGTCGGCGAGTCGCGCGTAGTCGGCTGCGCTCGGGAGTTCCAGCGCCTCGTCCCAGGGACGGGGCTCTCCCCAGAGGTCCGAACTTTCGAAGGTGTCTCCCTCCCGATGCCACGGCCAGACCCCGTGAGCACCGTAGGTCAGTCCCGCGTTGGCGCCCGAGAGGACGCTCACCCACCCTGCGGCCCGAACGGTCTCCCGGTCGAACACCTCGCCGGTGTCGTAGTCCTGCATGTCCGCGTAGCACGGCTCCCCGTTGAGGACGGGCCGCGGCGGGTCGAGCAGCCGACAGCCGCGTGCCTGCCGCTCGGGCACCGACAGGTCGTGGGTGTGTCCCGACTGGTACATGTGGAAGTCGACCCACCCCTCGTCGTTCAGGGCCGGCGGCGCCACCTGGCCGCCGGGCTGGTGTGCCGTCCGCAGGGGGTGCTGGCAGGCCTCGCCGAGGGCCTCCGCGGCGGCCCGGTAGCTCCGCAGGCACTCCTCGTTGATCTCCGAGTCGCCGGAGACGAGCCAGGCGGGGCCGTAGGCTCCGTACCTGGCACCGAGATACCGTCCGAGCGTTCGCGCCCGGTCCGGGGCGTGCTCGTGACGGGCGTCGTCCGGGATCCAGTCGGGGTTCGCCCCCGGCGCGTAGTCGAACCAGAGCGCGACCAGCGCGGGGACGATCCCGCGCTCGTGGGCCGCCGCGACCAGCGCGTCGAGGTGCCGGAAGTACTCGTGGTTCGGGCGGTCGAGGTCCCACTCATCGCCGAACGGGAGCCGGTCGTGGGGCCGCGACCCGTCGTGCTGTCTGAGCGCGTTCACCTGCACGACGTCGTACCCCTGTTCGCCGCGCCGGTCGAGGTACCGGTCCCACTCCTCGACCGCCGCTCGCGTGCCCGCGGCCCACGCCGTGTCGGCCAGCCAGAAGAACGGCGTCCCGTCCGCGTGGACGAGCGCCCGCCCGTCGGCGGTCAGGTACCCGTGCTCGTGGAGCGGCGTCTCGCCGTCTCCCGCCCCTGCCTCGAACGAACCGGAATCTCTGAGTCCAGGGTCGTCCGCGCCGGTCTCCCACGTCCACGTTCCCGGCTCCGTGGGTGCGAACCGGACGCGGAACGTCTCGTCCCCGTCCCAGAAGCCGGGGACGGTGTAGCTCGTTCCGGTCTCGTGCTCGAACCGGGCTTCGAGCAGGTCCTCGCCGTAGGGGTTCGCGGGCGGATCCGCCGCCTCGAACGTCAACTCGTGTGGATGCCAGGTCGTCGCCATGTCGGATCGACAGACCAGTACCGCAAAACGGTGCGTTTCCCGGCAAGTCCGGAAGGTAGGTGGTCAGTACGGATTCGAACGGCGTCTCGAATCAGTCGATCGAATGCCCGACGCGAACGTCCGAGCACAGCGAGCCCGCTTCGCTGAACGCGGGGCGGAGTCGAGCGTTCGGCCGTTTTCACATGAAATCGGACAGCCCGGCCTGCTGGTCGTCGTCGTCGTCGGGTTCGCTGTCCGGGCCGCTGTCCTCGCCGGAACTGTCGGCGTCTCCCTCCCCGTCAGCGCCACCGAGCGACGCCTGTGCCGGTTCGTCCCGGTCGCCGGGCCCGCCGGTCCCGGCGTCTGTTCCCCCGGCCTCGTCGTCTGTTCCCCCGGCCTCGTCGTCACCGTCTCCCGCGCGGTCCTCACCGGCCTTCCCGCCCTCGAACGCGCCGCCGGCGTGTTCGACGGCCAGTTCCTCGCGGAGCCGTCGTGCGTCCTCGACGATCGACTGGACCTTGTTGGTGTCCTCGCCGCTACCCGTGACGAACGAGACGTGCTCGGCGTCGAGGTCGTAGCGCGCGGCCATCGCGACCGTCAGCTCGCGGTTCTTGCAGTGGTGAGTCATCAGGGCGAGGTGGGGCATGATCTCCCGCCGGGCGGTCGACATGCTGGTGCCGTTCTCGTCGGCGATGCGCCGGGCGACGTAGTCGCGGGTGTCCCGCGTCCCGCTGGTCCGACCGAGCTTCGACCAGTAGCTCGGCGGCCCGTACCGGGTCCACCCGCCCTTCGGCGTGCGCCGGGCGGCCGCGACACCCGCCGTCATGTTGTCGCTCGCGTACCGCCAGAAGGTGTAGTTTTGCGTCTCGCGGACCCGCCCGAGCCACCTGTCGGCGTCCGCCAGGAAGTCGTAGGCGACGGCGAGTTCCTCCCCCTCGTAGTCCTTGGGTACGTTGTCCTCGATCCAGTTGATGAGGTCGTCCGGCGTCTCGTCGACGTCGTAGGAGGCCTCCAGCGCCTCCTGCGCGCCGGCCTCCTTGATGACCGTGTCGAGGTACTCGAACACGCCGGCGGTCTGGTCGCGCTCCCCGGTCACGACGTCGTCGGCGCGGAGGCGGTCCCGGCCCTCCGCGAGCGCCTGGAGGTCGTTGACCGCGCCCCGGAGGTCGCCGCTGTTCATCTCCGCGATCCGTTCGAGCGCCTCGTCCTCGAAGTCGATGCCCTCCTGGCGACAGAGGTCCCGCAGGACCGGCATGATCGACCGCTTGGAGACGTCGCGGAACTCGATGTCCCGGCAGGCGTTGCGCAGGCCGTTGGACATCTCGTAGTACTCGTTGGCGATGAGGACCATCGGCTGGCTGGCCTCCTTGACGAGGCTCGTGACGGCCCGCGCCCCGCCGCGGTCGACGTTGCCGTGGATGTTGTCGGCCTCGTCGAGGACGACCAGCCGTCGGCCCGCCTCGCCGGCGGTGAGCGTCCCCGACTTGGCGGCCTCGCCCGCGACCCGCTCGATGACGTCCTTCGTGCGGGAGTCGCTGGCGTTGAGTTCGATGGTCGGCCACCCCATGTCGCTGGCCAGCGCGTGGGCCGCCGACGTCTTCCCGACGCCCGGCGACCCGTGGAGGATGACCGCCTCGCGGTGGTCGTCCCAGGTCTCGGCCCACTCCGCGAGCGCGTCCCGGGCCTTGTCGTTGCCCCGGACCTCCGAGAGCGACGACGGGCGGTACTTCTCGGTCCAGTCGGTCATTACCTGACGGCAGGGCCGGTCGGCGGTTAGGTGTTGCGGAGCGTTCCGCCCCGTCGAGGTCCCGCGGGTTGGGCGGGATCGCGTTCGGCGCTCCCCCGGCGGGTCGACGCTCGGCGCGTCCGGCGGTTTCTCAGACCGTCCACGCTCGACGCGTCCCGCCCGTTCCCCGGAAGGCACTTACCCGCGACGCGGTAATCACGTGCATGTCGAACAGCACCGCGAGCGCCGGGTGGGCGGGATTCCTCAGGAGCGCGCTGGTCGGCGCGGCCGCCTGGCTCGGCGGGTACCTCGTCACTCACCTGCTCTCCGCCGGCAGCGTCCGGGACGCGCTGGCGACCGAGGTGATCGAGTTCTTCGCGAACGAACCGGTCACCTGGAAGCTCGTCGGGTGGCTGTTCTACAACGCCCATTTCGTCGACGCGACCGTCCCGGGGCTGGTCGGCCGGTCGACGGTGAACGCGCTCTCGGGCGCCGACGAACCCGGGCTCCTGGTGCTGTACGCCGTCCCGCCGGTGTTGCTGGCGGTCGCTGGCACGGCCGCCGCCCGGGGCGGCGCGCCCGACCCGGCGGACGGCGCGCTCGCCTCCGTCGCCGGCGAGTGACGGGCCGCGACAGCCGGCGGCCGGTCGGTCGATTTCGCCTGTCGCCGGCGTGCCCACTCGTCCCCCTGCCCGTCCGATACCCTTTTGTCGACGCCTGGCGACGCACGTCTCCATGGGGCGCGGCGAGCGCGAGCAACTGGCCGAGAAGATCGCCGGGGAGATCACACTCAGCGACGACCCCGGGGGGACGCTACGCAAGTGGCGCACCGACTTCGAGGTCGCACAGACCGAACTCGCGACGGAGCTGTCGGTGTCGCCGTCGGTCGTCTCCGACTACGAGAGCGGGCGGCGCGAGAGCCCGGGGATCGGCGTCGTCAGGCGGGTCGTCGACGCCCTGCTCGACATCGACGACCGCCGCGGCGGCGGCCACATCCGCCAGCACGCCCGGGTGCTGTCGGCCGGGTTCGACGCCGACATCGTCCACGACCTCCGGGAGTACCAGTCCGCGGTCCCGATCGACCGCTTCTACGACGCGATCGGCGCGACCGAGGTGGCCAGCGGCTCGCAGGACACCGTCGCCGGCCACACCGTCATCGACAGCATCCAGGCCATCTCCCGGCTCTCCCCCGAGGAGTTCTACCGGCTGTACGGCCAGTCGACCAACCGGGCGCTGGTGTTCACGAACGTCACGAGCGGCGAGGGCGCGCAGGTCGCGCTCCGCGTCGTGAACCCGACGCCCAACGCCGTCGTCCTCCACGGTATCGACGCGGCCAGCGTCTGGGACCACGCCGCCGACCTGGCGCGCATCGACGGCTACTCGCTCGCCGTCTGTCCGACGGACCTCGACGAGATGCTCGGCCGACTCCGCGAACTCCCGTAGCTCCGAGACGACGGCCGCACACGCTGCACCCCTCGCGGAGTCGTTCTCGGGTCTGACTGGCCAGGCGGACGGCGCGCGCCGTCGCGCGTTTCATCGCTCGACTGTGTTGCGCGAGGGACGAGCACCGGAGCGAACGGAGTGAGTGAGGAGCGCAGTCGACTGGGGAGGCGCGTGGCCTGCGGTGCTGTGCGGTCATGCGGTTCCTGGTGGACTGAAAGGGCGAGACCCGCTCGCGGGGAGCGGAGCGAGTAGAGCTGCTGTGTGGGCCCTATCCGAGCGAAGCGAGGATATCCCACACAGCAGCCGCGAGCGGGTCGAGGGCTTTCGTCGCTTGTGGCCGGGAGCGGATTCGCACTCCGGCAGGAAGCAGGCGGAGGACGGCGACCGTTCGCAGCCGTCGACCGCAATACCCGACAGACGGTTCGGCAACGACTCACACGCATGGGGAACGCTGATGACCGGCGCGAACCAGCGTTCGGCCATGCCCGGCCCAGTCTTCCTGAAGGGCGAGCAGGTCCGACTCAATCCGGTCGAGGAGGAAGACCTGGCGTTCCTGCTGGAATGTATCAACGACCCGCGAGTCAGGCGCGGGATCGCGTCGTATCGGCCGACGAACCGCGAGCAGGAAGCGGAGTGGTTCGAGGGGATCGCCGAGAGCGACGACGAGGAACACTTCCTGCTCACGGCCGCGGGCGACCGCGCGGGGATCGTCGGCCTCCACGACGTCGACGAGGTGTTCGGCAACGCCGAGATCGGCTACTACGTCCACCCCGAGCACTGGGGGAACGGCTACGCCACCGACGCCGTCCGGCAGGTCGCCGCCTACGCCTTCGAGGAGCGTCGCCTCCACAGGGTGTCCGCCAAGTGCTTCGCGGACAACGACGCCTCCCGGCGCGTCCTGGAGAAGGTCGGCTTCGAACGCGAGGGGACGCTCCGCGAGGGGGCGTTCGTCCGCGGCGAGTACGTCGACCTCTACCAGTACGGCCTCCTCGAAGACGAGTGGGACGGGCGGCCCTGACAGTCACAGCCCCAGTTCCCGCCCGAGGACGAGCCGCTGGATCTCGCTGGTCCCCTCGCCGATCTCCATTAGCTTGGCGTCCCGGAAGAACCGCTGTGGCGCGAAGTCGGTGGTGTAGCCGTAGCCGCCGAGAACCTGGACGGCGTCCTCGGCGACCTCGCGGGCGGTCTCGCTGGCGTCGAGTTTGG
>JBDGST010000031.1:0-7625 GCA_042217365.1 Haloarculaceae archaeon
GATGTACACCTCGGGGTGGCCGAAGAACCAGAACAGGTGCTGCCAGAGGATGGGGCCGCCGCCCTCCCCGACCGCGTAGAACGTCGTCGCGAGGTTCCGGTCGAGCAGGAGCATGATGATCGCGCTCCCCAGGAGCGGGAACGCGAACAGGATGAGTCCCGACTGGGTGAGCATGGTCCACGAGAAGATGTCGAGGTTGGCCCAGGTGACGTCGTCGGCGCGCTCGGTGAAGATGGTCGCGATGAAGTTGATCGCGCCCATCGTCGCGGAGACGCCGGTCAGGTGCAGGCCGAGCAGCATGAGGTCGACGCCGGGGTTGGGCTGTTCGACCGACAGCGGCGTGTACATCGTCCAGGACGTCTGGGCGGGCTCGATACCGATGCCCAGCGGCGCGGCGAAAAAGCCCGCCCAGATGAGCAGCGCCCCCGGCGGGAGGAGCCAGAACGCGATGGCGTTGATCCGCGGGAACGCCATGTCGTCGGCGCCGATGAGCAGCGGCACGAAGTAGTTCCCGAACGCCGCGATCATCGGCGTCCCGAACAGGAACAGCATGGTGATCCCGTGGCTCGTCAGGATCGAGTTGTAGAACGCGTTCCCGATGATAGCGCCCTCGGGCGCGATGAGCTGGAGCCGGATGAGCACGGCCATGATGCCGCCGACCGCGAACGCGACGACCGCGTACGCGCCGTAGAGCAGGCCGATGTCCCTGTGGTCGACCGTCGTCAGCCAGCGAACGATACCGCTCGGTTTCTCCTCGTGAACGGTCCGGGACGGGCGGCCGTAGCCCCCCTTTCCGACCGGGGCCGGCGTGTACGAGCGCCAGTTCTCGACGCGCCCGAGAAACCCGGCGACGGCGACGAGGACCACCGCCATCAGTGCTGTCAGCACGAGCTGCTCTGATGCCATTGGCGAACAATGAGGGCCGGGACTATAAGAAAGGCGTGGAACTCCTCCCCCAAACGCGGGGGTTTACATACTCGCCCTCCCCCGGTTGGAGCGGCCCGAGGGCCGACGGTCGTCGTCGAACGGGACGGCCGGTCACGCGGTCGGACTGCGCTGTTCTCCGACGGATGTGCTGCCCCCCGACCGCCTCGACCGTTCCTACTCGTCCCCGGTGTCGGCGCCGGCCTCAGCCTCGTTCTCGGCCGTCGAGATGGCCTTGCCGGCGTAGTAGGTCAGGATCGACAGCAGGACCGCCATGACGCCGACGATGGCGAACTGCAGTCCGGAGGTCAGCGGGTCGAAGCCCCACGGCGAGACGACTGCGAACGCGACGATGAAAAACAGCAGGATGCCGAGCGGGATGACGTTGACCGTCAGGTCGAGTAGCGTCTCGCGGTCGAAGACCTTCTCTGCCATGGCGGGTTTTTCGGCGAGGACGCTAAATAGCGTGACGGTTCAAGTCGGGGCCGCCAGCACAGTCGTCGGGTCGGCGGAGGTGGCGAAGTCGTTCCGTGGTGGGCGGTCGGCAGTGGTAGTGAAGTCGCTAAATGGTGGAGAGTCGGCCCACGACGCTCGCGGCGACGAGCGTGAGACCGCCGACCGCGATGGCGAGGCCGCGGCCGACGGCACCGTTCGGGTCCGCGACGACGGCGGTCAGGGAGAGGGGGCCGGAGGCACCCGCTGCAACCACCGCGGCCCCGAGCAGGGCGAACGCCAGACCGAGGAGACCGAGCGTGCGCCAGGTCCGGGTGGCGTACTCGGACTCCCGGAGGATCCCGGCGACGCTCCCGCCGAGCAGCAACACGCCGCCGACCGCGACCGGAAATATCCCGAGGAAGACCCCTATCTCGGACACCGCGAACCCCAGCGCGACGAACAGCGGCCACGGACTGGCCTTCCGGTACTCGTCCGACAGCCCCGGTTGCTCTTCCATACCCCGGCCTTGGTCCCGCCCTGTGAAAGGGGCATCGGACTCGGCCGTCCGCTCGCGGCACGACCACTGTGGCTACGCCGAGCGCTGTGACTGGCGGCCGCGACCGTCGCGGCCGGGCCGCCCTCCCGTCTGACGCGGGCGCAAAGTATTTGGGCCGCATACGGCTTTGTGCAACTAATGACCACGCGCGTTGTGACGGCGATCGAAGAGTGGGTGTCGGAGCCGTTCACGGGGGGGTACGCCGGCCTCCACGACCTCGCCGACGACGAGTTCTCGGGCGTCGTCAAGTCCGGCACGGCGAAGGCGTGTTTCCTCAACGGGGCCGTCGTCGGCGTCCTCGACGGGTCTATCGACGATTTCGGGGACGCCTCCGGAACCGTCTACGAGGCGCCGTACCCGGCGCTCCCCCTCCTCGCGCTGATGCAGGAACGGAGCGACGAGGTCCGGGCGAAGTACTACAGCGAGGACACGCCTATCGTCGACGTCGACGACACGCTCTCGGACGGCGGGTTCTCGGGATACATAGAGCTCTCGGAGAACGTCCTCAGCGGCGACTACTACGTGGTGTATCACGGCGGCCGCTCGATGGCCGCGGCCTACGTCGGGAACACGGGCCAGCTGCTCACCGGGGACGAGGCCTTCGACCGCGCCGACGACGAGGTCGGAATTTACGAGGTCCGGCCGGTCGAAATCGACCCGGTCGAGATCCCCGAACCGGCATCGGCTTCGGAGGAGTCCGTCACCACGGCCGCAAGCGGCGCCGGCACGGCGACCGACACGGAGACGGGTCCGGGCACGGCGGCTGACACGGTGGCGGACGCAGGCGAGGCGACCGACACGGAGGCGGGCCCCGGCAGGGAGTCCGACGACCGGTCGTCCACGTCCGAGGTCGATACCGGCGACGAGGAACCGTCGTCTACCGGTGAGACCGATCGGGGCGGCGGCGACGCGACGGGGGACAGCCGAAGCGAGGCGTCACCGGCGTCCAGGGCCGGGGAGGGCAAAGCGACGCAGTCCGGGACGAATTCGGCGCGAACGCGGTCGGGTTCGGCGGACGCAGGACCGGTGGACGGAGCCGATACCGGTCACGGCGGGGAGGACGCGTCGGACGAGCGCTCCCCGGATCCCGACGAGTCACCCGAGGAAACCGCGACGGCCGACACCGCCGTCGAGACCGGCGGGAGCCGATCTCGGACGGATACTTCCCGGTCCGGGACCGAGCGCGACGACAGCGCCGGGGACGGCGAGCGGCGGGACCCCGCGGCGTCGGGGCGGCCCAGCGGCGCGGGGGTCGGGAGCGGTCAGCAGGACGCGCCCGCTGGGTCCGGGTCACAGCAGGTCGACGAGCACCGCGGGGCGGGTGCGACCGGCTCCCGGGGGAGCGGTGCGACCGCGGCCGACCGGGTCGAAACCCACTCGATCCCGTCGCTGGACCCGTCCCGGTCGACCAACGGCAGCGACGGCGGCGCCGGCGGAGCGGCGTCGGCCGAGTCACCGCAGCCGTCCACGGGTCGTTCCGGTGGCTCCCCCTCTACCGAGTCGACGACCGAGCCCGACGAGTCCCGACCCGGCGCCGGGGCGCGTGGTGAACCCGCCGGCGAGGAGTCCCGCCACCGCGCCTCCTCGGCGGGCGCCGAGGACCGCGCGGGGGGTCGGACACAGCAGGGTCGGAGTGGCGCCGACGCCGGGTCGAGCACGGGGGGCAGTGAGGCGGCCGGCGCCGGGTCCCGCGTCGCGGACCTGGAGCGACAACTCGACGAGCGCGAAGCCCGGATCGAGCGCCTCGAATCCGAGCTCGCGACCGCCGAGGAGGAGCGCGACGAGCTCGAACGGGAGCGCGACCGGCTGCAACAGGAGTACGACAGCCTCGAAGGCGAGCGCGAGCGGCTCGAATCCGAACGGGACGAGCTCGAAGCCGAACTGGCGGACCTCCGCGAGGAGCGCGACCGGCTACAGTCCGAGCTCGACAGCCTCGAGGAGGAGTTCGGGGCCCGGACTGACGCCGAGCGCCGGCTGAGTCCGGGGGAGGCGCTGGACGCGACGAACCTGTTCGTCCGATACGAATCGAAGGGGCAGGCGACGCTCGAGGCCGCACACGACGGGAGCGCCAGCCGGTCGGGGGTCGCCGAGAACCTGGGGCTGGAGTATCACACCCAGTTCGAGGCCCCGAACGTCTCGGTCGGCGGCCAGCCCTTCGACGAGTTCCTCGAATCGACCATCCAGTTCCGTTTCGTCACGTGGGTCGTCCACGACCTCCTGTTCGAGATCCGCGAAACCGGCAAGGCGTCGGCGCTCAAGGACCTCTACGACGCTATCCCGCAGATCGACCGGGCCGAACTGAACGGCGTCGTCGACGCGGCGTACACCGAGGACGGCCAGGAGCGACGCAGTCAGGAGTCGTTCGACGTCGTGTTGCGCGACCGGATGGGGAACCCGCTCATCGTCGCGAACCTCAACGACTCCCGCCAGGCGGCGACCGAGAGCATGATGAACTCGCTCGTGACCGCCTCCTCGCACGTCTCGCAGTCCGAGGAGACGATGGCCGCGTCGGTCTTCGTCACGTCGAGCTTCTTCGAGCCCGAGGCGCTGGAGACGGCCGCCGACGCGACGAGCGGCGGTCTGCTCAGCCGGGACAAGCGCGAGAGCTTCGTGAAGCTGTCCCGCAAGCGGGGCTATCACCTCTGTCTCGTCGAGGCCCGCGAGGGCAAGTTCCACCTCGCCGTCCCCGAGCTGTAGGCGTTCGATTTCGCTCCAGAAGGCTCCGCACAGTCGGCTCCGTTCGGCTCCGTTCCGAGAATTTCCCGGACACTCCGGACTACCGCCTCACGTCTGCGCTCTCAGCGCCTCCGGTCGCCAGCTTCGCGGGTGGATTCAGCTCTCGATCTCGGCCGCTTCCTCGATCTTCATCGCCTCGAGCTTCTCGATGATGTGGTCTATCTTCTCGTCGAGGTCGTCGACGAACTCCCCCGTCTGCTCGGTCGTGATAGCGCCTTGACTGGAGGGCTCGATGAGGTTCTCCTCCTCGAGAACGCGCAGAGAGTAGCGGACCTTGTGATGCGGGTACCCGGTCTCGTTGGACATTTTCACGATCCCGATAGGTTCGTTCTGTATCACCATCCGCAGAACCTGCAGGTGCCGCTCCAACATGTCTACTTCCTTCTCAAGCCTATCTATCATGGCAATTGTTAACTTGTGTTTGAGGGTTTTAAAGGTTGCTGTCGTTGCCGGGGACTGGGGTCGGGGCGGGCCGTTCGACCCCGTCAGTCGGGGGTCTGTTCCCGTCGAAACTGTTCAAATCCGGACTTCTGTGTGCCACCAGTTAACGTTTCCGGTGTCGGGAGGTGGTTTCCCGGGACCGTAATCTGTTTACCGTACAGGAGGGAACCTTCGGTGGTATGACCGTCACGATCATCGGGTCGCAACTGGGCGACGAAGGGAAAGGCGGCATCGTCGACGTCTACAGCGACGGTGCCGACGTCGTCGTCCGGTATCAGGGCGGGGACAACGCGGGTCACACCGTCGTTCACGGGGGAGAAACGTACGAGCTCTCCCTGGTCCCCAGCGGCGCGGTCCGGGGGAAAGTGAACGTCCTCGGCAACGGCTGCGTGGTCAACCCCGCGACGCTGTTCGAGGAGATCGACGCGCTCCGGGACCGCGGGCTGGACCCGGACGTCCGCGTCGCGCGGCGGGCCCACGTCATCTTCCCGTACCACCGGGTCCTCGACGGGATCGAGGAGGAGGCAAAGAGCGAGACCGACGACGAGGTCGGCACGACGGGCCGGGGGATCGGCCCGACCTACGAGGACAAGGCCGGCCGCAGGGGCGTCCGCGTGGGCGACCTGGTCCAGCCGAACGTCCTCCGGGAGCGCCTGGAATACGTCGTTCCGCAGAAGCGGGCGCTCGCCGAGGACGTGTTCGGGGTCGACCCCGGCGAGGCGTTCGACGTCGACGCGCTCTTCGAGGAGTACCGCGACTACGGCGAGCGCCTCCGGCGCGAGGGCATGCTGGTCAACGCCGGCGACTTCCTCGCCGACCGTCTCGACGACGGTGACAACGTCGTCTTCGAGGGCGCACAGGGAACCATCATCGACATCGACCACGGGAACTACCCGTACGTCACCTCGTCGAACCCGACCGCCGGCGGCGCCTGCACCGGGAGCGGACTCTCGCCGGGCGTCGTCGGCGACGGCGACGTGATCGGCATCGTCAAGGCCTACCTCACCCGGGTCGGGAGCGGCCCGATGCCGACCGAGCTCGGCGGGGTCGTCGGCGACACGCCGGGCTACGACGAGGACACCGAGGGCCGCGAGGAGGACCTGGCCCACCGGATCCGCGAGGAGGGCGACGAGTACGGCACCGTCACCGGCCGCCCGCGGCGCGTCGGCTGGCTGGACGTCCCGATGCTCCGGCACGCGGCCCGCGCGAGCGGGTTCACCGGGCTCGCGGTCAACCACGTCGACACGCTCGCGGGTCTCGACGAGGTGAAGGTCGGTCACTCCTACACGCTCGACGGGGAGGAACTGTTCACGATGCCCGCCACTACCGAGCGGTGGGCCGCCTGCGAGCCCAACTTCCGGGCGTTCGACGGCTGGCCGGACGTCGACTGGGCGGCCGTCGCGGAGGATGGCTACGACGCGCTCCCCTCCGGGGCTCTGGCGTACCTCGAATACCTGGAGGACGAACTCGACACGCCGGTCTACGCCGTCGGCGTCGGTCCAGGCCGCTCCGAGACGGTCGTCCGCGAACACCCGTTCTGACAGTCCCGTCGGGAGGGGAGTCGCGACGCGCCGACCCGGCACCCTTTTGGGCGCCCCGGCCGGACGGACACCCATGAACGAGGACCTCATGGACATCATCTGCTGTCCGCTGGACAAGCACGAACTCGAACTCGACGTCGAGGAGCGCGAGGACGGCGAAATCCTCGAGGGGACGCTCACGTGCACGGAGTGCGGCGAGGTCTACCCCATCGAGGACGGCATCCCGAACCTCCTGCCGCCGGACATGCGGGAGGAGGCTTCGGCCTGATCGGCCGGACGGCCACGCTTCCCCGATCGCGGCCACACCTTTCCCGATCACGGTCCGGCGGGCGTCGGTGCCTGTTTCTGCCCTGAACCTTTTTCTACCGTCCACGCTCACGTTCACACGTGCCGGAAGACAGGCTGCCAGTACACATCAGCCGTCAGGAACTCCACGGGCTGGAGGTGCCCGATTCCCTCGAGGTCGACGGGTCGTTCGACGTCGCGCTCGTCAATCACGGCACCTCGCTGCACGTCCACCTCCACCTGGACGACGACCTCTCGGAGGTCGCGACGATCGACGCCGCGAACCACTTCGTCGACGGCGAGAGCGAGCGCGCCGTACGCGTCCGCGTCGACGGCGACGCACCCGTCCGCGGCAGGCTGAAGGTCGTCTCGGCCCACGGCGCTCAGACGCGGTACGTCGACGTCACGGTCGTCGAATCCGAGGAGGAAGAGGAGTCCGTCGAGGTCGACGAGTCGCTCGCCCAGCCCCGGAGCCAGCCTGCGACCGAGGAGCCCTCGGCGCTCGTCCGCGTCGCCGAGAACCCGGAACTCCTCGTCCTCGGGCTGGGCGTCGTCGCGCTGGCCGTCGCCGCCGTCGCGTCCCTCGTCATGGACAACGTCTTCGTCCTGGCCGGCGCGCTGGCCGTCCTCGTCGGCGTCCTCGTCGCGATGTACTTCCTCGTCGCAGGTTCGTGAACTTCGACTGGGCTTCGCTCCCGTCGTCAGTC
>JBDGST010000164.1:0-7299 GCA_042217365.1 Haloarculaceae archaeon
TTCGTTGCGGTCAGTGTCGACCTGATTCTAAACGATCTTGCGACGCGACCAAATTGTTATGTGCGGACTGTCAGTCTGGAACTGTGACCGTCGCGCGGTAATCAGTTCGTATTCGGGTGTGTCGGACCGTTGCGCGGGGGAGTCGGGGCCCATCGATCGGGAGCCGCCTCGCTCCGGCGGTCCGGCGAGGGTGCCGAAACGACCGGTCCCGGGACGGTACGGGGTGACCACGCGACGGCACGACCGATCCCGTCACTGTTCGACTGGCCCGCGACGGCACGACCGGTCCTGTGACTGTTCGACTGGTCCACATTCGGGCCCCGGGATCCGGATTGGAGGGCCGACCGGCGAGAAGACCGTCGGACGAACGAGGGCGAAAACACATGTTTTCTGTCAAGTAGGCCGGTCGTACTCGGGGGAGAGTCCCGAACCGTCGCCGTACTCCAGTGGAACGACGCCCGTCGGACGGTGCCGCAACCTTTTTTCCTGTCGGATGAGTTGATACGACAATGACCGCCATAGGCGAATTCGTCGACGAGCTGGTCGCCGACGCGGACGCAGTTTTTCTGTTCTCGACGAACCGTTCCCGCTACGAGGAGCTCGGATCGGACGGGGACGTAGTCGTCGTCGCGCCCGAGAACAACGTCGACGCGGACTCGTTCGTCGAACTCCCGGTCGAGTTCGACGACCTCACCGAGCGGATCCGCTTCGGCGTCGAGGGCGCGGTCGAAAACGGGTACGTCGACGAGGAATCGGAGGTCGTCTGCGTCGCGAACGTCTTCGACGACGTCGAGGACACGGTGTGCCGGGTCAGGGCCGGCGAGTTCGAACACTCGGGCGTTTACGACCTGTTCGCGAACTCCCGGGCGGAGGGCGACGTGATCCGCAACGTCCTGGAGGTGGCGATCGAACTGGGGAAGAAGGGCCAGAAGGGCAAGCCGGTCGGCGCGCTGTTCGTCGTCGGCGACGCGGGGAAAGTGATGAACAAGTCCCGTCCGCTCTCGTACAACCCCTTCGAGAAGTCCCACGTCCACGTCGGGGACCCCATCGTGAACGTGATGCTCAAGGAGTTCTCCCGTCTCGACGGCGCGTTCGTCATCTCGGATTCGGGAAAGATCGTCAGCGCGTACCGGTACCTCGAACCCTCGGCCGAGGGGGTCGACATCCCGAAGGGACTCGGTACCCGGCACATGGCCGCCGGCGGGATCACCCGTGACACCAACGCCATCGCGATCGTGTTGAGCGAGAGTGACGGCCTCGTCCGGGCGTTCAAGGCCGGCGAGCTGATCCTCGAACTCGACCCGGAGGAGTACTGATGACGGGGGCGGAGACCTCGCTGCTCGACGCCAGCGGTGCGCTCCGGGTCGGCCCGGGAGTGGAGCTGGCATCCCTCCAGATCGACTCCGACTGGCCGGACCTGATCCGGGAGGCGTTCTCGGCCGAGACAGCGTTCTGGCTGTCGATCCTGATCCTCGTCGCGGGCGCGGTCGCCGGGTACCTGGTCTGGCGGAGCACCCGGCGATTCCTCGAGGGGAGCGGCGTCTCCGAGGCAGTCGAGGGGACGCCCTTCGAGCGGACGGTCCGGAGCTTCGGCACGTCGACGGTGGGGATACTCTCGCTCATCGCGGCGCTTTTCGTCTACGTCGCCGCCATCTTCCTGGCGCTCAGCGTCGCCCGCCTGATGAACACGGAGATATTCTGGTCGCGCGTCACCGCGTTCCTCCCCCGGCTGTTCATCGCCGTGCTGGCGGTCGTCCTCGGGCTCGTCGTCGGCGACAAGGCGCGCCTCGTCGTCAGCGAGCGCCTCCGGAGCATCAAACTCCCCGAGGTCGGCCTCATCCCGGAACTCGTCAAGTACAGCATCTTCTACATCGCCGCCCTGATCGCCCTGGGTCAGCTCGGGGTAGCCATCGGGGCGCTGCTCGTGTTGCTCGGCGTCTACGCCATCGGACTCATCGCCCTCTCGCTGGTCGCGTTCTGGGACCTCCTCCGGGCGGGCGCCGCCGGGATCTACATCCTCCTGAGCCAGCCATACGGCATCGGCGACCGCGTCCGGATCGGGGAGAGCGAGGGCATCGTCCAGGAAGTCGACATGTTCACGACTCACGTCGAGAGCGAGGACGAGGAGTACATCATCCCGAACCAGAAGGTGTTCAAGACCGGTATCGTCCGCCTCCGGAACTGACGCCGACTAATTCTGCCGGACACTGACGCCGACGCAGTTCGAATGCGTTGACCGCCCTCACAGCCGTCAGTCCCCGGCTGTCCCCGCGTCCGTCCGGTCTGACGTCGCCGCGTCCGTCCGGTCTGACGTCGCCGCGCCCGTCCGGTCAGGCGTCGCCGCGTCCGTCCGGTCTGGCGTCGCCGCGTCCGTCCGGTCAGGCGTCGCCGCGCCCGTCCGGTCAGGCGTCGCCGCGTCCGTCCGGTCTGGCGTCGCCGCGTCCCGCTTCGTCGTCAGTCCCGCCCCCGCCGACCGGCGTAGCCGGCACCCCCGCGACAGTCTCCCCCGGTGGGACGTCCTCGGCGACAAGCGAGTTGGCGGCCACCTGCGCTCCGGAACCGATCTCGACGCCCGGGAGAATGACCGCACCAGCGCCGACCATGGCGCGCTCGCCGACGACGACCTCGCCGGTGCGGTACTCGTCCTGGAGGAACTCGTGACAGAGGAGCGTCGCGTCGTAACCGACGATGGCGTGGGCCTCGACCGTGACGAGTTCCGGCCAGAAGACGTCCGGCGTCGATTCGAGGGCGAACGCCGCGCCCGTCCCCACGGTGACGCCGATCCGCCGGAGCAGCCAGTTCTTCAGGCGCATGCTCGGCGTGACCCGACAGACCACGACGACGACGTAGTTCGCCATCACCCGCAGCGGGTTGCGCGCTTCCGTCCAGTGGAATATCGAGTTGAACGGCCCCGCCGTCGGGTGCCGGGTGAGCGCGCCGTGGCGCCCGGTCCCCGACGCGTCGCGTTCGGTCCCGCCAGCGCCGTCCTCGGATCCGGACCTGTCACCGGCTCCCCCCCTATCGGTCCCGTCGGCATCGCCGGTAGCGCCGGCGCTGTCGCCGTCATCGCGGTCGCTATCGCCGTCGTCGCGGTCGCTCAGGCCGGTCTCGTCGTTTCGCTCGACTTCGTCGGCGTCGTCCTCGGCCCCGGTCACGTCGAGGGGTTCGGGCGCCCCGGTCTTGAATTGCGGGGCGGAACGTCGACGGGACTGCCCCGAATCGGCTGATTGCGTCGACCGCGACTCGCCCCCGGGTCCTCCCGGTCAGCCGGTGATCACCTCGTCGGGTCGGATGCGGAGGATCACGCGCTCGGTCTCGATCGGATTCTGGTAGTCCTCGCCCGTGTATCGGCGCGCCAGTTCGTCGATGTGCTCGCGGGCGCCCTCGGTCGCGACCTCGTCGACCTCCCCGGTCACGGAGAGGAACCGGTACGGGTCGTCAGGGTCGGTCATGCTGACGGCGACGCGGGGGTTCGCGGCCACGTTTCGCTCCTTTCGACGGCCGCGCTCGGTGTTGACGAGGAGGCGGTTCGACTCGACGTCGTAATCGATCCAGACGGGGGTCGCGTGCGGGTCACCGTCCGGCGTCATCGTCACGACGTGTGCGAACGTCTCCGCCTCGAAGAGGTCGTGGTACTCGGCTGGTACGTCTGCCATGCGTCGACACACCGACGCCGGCCTGATAGTGGTGACGGCGGTCGGCGCAGTCGCCGACTCGACAACGGTTATACGGACCGGCGCCGAAGTCCTCGCAAGCGCGATGGCACGAACTACCATCCCGGATCTCTACGAGAAGTACGAGGACGGCGTCCCGCTGACGATGCTGACCGCCTACGACGCGCCCATCGCCCGGCAGGTCGACGAGGCCGGCGTCGACGTGATCCTCGTCGGCGACAGCGCCGGCGACAACCACCTCGGGTACGACGACACCCTCCCGGTCACGATGGAGGAAGCGCTCTCGAACACCGCCGCGGTCGTCCGCGGGACCGACGAGGCGTTCGTCATCGCCGACCTCCCGTTTCTCTCGTACGGGACGTCGATGGCGGAGTCCGTCGAGAACGCCGGCCGGTTCCTCAAGGAGGCGGGCGCGGACGCGGTGAAACTCGAAACCGCCCCGTACGGCGAGACGACGATCGACATCGTCGACCGCCTGACCGAACTCGGGATCCCGGTGCAGGGCCACGTCGGGTTGACGCCCCAGCGGACCGGCCAGATCGGCGGCGCGTACGTCCAGGGCCGCGACACCGACACCTCCGCGACCGGGGAAGCGCTCGTCGAGACAGCCCGCCGCCTCGAAGAAGCGGGCGCCTTCTCCGTCGTCCTGGAGACGGTGAGCGAACCCGTCGCCAGGCGCGTCACCGGGGCCCTGGACGTGCCCACGATCGGTATCGGCGCCGGCCGGTACGTCGACGGACAGGTCCTGGTCGTCTCGGACGTGATCGGTCTCGGCGGAGAGTCCTACAGCCTCTCGAAACAGTACGCGGACGTGGACGCCGAGATCCGCGACGCCGTCTCGGAGTACGTCGCGGAGGTCGAGAACGGCGAGTTCCCCGCCCGCGAGAACGCCTTCGACCCGGTCGACGAGGAGTAGGACGGCGACTGTCGACCGCCGCGCGCCCGCGACCACCTCTGCGTCCCGGACCTGTCACAGCCGAAAACTGTTTGTCCGATCGGTGTGTTGCTGTTTCGCATGGTAGCGCAGCGCTCGCTGGCCTGTCCGCAGTGTGGCTCGACCCCGGCGAACTCGACGAACTGATCGGCGGACGTCACCGGCGTCACTCGCACGGGCACAGTTCGCACGGAGGTCACGACGACGAGGACGAGTCGGAGAGTGAGAGCGGCGAAGGGGACGAAGGTGGGGAAGGAGGACTCCTCGACGCCGTGGCGGACGCGCTCGGCGGCGGGGAGGGCGACGGTGACAGTGGGTTCGGCGGCGGTGACGGCGGGTTCGGCGGCGGTGACGGCGGCGGGGAGTAACGGCCAGTTTTCACCCAACCGCCGTCGGACGACCCCTCACTGGGGCCGTCAAACGGGGCGTCGCGGCGATTCACGGAGCGGACGAGCAAGACTGAAGACCGTTCGACCGGACCCGACGTGGTATGGCGCGACGAGTCATCATCGACACGGACACGGCGGGCGACGACACGCAGGGGATCCTCCTGGCCGCGCTCTCGGACCGGATCGACGTGGAGGCGCTGACGATCTGTGCGGGTAACGTCGACTTCGACGATCAGGTCGAGAACGCAAAGTACACGCTCCAACTCGCCGGCCTCGGGGACGAGGTACCGGTCTACGAGGGGGCGCGCTCACCCCTGATGAAAGACCACGAGCACGCCGAGTACGTCCACGGGGAGGGAGGGCTCGGCGGCGACCTGCATCCCGACACGGGGATCCCGTCGGCCGACGGGTACGCGCCCGACTACATCGTGGAGACGGCCAGGGAGAACCCCGGTGAGGTGACCCTCGTCTGTATCGCGCCGCTCACGAACGTCGCGCTCGCGCTCCAGCGCGAACCCGGCCTGAACGACCTGCTCGACGAGGTGGTCGTCATGGGCGGCAACGTCAACTGCCTCGGCAACGTCACGCCGGCGGCCGAGTACAACTTCTGGGTCGACCCGGACGCCGCCAAGAAGGTACTCGCCGAACTGGACGTGACGCTCGTCGACTGGGGGCTGACCGTCCGGGACTCGGTGTTCGAACGCGAGACCCTCGACCGGATCGAAGCGGCCGCGTCCGACTCGGAATACGCCGAGTTCTACGACGCGATCACCCGCTCAGTCCGGGAGTTCAACCGCGAAACGATGGGGAAAGACGCGACGACCCAGCCCGATTCGCTCGCGACGGCCGTCCTCATAGAACCTGACCTCGTCACCGAGGCTGACAGGTACCACGTCGACGTCGACGAACGCGAGGGGATGACCCGCGGGTACACCCTGGTCGACGAAGACAGCGTCACCGACGGCGAGGCGCGGACCCGAGTCGTCGAATCGATCGACGCGGCGGCGTTCCGGCGCCTGTTCCTCGACGCGGTGATCCACGGCGACCCCGACAGATCTCTGACCTGAAACGACCGCGATTAGCGGGAATCCGCGGAGAAACTCGTCTCAGTCGTCCGCCGACGCCGTGTCGCTGCCGGCTCGCCCGGCCGCCGCGTCGTCCTCGATGCTCGGCGGGTACTTCCCGCGGTCGAGCACCAGGTCCGACTCCGGGCGCGCCATGCAGGTCAGGGCGTAGCGCTCGGCCTCATCCTCGGTGAGCCCGCGGGCCGCTGGCTGGGTCACCTCGCCCTCGATGATTTCCGCGGAGCAGGCCAGACACATGCCGACCCGGCAGGAGTACTCCTGGCCGATGCCCTCCTCGATGCACCGGCTGAGGATCGTCTCCGTGTCCGAGACCGTGATCTCCTCGCCGGTCCCGACGAACTCGACGGTGTACTCGGTCATGGAACCGGGTACAGCGACGCGCGACTAAACTCTTGTTCTCACGCCGGCGGAACCGCTGGGGGGTGGCCGAGGCCGACGGCCATCCGGCCCTCGACCGCCGACAGTCGGGTCAGAACCGGGGTGTCCCGGTTGTAAAGAGTTTTCCCCCTCCCACTGTGAGGGGAGACCATGACTGCGCGAGAGTACGACGTCGTCGTCGTGGGTGCCGGGACCGCCGGCTGCTACGCGGCGGCGACCGTCGCGGACGCGGGCTACGACGTCGCCCTCCTCGAACGCAAACCCGAGGACGAGGCGGGGCACATCGCGTGCGGCGACGCGCTGAAGGGCGCGAGCGCGTTCCCCGACGCGATCCCGAAGTCCCGGATCGAGCCCGCGATCACGAACACGGACGTCGACCACGGTCGGTTCGAGATCCCCCGGGAGGACACAGTCCTAGAGATCCCCGTCCCCGGCGAACTGGCGGTCGTCGACCGGTGGGAGTACGGCCGCCAGGTCATCGAGGGCGCCCGGAACGCCGGCGCCGACATCCGCTACGAGACGCTCGTCAACGACGTGCTCCAGGCCGACGACGGGTGCGTCACCGGCGTCCGGGCCGTCGAGTCGGGCGACCCGGTCGAGTACCGGGCCGAAGTGGTGATCGACGGCGCGGGGGCGATGAGCATCGTCCAGGACAAGACCGACTTCGACGGGACGACCTTCGACCGGAACGTCAGCTACCAGCAGTTCTGCTCGGCCTACCGGGAGGTCGTCACGGTCGACGAACCCGTCGAGTGGTCGGACGCGCTCGTGTTCAAACCGACTTCGCGCGCGGCGGGCTATCTGTGGTACTTCCCGCGCACCGAGACCGAGATCAACGC
>JBDGST010000103.1:0-7287 GCA_042217365.1 Haloarculaceae archaeon
CGGGCGCGATGGTCCAGACCGAGCCCGTCCCGACGGACTTCATCATGGTCGCGGCCGGGAACCTCGACGCGATGGAGAACATGCACCCCGCCCTGCGCGACCGCATCAAGGGGTACGGCTACGAGGTGTACATGGACGACACCATCGAGGACGACCCCGAGATGCGCCGCAAGTACGCCCGCTTCGTCGCCCAGGAGGTCGAGAAGGACGGGCGGCTCCCGCACTTCACCGAGACCGCCGTCGAGGAGGTCATCCTCGAGGCCCGCCGCCGGTCGGGGCGGAAGGGCCACCTCTCGTTGAAGCTGCGCGACCTGGGCGGGCTCGTCCGCGTCGCGGGCGACGTCGCGCGCGCCGAGGACAAGGAGTTCACCGAGCGCGAGGACGTCCTCCAGGCCAAGCAGCGCTCCCGGTCCATCGAGCAGCAGCTCGCGGACAACTACATCGAGCGCCGCAAGGACTACGAGCTCACCGTCAACCAGGGCGACGTGGTCGGTCGGGTCAACGGCCTCGCCGTCATGGGCGAGGACTCCGGTATCGTCCTGCCGGTCATGGCCGAGGTCACCCCGAGCCAGGGCCCCGGTCAGGTGATCGCGACCGGCCAGCTCCAGGAGATGGCCGAGGAGGCCGTCCAGAACGTCTCGGCCATCATCAAGAAGTTCAGCGACGAGGACATCTCCGAGAAGGACGTCCACATCCAGTTCGTCCAGGCCGGCGAGGGCGGCGTCGACGGCGACTCCGCGTCGATCACGGTCGCGACGGCCGTCATCTCGGCGCTGGAAGACGTCCCCGTCGAGCAGAACCTCGCGATGACCGGCTCGCTGTCGGTGCGGGGGGACGTGCTCCCGGTCGGCGGCGTCACCCACAAGATCGAGGCCGCCGCCAAGTCCGGCCTCGAGACGGTCATCATCCCCAAGGCCAACGAGCAGGACGTGATGATCGAGGACGAGTACAAAGACCAGATCGAGATCGTCCCGGTCCAGCACATCTCCGAGGTGCTGGAGGTCGCCCTCGCGGGCGAGCCGGAGAAGGACTCGCTGGTCGACCGGCTGCGCTCTATCACCGGCAAGGCGCTCGAACAGCGCGAGGTCGGGCAGCCGAGCAACCCCAGCCCGCAGTAACGACCCACACTCCCGATTCCGACCCGGAGACACGTGCCAGTGACCCAGTGGGCCCCGTTCGTCTGGTTCGCTGGCTTCGTTCTGACCGGCTTTCTCGTTCTCGCGCGCCTCTCACAGCGCGTCGTGGGCGACCCGCCGCGACGAGCACCGGGCGGGCGACCCGATACCCGGACCGAAGCGACCGCGGCCCGGGACGGCCCGGAGGCGACCGGGAACGGGCCGGCGGGGGCTCCCGAGACGACCGGGACCGGTAACACGGGCGCGACCGGGAGCGACCACAACGCGCCGGACCCGGCGGCGATGTCGCCGGCCGCACTGGTCGCGAACGTGGCGCTCACGCAGGGCCTGTTCGGCGTGATTCTGGCCGCGGCGGCCTGGTACTTCCGGATACCCGGCGACGCGCTCGGACTGGGCGGCGGACGCGTCACGGGAGCCGCCGCACTCGCCGTCGGCGCCGGGTTCGGCGTCGCGCTGTGGGGCGCGAACGAACTCGCGACCGGCCTCGTCGACGCGGTCAGTCCCGGGTACGACGAGCGGTTGCGGTCGCTGCTCGCGCCAGCGGACTCTGCGGGCTGGGCGCTCCTGCTCGGCGTGGCGCTCCCGGTCGTCGCCGTCGTCGAGGAGTTCCTCTTTCGCGCCGTCGCCATCGGCGTCCCGGCGGCCGCCTTTTCGGCGTCGCCGTGGGCGCTCGCGGTCGTCTCGTCGGCGGCGTTCGCGCTCGGTCACGGCGCCCAGGGCCGCGTCGGGATCGCCGTCACCGGCGCGCTCGGGTCGGCCCTGGCCGCCGGATTCGTCCTCACGGGGAGCCTGTTGGTCGTGGTCGTCGCTCACTACCTCGTCAACGCGCTGGAGTTCGGGCTCCACGAAGGAGTCGGCCTGCCCGACCCCGTGTGGGGGTGACACCGTTGCGTACCGTGTCGGGCCGGGACCGGGATCGGGACCGGGACCGGGAGTATCAGAGCCCTTCGAGCGACCGCAACCGCTGTTCGACCGCGGCCGGGGCGGCGCTGGGGCCGTCCCGGACACGGTGGTCGGGGATCAAAAGCGGCGCCGGGTTCTCGGCCAGCGCCTCGCGGACCAGCCTGCGGTCTTCCTCGTCGTCCGGGTCGAACCCGGCGGTCATCCCCGCGAGCCGGTTGCAGTCGATCTGTTCGCCGTAGGGGATCTCTCGGACGGCTTCCAGCACCGCACGGCGGTCCGTCGGGACCGTCAGCGCGACCGTGACGTCCCGGAAGTCCTCCGGGTCGCCCGCCAGATAGGCGTCGATCCGGTCGAGCAACTCGTGGTCCGTCCCCGCGTCCTCCTCGGGCGTCGGCGGGAACGACACCGAGATGACTCGCCCCTGGGCCTCGCCGAACTGGACGTACCTGTCGAGGTACTCCGACTCGCGCGCGTAGATCCCCGCCTCCTGGCTCATGTGTCGTACTGGACTCTCTCGCAACTTGAAGGTACGCCACGGCGACGGTACGCCGCGGCGACGGCTACGTTCCGCCCGCCCGTTCCGGATCGCTGGCTTGCCCGCCGTACGGGTTCACCGGTCCACGTCCGGGGCGATCGATTCACCGGCCGAAATCCGGGTCGGGGGCCGCGTCAGGGTCGGGGCCGGGTGGAAGCGTCCAGTCGGTCGTCAGATCGAGGAGCTGGACGAGCATGTCGGCGGTCGCGCCCCAGACGGTGTAGCCGTCGACGTGAAAGAAGTGCAGGCGGACGGTCCCCCGGCGGGCGTGCTCGCGGTGCTCGGTCTCGTAGTTGGTGTAGTCGACCAGTTCCGCGACCGGCAGGACGACCGTCTCGGCGACCTCCTCGTCGCAGGGGTGGTACTCGCGGTCGGGAACGCGGCCGACGAACGGCCGCACCTGGTAGTTAGTGACGGTGTTGATGTCGTCGATGCGGCCGACGACGTCGACCTCCTCGCGGGCGAGGCACACCTCCTCGTTGGCCTCGCGGAGCGCCGTCGCCAGGAGGTCCCGGTCCTCGGGCTCGCGGCCCCCGCCCGGGAAGCTCATCTGCCCGGGGTGGTCCGAGAGGTGGTCGGCGCGCTTGGTGAACAGGACGTGGGGGGCCCCGCCGCGGGTGAGCACCGGCGCCAGCACCGCCGCTTCGCGGGCCTCCCCGGTGACGGCCGTGGCGTCGTGGTCGACGACCCGCGACAGGTCCATGTTCGTGGCATGGTGACGAACGGTCTTAATTCGCCCGTTATGGGCGTTCCCACGAGGGAAGAAACTGGGTCCCCTCTCTGTCCCGTCGGTCAGACGTCGTCGAGACGGTCCCGGACGTCGCCGGCATCGACCGGGCCCCACGCCTCGAGGTCGTAGCTGACGTCGAGCAGGGCGTCGGCGCGCTCGCCGTCGCCCGCCGCGGCGGCGTCCTCGGCGTCGTCCGCCAGTCGGGCCAACGCGGCCGCAGCGGCGGTCTCGCGGTCGACGTCGCGCTCCGGGACGTCCATGATGTGGGGCAGGTCCGTGGCGCCCTCCGGCAGCGAGGGAAACGCCGCGGGGCCGGGGACCAGCACCGGCGGGTCGCGCCCGTCGACGGCGACGAGGCGGTAGCCGTCGAGCGCGGCCCCGACGGCGTCGTCGAGCGCGTCGGCGTCGTGGCTCGCGCCCCGCTTGAACGCCAGTTCCTCGACGGCGCGGTCGAGTTCCGCCCGCGTCAGCCCGCCGAACAGGTCGACCACGCCCGCGAGTTCGTCCCCCGAGAGGTGCATACCCGGCCCCAGGGCGCGGTCCCCTTTGAGCGTTGTGCGCTCCCAGCCCCGGTCCGGTCCGGTTCAGTCCAGTCCGGTCCGGTCCGGTCCAGCCCGACCCGGCTGTCTCCGGGTCGCTCTCCCAACCACAAGACTTGTGCTCTCCGGGCCGCCAGAAACGTGCGATGAGGGTCAGCTCGGCCACGCGCAGACAGGTCGCGAGTCTCGGCGGACTGGCCGTCCTGGTAGCCAGCGTGGCCGTCGTCTTTTCGCCCGAGACGGTCCTCCGGTCGGTCGCCGACCTCGCCGCGCGCCCGTTCCTGTTGCTCGGGGTCCTGGCGGTGCTCTATCTCGCCCGCCCGTTCCTGATGTGGCCGGTGAGCGCCCTTTCGGTGACGGTCGGGTTCCTCCTGGGCACCGAGGCGGGGATCCCGGTCGCGCTCGCGGGGACGGTCCTCTCGAACGTGGTCGTCTTTCTGGTCGCCCGGTACGTCCGGACCGAGGAGGGGGCGCTCGGCTTCGCCAGCCGGTCGAGCGACCGGTTCGTCGAGATGACCGGCGAGTTCCGGGGGGTCGTCGCCGCGCGGCTCTCGCCGCTCCCGGCGGACGTGGTCTCCTCGGCCGCCGGACTCTCGGGGGTGTCGCTTCCCGCGTACGTCGCCGGGACCCTGATCGGCGAGGCGCCGTGGATCGCCGCCGAGGTGATCGCCGGCAGCTCGATGCACACGCTCTCGGTCCACGGGCTGAGCCACAGCCTCTCGCTGTTCGTCGGCGCGACCGCGCTGTCCGCCGTCCTGCTCGCGCGACCGGTCTACCGGCGCGTCAGCGGCGACGCCCCCGCGGCGGCCAGGCAGTGAATCGGGGGCTCAGTAGAACGTGTCCGAGCAGTCGTAGACGACGCCGTGTTCCGGGCAGACGTACTTGCAGTGGCGGTGGACCATCGGACGGTCACACGCCGGACAGCGGCGTCCGCCGGACCTGCGCTCGCCGCGGTTGCTCCCGTTCCCCGCCATGTCCCGTTCCACGGGCGAAACGGGCTTGATAGTTTCGCGGACCGGCCTCCGAGAACGAGACAGATACCCCACGAAATCTAGAGAGAGTCCGCCCGGTTTTCGAACAAGTCCTATGAGTGGCAAGCACCTCCTGGGTAACAGATGAGAGAGTCTATCTCGCGCCCCGACCCCGCAGCCGACGCGACGGCAGTCGTGACGGCGCTCGCGGCGGGCGTCGCCGGCGTCTTCGGGTCGTTCGGCGCCGTCGGCTTTCGCCCCGGGTTCGTCGTCGCGCCGGTCGAGAGCACCCTCTCGCGGGCGATGCCCGGTCCGGTCGTCAGGTTCGCGATCACAGTCCTCGGGGACGTCGGCCAGAAGCTGAACCTCGCGTTCGCGACGGTCCTGGTCGTGCTGACCTACGCCCTCCTCGCCGCGCTGGCGGTCCACATGAGCCGCCGCCTCGGCAGTCGCGCGGTGTCGACGTTCGGGACGGGGACGTTCGTCTGGGTGCTGACGGCGGTCGTCACGCTCGACCCCGTCACGGCGCTGGGGGCCGCGCTCGGCGCCGGCGCCGTCGTCGGCGCCGTGGACCTGGTCGCCGCCCTGGAGGGGTTCACGGGCGGGCAGACCGAGGACGGCAACCGGCGCCGGCGCGTCGTCGCGGCGCTCGGAACTGCCGTCGGCACCGGCGCGGTCGGCGTCTCGGCCGGGCGCTCACGGACGAGTCCCCGCGGCGGTTCTGGCGGTGACGGGGCGGAAGGGCCCTGGGACGTCAGCGAGCAACTCGCGACCGCCGGGGAGCGCTCGTTCGACGTCGAGGGGATGGACCCGTCCGTCAGCGAGGGGTTCTACCAGGTCGACATCAACTCGGTGAACCCCTCGATCGACCCGGACCGCTGGTCGCTGTCGGTGACCGGCGCCGTCGAGGAGCCGTTCGCGCTCACCTACCCCGACCTGATGGACCGCGACCACGAGCACCGGTTCGTGACGCTGCGCTGCGTCGGCGAGTCGCTCAACGGCCACAAGATGGACACCGCGCTGTGGAGCGGCGTTCCCGTCGCGTCCGTCGTCGAGCGGGCGAACCCCTCGTCGGACTGCAACTGCGTCATGCTGCGCGCCCAGGACGGCTACTACGAGGAGTTTCCCCTGGACGCGCTCCGCCCGGGGATGCTCGCCCTCGGGATGAACGGGAAGCTCCTTCCGAGGGGCCACGGCGCGCCGGTGCGCGCGCTGGTCCCCGGCCACTGGGGCGAGGTCAACGTCAAGTGGATAACCGAGATCGAGTTCCTGGAGAAAGAGCAGACGGGCTACTGGGAGCAGCGCGGCTGGCACGGCACCGGCCCGGTCAAGACCGTCGCCAAACTCCACGGCAAGGAGCGCACCGACGACGGCCGGATGGTCGTCGGCGGGCACGCCTACGCCGGGACCCGTGGGATCAGCGGGGTCGAGGTCTCGACCGACGGCGGCGACTCCTGGACCGAGGCCGAACTGACCGAGCGCCTGCCCGGCGCGACCGGCCCGGCCGCCGAGGTCGGCGGCGGCAACGCCGAGTACGCCGCCGACGCCTGGCGCCTCTGGAAGCACGCCTACGACCCGCCGAGCGGGTCCCACACGGTCGTCGCCCGGGCGCGCGAGGCGGACGGGACCCTCCAGCCCAGCGAGGAGACCGACTCGTTCCCGAGCGGGCCCAGCGGCTGGGTCAGCCGGACGTTCACACCCTCGAACGGCTGATAGCCGGGAGCGGCTCCGGTGATCCAACGGCAGAGGGGCCGAACCAGCACACATAAACGGAATGCACGAGACAGCCCTGCACGTCGACACGCGATGGAGAAGGCACTGTGGTACCTGCTCGCCGGGACGCGGGGCGGGGAGAACCGCGCCCGCATCATCAGGCTGCTCGACGAGCGGCCGCGCAACGCGAACCGACTGGCCGAGGAACTCGACGTCGACTACAACACCGTCCGCCACCACCTCGACGTGTTGCTCGACCACGACGTCGTCGAGCGCGGCGGCGACGACTACGGCGCGCTGTACTTCCTCACCGACCGGTTCGAACACCACCGGGACGTCTTCGAGGAGATAACCGACCAAATGGAGTGATCACACATGGCGATGGGACCCTGGCTGACCGTTGCGACCGCCCTGGCGGGACTGAACGCGCTGCTTCTCGTCTCGCTCGGGGTCGTCTGGCTGCGCAACTACCGGACCTTCCGGTCGAACCTGACGCTCGGACTGCTGGCGTTCGCGGCCGTCATGCTGGTCGAGAACCTGCTCGCCGTCTACTTCTTTTTCAGCATGCAGATGCTCTACGCCGGCGACCCCGGCGCACAGCAGGCCGTCGTCGTGCTCCGGGCGCTCCAGTTCGTCGCGCTCGTCTTCCTGACCTACGTCACGATGCAGTGATTACGGAAGTTCGAGGAGAAAGCCTCGCGGTTCAGGGCTGTCTCTTACCCACAAGTCCTAACCCCATAGCTGACAAACTGAAGCCGGA
>JBDGST010000109.1:0-7101 GCA_042217365.1 Haloarculaceae archaeon
ACATCATCCAGCAGCCCGGCGGCGGGTCCCACGAGTTCACCATCGAGCGCAGCGTCATGGACGCCTGCGACGAGTACCTCGACGACGTCGTCGACGAGTTCGCCAACACGTTCCTGCCGGAACTCGCCAACGACTACATGAAGGTCTACCAGCTCGCCCTCGACCGCCCCATCGTTCTGACCGGCGGAATGGCCTGCATCCCCGGGATCGTCGAGGAGTTCGAGCAGCGGGTCAGCGAGGAGCTCCAGCGCGACGTCGCGGCGACGGCGCCCGCGGAACCCGACCGGTCACCCGCGGTGGGCGCCCAGCGGATCGCCGCCAGGCTCGTTGACAACCTCTGACCGCCCGGCCGACCGACAGCGCTGACCGCTCGGCGGACCGCCGCCAGGCTCGTTGACAACCTCCGACGAACGGCCGCTCGCCCGCCACGGCCGCTCGTGCACCCGTAGCCCGTCGCCGGCCGTCGCCTCAGGCGCTCGCCCAGCAGTCGAACCACCGGAGGAACGCCCGCGTCGCCTCGTCGACGTCTGTCCTTCGACGGCGGTCGGCCAGTTCCCGCGTCCTGCGGCGGCGGTCGGCGCCCGTCCGGTCGGCCCGGGCCAGGTCGCTGCCCAGCGCGACCGGGAGGTCGATCCTGAGTCGAGGCATCGGGGAGTAATTCCCGTACGCGAACCGTAAACCCCAGTCAGACGTCCGTCAGCCGCTGAGCCGACGCCCGCCGTCGAACCGCCACGACGAAGCCGATCGTCGTCAGTCGGGCGCCGCGTTCGTCTGCCGTTCGCCCTCCGTCCCGAACGGGGCAAAACGTATCACTATTCTTTCCTAGCCACTCATTAGCGCGGAACGAATACCACGACTGATGAGTTCGGTTATCAGTACGTATAACCCGGGTGGGGTCGACGACGCGGTGCTGGAGGGGACCGGCAGCGGCGGCTTCTTCTCGGACGGCTACCTCCGGGAGGAGCCGCTCTCGTCGTACGTCGGGGAAGACGAAACGGCGGTTTTCGTCCGACACAACTCGAAGCACGGGGTATCGTACGAACACCTCGACCGGGACGAGGGCGGAACGATATCCCCGGGGAGCGGCTACCGGGCCTTCGCGGTGTTCACCGACGCGCGAGTCGTCTTTGTCATCGGTGATAACGAGACCGGGTCGGGGTCTGACCAGTCGATTACGATTCCGCTCTCTGACGTCGACGTCGTGGACGCGAGCAGCGGCGTCCTCGCCGGCGAGCTCTCCCTGACGACGACGGCGGACGTCAGGTGGCGGTTCCCGTGCAACGGGGACCTGGACCGGCTGACCGACTACCTGACGGCCGCAACGGACGCCTGGACCCGCGTCGAGTCGCACCTGGAATCGGCGCGCAAGCACGTGGTCGACGCCGCCCAGCACAGGGAGTCCCGCGAGTACGACGAAGCGATGGACGCGGTCGCGGCCGCGACCGAGGAGGTCGAAGGGGCCCGGCGGCGGGAACTGGCGTTCGTCGCCGACGGCGTGCCGGCGGTCCGGTCGCGCATCGACCGGACGGCGGACCGCATCGCCGACGTGAAACGGGAGACGCTCCGGGCCCGGGCGACTCACCACGTCAACGCCGCCGAGCGGTGCTGGCTGGAGGGGGAGTACGAGGCCGCCTACGACCGCTTCGCCGCGGCCCACGACGACTACGTCGCGGTCGTCGAACTCGGGGACACGACCCTCGCAGCCTCCGCGCCGGTCCGCTCGAAGCTCGCCGGCGTGGAGCGGAACCTCACACGGTTGGAACAGGCGCCGCTCGAACGCGCCGAGGACGCCAGACAGCGGGCGTACGAGGCCGAGGACCCCGCCGAACGGGCCGACTACCTCGAACTGGCCCTGGAGCGGTACCGGACCGTCCTCGAACTCGACTGGGGGCGCGACCGCGACCGGTTCGAGGGCGAGACCGAGACGGTCCGCGAGCACGTCGACGGGGTCGCCTCGGACCTGGTGGAGACGCGGCGCCGGCTGGCCGCCCAGGCCGTCCGCCGGGGGGACGAGCACCGCGCGGCCGGGCGCGACGGGCCCGCGTGTGAGGCGTACGCGGAGGCCCGGGAGTCGCTGGAAGCGACCCTCGACACCGCCCGCGAACTCGTCCCCGGCGCCGCTGGACCGCTGTCCGACCACCTCGACGCGGTGGAAACGAAACTCGCCGACTGTCCCGACCCCGGCGCCGGGTGAGGCCGCCGGCCGTCGGCTTCTCACCGACTGGGAACGATGGGGGAACGTATAGCATCGAGCGGACGGAGAATGTACATGCTCGAGTTCCGGAGCCATCTCGATCGGCTCGAATCGGAGGGGCTGCTCCACCGCGTCGCCAAGCCGGTCGACCCCGAGTGGGAGATCGCCAGCATGACCCGCTGGATGTACCACGGGTTCGACGAAGCGGACCGGTTCGGGCTCCTCTTCGAAAACGTCGAAGGTTACGACTGGCCGGTTACGACGGCCGCCATCGGCGCGTCCCGGCAGGTGTACGCACGCGCGCTCGACGTGGAGGTGGGGGACATTCACTCCCGGTGGGAAACGGCCCTGGAGAACTTCCGCCGGCCGACGCCCGTTTCGGACGCCCCCGTCAAGGCGAACGTCGCGACGGGAGCGCGCGCGACGCTCGCCGACGTGCCGTCGCTGGTCTGGACGCCCCGGAAGGACGCCGGTCCCTACCTGACGACGGTCGTCGTCACGAAAAACAGGGAAACCGGGGTGCAGAACCTGGCGATCTATCGGTGTCAGATGGTCGACGACGGGACGCTGGCTCTCAACATCAAGACCGGTCGCCACGGGTTCCGGGACTTCCGCAGTTACGCGGACGCGGACGAACCCGCGCCGGTCGCGATCGTCGTCGGAGCCGCCCCTGCAGTACACCTGAGCAGTATCACGAACGTCGATTACGAGGAGGACGAGCTGGAGCTCGCCGGGGGGCTCCTGGGGGAGCCGCTCGAAACGACCGAGGCCGAAACCGTGGATCTCGACGTCCCCGCGTCCGCCGAACTCGTGATCGAAGGGACGATCGACCCCACCGAACGGATGCGGGAGGGACCGTTCGGGGAGTTCGCCGGGTACATGGGGCACGCGTTCGAGAAACCGGTCGTCGACGTGACGGCGATCTGCCGGCGCGACGACCCGATCTTCTACAGTTCGATGGGCCAGATGCCGCCCAGCGAGGACCACGTCATACAGAGCATCTCGAACGCCGCCCTGTACCGGAAGCGACTCGCCGACGACGAGGGCCACCCGACCGTCTCGGACGTCTCCATCGACGAGACGTACTCCGGGATCCTCGGGCACGCTATCGTCCGGATGGACCCGCGATACCCCGAGGAGGGAGCGGAAGTCGGGACCGAACTCGCGAACATCTCCCAGCTGAAGCGAGTGACCGTCGTCAACGAGGACGTCGACGTCCGCGATCCGCTCCACGTCGCCTGGGCCGTCAACGCCCGCGTCGACCCCAAACGGGACGTGACGATCCTGGAGGACGTGTTCCTGAATCCGGCGAAGGACCCGGCCGTCGAGACGGAGCCGCGGGACCAGAGCAAGTCCTCCAAGCTGGTCGTCGACGCGACCGTCGAGAGTATTCCGGTGGACGAGATGCCCGACGTGTCGATCCCGCCCCGTGCCGACATGAACGCGGCGCTCGAAAGCTGGTCGGAGACCGACCTCCCGGAGCTGGACCCGAAACGCCGGATGGAGTTACTACTCGACCATCATCCGGGCGAATAGCACCGGTAGACGTCGTCGCCCGGAGCATCGAGTGGATCTTCATACGGACCGTTGTAACTATTTTCGACAAGGCTATCGAACACTGGTGGTTTCGCGACCGACACGAACCGATCTCCCTCGCTATAGCGGTAACGAATTACAACGGTCCGTATCAGTGGTCTCTCGTGTCCCCCCGCGTGTCTCGCGGCCTCCCGAATTCCCGTTCCCTCGGCGACACGTCGTCGCCGGGTCCCGGCTCGGCTCCGAAGGCATTAATACACCTTAGATTAATATTATACTATAATGCACGACTGTCCCAGGTGTGGCACCCGGATGAGCCACAACGACGAGACGACGAAGCTGACAGAGTACGCCTGTCCGAGCTGTCACCACACCGAGATCGTGAAGAAGGAGGCCTACCGCGTGACGAACGGCGGGCAGACCGCGGCGGCGGACGACTGATAGGGCCGTCCTCGCCTTTTCTCTCTCGCGGCTCGACAGTCTCGACTGGTGCGCGAACGGGCGGCCCGGGACCGGTGGGCAGCGGTCCGTCTCGTACTGCCGGCCGTAAGCCCGTCGGGAATTCCACCACCCCGAGGCGGCGGATATCTGTACGAAGTTTCGGCCGACAGTATCATACGGATTATTGTAAGTCATTTCCGGATGTTGCCGGCCACGGGACCGGCGACGACCGGTAAACCGTTACAATAATCCGTATCAGTCGAGGTCGACCCACTCGCCGCGCTCGTCGCTGCGCTCTATCGCGTCGAGGACCCGCTGGGCGGCCAGCCCGTCCGCGAAGTTCGGCTCGTGGTCGGCCCCCGCGTCGACGGCGGAGAGGAACTCGTAGTTCTCGTGGACGAACGTGTGCTCCCAGCCGATGACGTGGCCCGGCGGCCACCAGTGGTCGACGTAGGGGTCGTCTTCGTCGGTCACGAGGATCGTCTCGTAGCCCCGCGAACTCTCCCGGAGGAGTTCGAGTTCGTTCAACCGTTCGAGGCTGAACCGGAGGCTCCCCTTCGAGCCCTCCACCTCGACGGTGTGGTCGTTCTTGTGACCGTTGGCGAAGCGCGAGGCCTCCAGGGTCCCGACGGCGCCCCCCTCGAACGCGACCTGGGCCGTGTACGCGTCGTCGACCGTCACCGGCTGCGTCTCGTCCCCGTCCGGGACCGGTCGCTCGTCCACGAACGTCCGGAGCTGTCCCGAGACGGCGTCGATCGCGCCGGCGCCGTCGGCGTCGCCGACGAGGAAGCGCACGAGGTCGGCCGTGTGCGCGCCCAGGTCGCCCAGCGCACCGCTCCCGGCCATCTCGGCGTCGTTTCGCCAGGACCACGCCGCGTCGGGGTCGACCAGCCAGTCCTGCAGATACCGGCCCCGGACGTGGTGGATCTCGCCGAGTTCGCCGCCCGCGATCAGCTCGCGGGCGTACTGGATCGCGGGGATGAACCGGTAGTTGAACGCCACGCCGGCGGGCACGTCCGCGTCGGCCGCGGCGTCCGCCATCTCGCTGGCCTCGTCGAGCGTGCGCGCGAGCGGCTTCTCGCAGAACACCGGCGTCCCCGACTCCAGCGCCGCGATTGACGGCTCGGCGTGGACGTGGTTCGGCCCGAGGTTGTAGAACACGTCGACCTCGTCGACGACGGCCTCCCAGTCCGTGCTCGTCCTGTCGAACCCGAGTCGCCCGGCGGCGGTCTCCAGCGCGTCCTCGTCGCGGCCCACGAGGACGTCCCTGTTCGTCGCGGGGGCGTCCGGGAAGAACATCGGGAGCCGCGCCAGCGCGTTCGAGTGCGCCTCGCCCATGAACCGGTACCCGAGCATTCCGACGTCGAGTGGCATACCCGGAAGATCCGGCCAGCGACCTGAAATAGATTCGTGTCGGCTTTCTATTGCAAATGGCGTGCGACCGGCCGGCACCCCCGACGGCCGCGACAGTCGACCGCGAGCGCCTAGCGGGCGGCTGGGCGTCCCGACCCGATCGACCGGACGAGGTAGGTAACGGCAACGGCGACGGCACCGACGACGAGCGCGACTCCGACGATCGGGAGGAAGTAATCGCCGAGCTGGACGTTGGCCGACAGGCTGCCGGTCCCGGAGTCCACGCCCGTCGAGGAACCCGAGTCGGCGGCCGTCGAGGCAAACAGGATCGTCAGGACGACCATTAGCAGGTAGCCGGCCGCGTTTCCGACGAAGTTGGCCAGCATGACCGCTCTGCCTTCTTCCCCGGCGAGCGCGTCGTTCACCCGGACGCTGAGGAGGCCGGCCAGTACCGGTCCGATGGCCAGCGCGACGAAGATGCCGGCCACCGCGAAGAACACACCGATTGCGGTTCCCTGGTCCCCGCCGCCGCCGAATATCTTCGCCACGAGCGCCGCGAACCCGAGCCCGATCCCGACGACGGCGTAGAACCCGACGTCACGGAGGATCTCCCGTTTTATCGCCGGTCGACCGAGCAGGTCGCCGACCCCCTGGCGCCGGGCGGTCGCTGGCCCGGCCGCGTGGTTCCCCGCGGGCTGTTGTCCGGCGGCCTGGGGCTGTGCGTGCCCGCCCGCCGGTTGGCCCTCCGAGGGGGGCTGGCCCTGTCCCCCTGCGGGTTGCCCCCCGGTCGCGGGTTGGGGCTCGCCGCCGGTCGGTTGCTCACCAGGCCCGGGTTGCGGTTCGTCGCCGGTCGGCTGTTCCGCTTCTCCCTCTTCCGCGCCGTTCTGGGGCTGTTCCCTGTCGTCACCCGCATCGTTACTGTGACTCATCGTCAGTTGTCTGCTAGAGAATATGTAAAATAGTTCCCCTTCGCTCTCATCTGGTGACAGGTACCGCGCCAGTTCCGGCTGCTCCCGTTGCGTCGGCGCCGGGGAACAGTCGCCAGCCGCGTCCGCGACGGTCCGGCGGCGCAGCGACCGATCCTCACTCCGCCCAGTAGGCTTCGCCGGGCGTCGTCTCGAAGACGGCCCGCGAGAGCACGTCGACGGCCTTTTCGAGGCCCTCCGTGGCCGACGTGAGCGAGTCCTCGTGTTCGATCGAGAGCGCGCCGTCGTAGCCGACCATCCGGAGCGTCGAGACGATGTCCTTCCAGTGGCTCTCGTCGTGGCCGTAGCCGATCGAGCGGAACAGCCACGAGCGGTCGGGCTCTTCGGTGTAGGGTTCGGTGTCGAGATACCCCTTGACGCGTGCGTTCTCCTCGTACAGCGCCGTGTCCTTGGCGTGGAAGTGGTGGATCGCGTCGCGCTCGCCGAGGAATCGGATCGCCGCCGTGACGTCGATCCCCTGCCAGTAGAGGTGCGAGGGGTCGAAGTTCGCGCCGACGTACTCGTTTGTCGCCTCGCGCAGTCGCGCCATGCTCGTCGGCTCGTAGACGAGCATGTTGGGGTGCATCTCGATGGCGACGTTCACGCCGTGGT
>JBDGST010000027.1:0-7100 GCA_042217365.1 Haloarculaceae archaeon
AGCAGTTCGACGACGCCCACTACTACGACGAGTTCGACCGCTGGGGCGAGCACGTTCTCGAGGGGTCCTGGGAGGCCGAGATCGTCGACGAACTGGAGCCCCGCGAGGAGGACCTCGTGGTCGTCAAGCACACCTACGACGCGTTCTACCGGACGCAACTGGAGGGCTGGCTGGAGTCACACGGGATCGACGACCTCGTGATCTGCGGGACGCTCGCGAACGTCTGCGTGCTCCACACCGCCTCCAGCGCCGGCCTCCGCGACTACCGGCCGGTGCTCGTCGAGGACGCCGTCGGCTGCATCGAGGAGGACCACCGCGAGTACGCGCTGGAGCACGCCGACTTCCTGTTCGGCGAGGTGACGCGGCTGGCCGAGATCGAGTTCGTCTGATGGCGGGCGACGAGCAGGTCGGGGCGGGCCGGGCCGACGCCGAGGCGGTCGTCCGTCGCTACGAGCCCGCCGACGAGGCGGCCGTCCGCCGGGTCCACGAGCGGGCGTTACTCGACGCCGGCACCGACCCCGCGGACGTGCCGGGGACGGCCGACCTCGGGTGGATCGAGGCCGCCTACGTCGAACCGGGCGGGGAGTTCCTGGTCGCCGAGGCCGACGGCGAGGTGGTCGCGACGGGCGGGCTCGTCGTCGACGACCGGGGCGGGAGCGGCGGAGACGACGCGGACGACCCGGTCGAGGGGGAGCTGTTCAGGCTCGCGGTCGACCCGGACCACCAGCGGGAGGGCTACGGGACGGCGGTGCTGGACGGTCTCGAAGCGGCGGCCCGCGAGCGGGGCGTCGACCGCCTGGCGCTGACGACCGCCCGGCGGCAGGCGGCGGCGACCGAGTTCTACCCCGCCCGCGGCTACGAGCGGGTCGGGCGGGAGCGACACGGCGAGTACGAACTGATCCGGTTCGAGAAGCGACTTGACTGATACGGACCGTTGTAACTATTTTCGGCGTAGCGGCTGACGTGTGGCTGGTTCACTGCCGAAACGTTCGTCCCGTTTCGCCGTGGTGGTAAAGAATTACAACGGTCCGTATGACGGGCTATCTCACGGAACCATGAGCGACCCGGTTCGCGGCGACATCGACGAGCGCGAACGTCACGGCGAGTGAGCGCCCGAAGCCGCGAACGTCACGGCGAGTGAGCGCCGGCCGTCGCTATCTCGACAGCCACGTCGGTCCCGACCGGCAGGTCGACGCCCTCGCCGACGAGCTTGACGCCGAGCCGGTCCCGGCCGGGGGCGAACGCGACGCCCCGGACCGGGTCGCCGTTCGCCAGGACCGCCACGTCGGCCCAGGTCACGTCCCGGCCGTCGGCGGTACCGACGCGCTCCCCGAGGAGGTGTATCGCGTCACCGTCCGGGGCCCCACCGTCCGGAGCGCCGCCGGTCCCGTCGGTCCGGAGCAGCCCGCCCCCGTCGTAGTGGGGGAGGCCGCCGTCGAGGACGCCCGCGGGGTCGCCCCGTCCGTCCGTGGCGGCGACGCCGGCGAACGCCTCGCCCGGCGCGGGGTGGGCCGGCGCGTCGAGGACGGCGTAGGTCTCGCCGGTCGCGACCACGGTCCCGGTGCCGTCCCAGTCGACCGGTCGCAGGTCGAGCGCGGGGTCGAGTTCGACCGGCAGCGACCCGGTCGCGCGGTAGGGGTCGGCGTCGGGGTCCCGGAAGCCGAGGTGGAGGTGGTCGGCGACCCACGGGGCGAAAAACCCCGCCCGGACGAGCGTCCCGAGGGGGTCGCCGACGGCCACGCGGTCGCCCGCCTCGACCGCGGGGTCGACGTGCAGGACCCGGGCGATCGGTGCGGTCCCGCCTGCTGTCACCGCCGCCTCGCCTCCGACGGTGCCCGCACCGCGGGCCGCTCCCGTGTCCACCAGGATCAGGTAGTCCTCGTCGGCGGCGTACGGCCGGGACGGCGCGGTGACCGCGCGCGTCTCGACGACTTCGCCGGCGACCGGCGAGGGCGCCGTCACCGGATTGCCGTCGACCGGGTCGGGGTGGGTCGCGTCGCCGGGGTAGAGGTCCACGGCACGGCCCGCGTCGTGCGCGGCGTACGGCGAGTTGTAGAGCGTGAACCGTCGGTACCGGCGACACACCGCGGCGGGCAGCGCGACGGCCGCCGACCTCTCCTCACCCGGGCGCATGGGTCGGCGTTTCGTCTCCCGGGCACATGACCGCCCCGCTTTCCGGACGTTCGGGCGCACACCCCGGTTTCGGGTCGAGTCGTCGGCAGGCGCTATCGAGCGGGCGGAGTTGGCCGCCTCAGCAGAGGTCGTTGGTCCTGTCGGCGGCCTGTCCCAGCGTCGCCAGCGGGTCCTCGCCCTCGTACTCGTAGACAAGCCAGTCGGAGTCGTTCGCGGCGACGGCGTCGGCGATGCCGTCCAGGTCCAGGTCGCCCTCGCCGACGGGGACGGACTCGCCGGCGTCGACGTCGAAGTCCTTGAGGTGGACCAGCCGGGAGCGTTCGCCCAGCGACCGCAGCCGGGCGGCGGGGTCGTCGCCGACGAACAGCGCGAACCCGACGTCGAGTTCGATCCCGAAGTCGGTCGCGTCGACGAACGCGTCGAAGCCGGTCGTCCCGTCGAGCTCGACGTACTCGTGGTCGTGGTTGTGGTAGTGCAGGCGCTTGCCGCGGTCCGCGAGGTCGTCCGCGAGGGCGTCAAGGCGGTCCGCGGCGGCCGCGACGGCATCGCGGGACTCGAAGTGATCGGGGTCGAGCCACGGGACGACGACGTTCTCGACGCCGAGCGCGTCGTAGAAGGCGACGGTGTCCTCGAAGTCGTCTTCGAGGTCCTCGACGGGGACGTGCGCGCCGGCGACCGCGAGGCCGGTCTCGTCGAGCGTCGCCGCGACCTCGTCGGGGTCGGCGTCGGTCACGCGGTAGGCGAACTCGACGCCGTCGAAGCCGGCGTCGGCGACGAGTTCGAGCACCTCCGTGAACGGGCGGTCGACGTCGCGGAGCGTGTACAGCTGGATGGCCGATCGGGTCATCGTGTCCCTGCAGCGTCGCCGGACGCATAGGCGTTTGTCTCCGCTACCCGGGTTGCCGGGGCTTTGGCGTCTGCGCCGTCACGGATCCGGGGCCAGGTAGCGGATGCGCGCTCGCCTCGCGGCGGGAGTCGCCGGGTTCAACCGTCGGGCGTCCCTCTCCGGTGCCATGACCGACGACTGGGCCGAGCGGCTCCGGGAGAACCGCCGCGAGAAGGACCGATTCCTCGCCGACCACCGGCAGTCGCCGATCCCGCCCGAGGAGCGCGACGGCTTCGACGGCCTCGACTACTTCGATCCCGACCCCGACTACCGGGTCGAGGCGACCGTCACTGTCCACGACGACCCCGAACCCGTCGAGATGGAGACGACCGAGGGGCCGCCGGTCCGGTATCTCCGGGTCGTCACCTTCTCGTTCGACCTCGACGGCGAGCGCCGCGACCTCCACGGCTACCGACAGGACGACGACGAGCCGGTATTCGTCCCGTTCCGGGACAAGACGACCGGACAGGAGACCTACGAGCGCGGCCGGTACATGGAACTCGAACCCGACCGCGAACTCGCGGACGGCGACGAGGTCACGGTGGACTTCAACCTCGCGTACACCCCCTTCTGCGCGTTCAGCGACGCCTTCTCCTGTCCGCTCCCGCCCGAGGAGAACCGGCTGGAGACGACGGTCGAGGCCGGGGAACGGGCGCCCTGAGGGCGAGCCGGGCACTCTCTCCCACAGTCCCGACTGCCGATACTCGCTCCGTTCGACAGTCGGGGCCGCCGCCGCTGTTAGTCGTGGCTGTGGTCGTGGCCGTCGCCGGCCCCGGAGATGTCGCCGCCGGCGACGAGCGCGTCGTGGTCGCCCTCGATCATGTCGAGGTCTTTCAGGTTATCCCGCTCCTCGAAGTCGGCGACGGCGTCGAGCAGGTCCTGCTGGGTGAGGGTGGTCCGTTCCTCGGTCAGCGCGTCGAGCACCGCCTCGCGGAGGACCAGGCGGAGGTCGCTCCCCGTGAGCCCCTCTGTCTCGCGGGCGATCTCCATCGGGTCGAAGTCGACGATCTCCATCTCGCGGGTGACGATTCCGAGGATGTCGGCGCGCATCTGGTCGTCGGGTTTGGGGAAGTTGACGATCTCGTCGAAGCGCCGCCACGCGGCGGCGTCGAGCTGGTCGGGGTGGTTCGTGGCGCCGATGAGCAACACCTCGTGCTCGATGAGGCTCACCTCGTCGATGGACTTCAGCAGGGTGTTGACGGCGCGCTTGATCGCGGCGTGCTCGTCGCTGGCGCGGGTCTTGGCGACGAAGTCGAACTCGTCCATAAAGAGGATACAGGGCGAGAGGCGCGTCGCCACCTCGAAGACCTTCTCGACGTTCTTGGCGGTCTCGCCGAGGTACTGGGAGGTGATCATCGACAGCTTCACCTCGACGAACGGCAGGTCGAGTTCGCTCGCCAGCGCCCGCGCGACCGACGTCTTGCCGGTGCCCGGCGGCCCGACGAACAGGAGCTTGCCGATCTCCCGCAGGCCGATACGGGCGAGGTAGTCCCGGTGCTCGATCGCCTTGACGATCTTGTGGATCTCGCCCTCCTGGTCGGGCGTGAGCACGAGGTCGTCCATCGTCATCTCGACCTCCTCGGGCGCGCGGACGTCGACAAGGTCGAGCATCTCCTCGTCGTCCTCGTCGTCGAAGTACTCGTCGAGGAGGTTGTCGATCCACACCCGGTCGGCCCGGACGGGGCGGTTGTCGGCGCGGGCCCGCTCGTAGTCGAGCCCCTCGAACTCGTCCTCGTAGGCGGACGCGAGCACCGGGTTGTCCGCCAGGTCGTCGGCGCCGACGCGGTCGAGGAACCACTCCTCGGCCATCTCCCGGTCGGTGAACGAGATGGTCCCCGAGAAGTCGTCGCGGTCGGTGAACATCAGCCCGGACACCGCCTCCCAGGGCTGCTCGACGCCGGTCGCCTCGCGGGCGGTCGTCGACGTCGCCGACAGCGGTCGTTCTATCTCCCCGTCGCTCCAGAACACCGCACGATAGGCCGGCGGCAGGTCGTCGGCCTCGAGGCCGCGGCGGTCGTTGTACGCCCCGACCGTCAGCACGAACTCGACTACCGCGAGCTCCGGATCGCTCATTCCCACCGAGTTTCGGGGTCGAGTGGTATAAGTGTCGCGAACCCGTCCGGTCGGCGGATTCGCCTTGGCGACCGTCGCCCCGGATGACCCGGAGCGACCGTATCGTCGGCCCCCCGCGAACCTGGGACCGTCCGCGGATTGTGCAACCGACGTACATTTATGCACCCCCGACGTAGATTTTCGTCGATACGCTCGATGCAGGTGGACCGGTGACAGACAGACGCTCCCTCTCTCTCCAAGGCGATTCGACGCTCTCGTGGTTCGGCGGGCACCGACTGACGCCGCTCCGGATCGCGGTCGCGTACGTCGCCTTCGGCTTTGCGTTGCTCCTCGCGTCGGACTTCCTGCTGCCGCGTCTGGTCGCGGAACGCGGGGTCCTGCACGACCTGCAGGTCGCGAAGGGCGTGGCCGAGGTAGTCGTCAGTGCCGGCCTGATCTACGTGCTGGTCGCGTCCGCCCAGCGCGAACTCTGCCTCAAGGAGCGCGCGATGAACGAGGCGCCCGTCGGCATCGCCATCACCGACCTCTCCCGGGAGGACAACCCGCTCGTGTACGTCAACGAGGGGTTCGAGCGGGTCACCGGGTATTCGGCCGACGAGTGTCTCGGCCGCAACTGCCGGTTCCTCCAGGGCGAGGAGAGCGACCCGGAGACCGTCGCCGAGGTCAGGGCGGCCATCGACGCGGAGCGACCGGTGTCCGTCGAGCTTCTCAACTACCGGAAGGACGGCACTCCGTTCTGGAACCGCCTCGATCTGGTCCCCGTCCGGAGCGACGGCAGGACGGTGACCCACTACCTCGGGATCCAGCAGGACGTGACCGACCGGAAAGAGCGCGAGCAGCGCCTCTCGGTGCTCAACCGCCTCCTCCGGCACAACCTCCGCAACAAGCTCAACGTCGTCCTCGGGCGCCTCGACGACGTCGCGGCCGAGCCCCACGATTCGGACGAACACGTCGCGGCGATCCGGGAAGCGGCCGAGGACCTCCTCCGTCTCGGCGACCAGGTCCGGCGGTTCGACGCCATCGTCGCCGCCGACGGGGAGCTGCTGGAGACGGTGGACCTCCGGGACCTCGTCGCGGAGACGGTCGCCGACCTGCGCGACGGTCGGGACGCGGCCGTCGACCTGCGGACCCCGGGACCCGAGGACTCCTCAGCGGAGCCGTTGCCCGCCCGGATCCACTCCGTGTTCGGCGCGGCGCTCCGCGAGGTGATCTCGACGCTCGCCGAGGGCGGGGACCGGCCGGTCGCGGTCACAGTCCGGTCCGAGGGGAACCGCGCGGTCGTCGAACTGCGCGACGAGGGCGGCGCGCTCTCCGATCAGGCGATCGACGTGGTCAGACGGGGCACGGAGACGCCGCTGGAGCACCTCCGCGGGCTCGAACTGTGGCTCGCGCGGTGGGCGGTCGAGAAGTCGCAGGGCGAGTTCGTCGTCGAACTGGACGACGGGACGCCGGTCGTTCGGCTCAGTCTCCGGGTGGTCGCCGACGACGGGGTCCCATCCGAACGGCCGGCCGAGGTCTGACCGGACTGTTGTACGCCGTTTTCGGACGTCGAAGACGCTTCCCGAACCCCGATATTTTTTGTCACTGGCGCGAGCACTCGCCGGTGTCATGGACGAAGTACTCGAAGTCGTCGACGTCGCGGCGGACCTCGGGCTAGAGGGTGTGTTCACGTGGATACTCCGGATCGTCGGGCTGCTGGCCGTCCTCGCGGGGATCGGCCTGTGGCTGCTGACCGACATGGGGCTGCTCCTCGTCCCGGCGGCGCTGATGGTCGTCGGCCTGGTGTTGCTGGTCGCGCCGAGCGTCCTGCTGTTCGTGGCCGAACTCGCCTGACTGGGCCGGCACGCTGACCGCTGCCCGCACGACGCCTGCTGTCAGCACGACGCCTGCCGCCCGTACGACGCCTGCCGCCCGTACGACGCCTGGCCGCCGCGGTGGCGCCCACCAGGAGCGCGACGCCCGCCGTCGGCGTGCCCACGACAACGGCCGACGACGGACCCGGAGTTTG
>JBDGST010000106.1:0-7092 GCA_042217365.1 Haloarculaceae archaeon
TCGGGAACCGACGACTATCTCAAAAAGCGTTCCGGTGGATTCGATCGATCTGATACCGGGCGGCCCGCGACCCGTGGTTCCGACCCGTCGGGCGAACGCCCCACCGGGCCGCTCGTCCGTCGGGCGGACGACTCGCCAGCGCAACTGGCGTCCACCGGAAGCGTCACTCCTCGTCGGAGCCGGAGTCGAACTCCAGCGCCGCGGAGTTGATGCAGTAGCGCTTGCCCGTCGGGTCGGGACCGTCGTCGAAGACGTGGCCGAGGTGGCCCTCGCAGGTGGCACAGACGACCTCGGTCCGGCGCATCCCGTGGCTGGTGTCCAGGCGCGTCTCCACGTTGCCCTCCTCGACCACGTCGAAGAAGCTCGGCCAGCCGTGCCCGGAGTCGAACTGCTGGTCCGTCGCGAACAGCGCGGTCCCGCAGCCGGCACACCGGAAGTCACCCTCGCCGTCGACGTCGAGGTACTCCCCGCTGAACTTGGGTTCCGTCCCCCGCTCGCGCAGGATCTCGTACTCCTCGTCGGTGAGGCGCTCGCGCCACTCGTCCTCGGAGTCGGGCAGGTCCTCGCTCGCCGCGTTCGCGTCTGACATACCTCCGGATAGCACCTCCAGGCGGATATAGCGCTCGCCTTCCGGCCGGGCCTCTCCGCTTTCCCGACAGGACCACCCCGCCGGCCGGTCCGGTCGCCCCGACGGTCGGTCCGGTCACCCCGCCGGTCAGTCCGGGCGCGATCCCGACACGGCGCCGCCGGACGCCGGTGGTTTTATGTATTACCTCCAGTAATCTCCGGGGTATGGACCTGCCGACGCCAGCGGATCTGCGGGAGCGGCGGACCGAACTGGGTTTGACCCAGAGCGACCTGGCCGAGCGGGCGGACGTCTCCCAGCCGCTCATCGCGCGCATCGAGGGCGGGGACGTGGACCCGCGGCTGTCGACGCTCCGGCGGATCGTCAACGCGCTCCAGGAGGCCGAGGGGAGCATCCTGCGCGCCGAGGACCTGATGAACTCGCGGGTCGTGAGCGTCGAACCGGACGACTCGGTGCGGGCCGCCCAGGAGACGATGGACGACTGGGGCTTCTCGCAGGTGCCGGTCATCCGCGACGGGACGCCGCTGGGGCTTATCGGCCACTCCGACATCCGCCAGCGGTCGGAGACCGCCGACGCCGCGAGCGTCGGCGAACTGCCGGTCGACGAGGTCAAACACGAGTCCGTCGCGACCGTCGAGCCCGACGCCACCATCGACGAGATCAACGACTACCTCGACCACAACGCCGCAGTCATCGTCGTCGAGAACGGCGAGACCGTCGGCATCGTCACCGAGGCCGACATCGCGGCCCACCTCAGCTGAACCGGGTCGCGGGCGGCGTCGCCCGAGTCACGCCGTTCCGTCGGGGTCGCCGCCGACCCCGTCGACGGGGGCGTCGCCGGCCGGTTCGCCGTCGGCACCGCCGGACTCGCCCTGGCCGTCCCCGCTCTCGTCGACCGACACCGGGAGTCCGGTCTGCTCGGCCTCGCCGAAGCCGGCGCTGAGGACGCGCGTCAGGGCGTCCTCGACGCGCTCGTCGGTCTCCTCGTAGGCGGAGGGGTCGACCTCGACGACGAAGCCCGTCGTGATGTTCGGGGCCGTCGGGAGAAAGAGCACGTCGCGGCCGTCGGCGGTCGTCTTGCCGGTCTTGAACGCGGTCATGCGCAGGCCCTGCCAGGTCTCTATCTTCACCGGCTCCTGGAGTTCGTCGGCGCCGGAGACGGCCGTCTCGACGGCCATCTTCGACGCGTTGTACACCACGCGGAGTCCGGGGAGCTGGTTCATCACGCCGTCGAGGCCCTCCTCGATGAGGTCGCCGAAGGCCGTCCGCATCATGTACCCCACCGAGAACACCAGCAGGACGAAGATGACGAGCGTCAGGAGCACCCGCAACAGCGGGTTCTCGACCGGGAGCGGTACCTTCGCCAGCTGCTGGTAGAGCCAGATGATGATGTACGCGGTCACCAGCACCGGCACGAGGATGATCAGCCCGCTCGCGAAGTCCCGCTTCCACGTCGAAGTCATCGGGTCTGCCCGTATCTGTCGGGCGGAGGATAATCAGCGTGTTCCTTTTGAGACGGTTCGCGATGCCCCCGCGACCCCGGACGACGGCGGTTCACCCCCGCCCGAGGACCGCCCGGAGCGCGAACGCGACGTTCTCCTTGCGCTCGACCACCCGCCGGTAGAAGTACGACGCCCACTTCCCGCCGTATGGAGCGTACTGCCAGACCTCGCGGTCGGCCGCCAGTTCGGTCTGGGCGCCCTCGCGGACGCCCATCAGCATCTGTACCTCGTAGGGCGTCCCGAACTCCTCGTGGAGCCGGGCGGCGTACTCCACCATCGCGGGGTCGTGGCTCCCGACCGCCACGCCGTCCTCGAACTCCTCGAACATGGTCGCCAGACACTCGCGGTAGGCCTCGTCGACCCGCCCGCGGTCCGAGTACCCGACGTCCGCGGGCGGGTCGTAGGCCCCCTTGACCAGCCGGACCTTCCCCGGGAGGGCCGCCAGCCGTTCGAGGTCCTCGGGCGTGCGCCGCAGGTTCGCCTGGACGCAGACGCCCACGCCGCCGTGCTCGCGGGCGTGATGCTCGTAGGCGTCCAGCGTCGCGTCGACCGTCGGGTAGTCCTCCATGTCGATCCAGACGAAGCGGTCGACCTCGTCGGCCCGCTCGACGACCCGGGCGAGGTTCTCCCGGAAGACGCCCTCGCCGACGTCCAGCCCCAACTGGGAGGGCTTGACCGAGACGCAGGCCCGCAGGTCCGTCCCCGCGAGGTCGTCGAGGATCCGACGGTAGGCGTCGGCGTCCGCGTCGGCCGGCCCGCGCTCCTCGTAGTGCTCGCCGAGCAGGTTCAGGATGGCGCCGACCCCCCGCTCGTTTATCACCCGGGCGTGCTCCAGCGCCTCGGGGGCCGTCTCCCCGGCGAGAAACCGGCTCGCTATCGGCGGGATCATGCCCGCGAATTGCGCCGCCAGCCGCAAAAAACGTCGCCCGTGCGCCGCTCCCGGACCCGGCCGCGTCGCTCGCCCGCAGTGGGTCCGGGCGCCCGCCCCGGCACGGTCGGGATCCCCGACGGTTAAGGCGCGCCGGAGACTCGGCCCGGACATGGGAGTCGTTTCGGCAGTCGCGACGGCGCTGTGGGCGATGCTGCCCGCGTACGTGCCGAACAACGCGGCGGTGCTGGCCGGCGGCGGCCGCCCCATCGACGGCGGCCGGACCGTGGGCGGGCGACGCCTGCTCGGCGACGGCAAGACCTGGCGCGGGACCGCGGCCGGGACGCTCGCTGGCGTCGCCGTCGCGGTCGCGCTGAACCAGATCGTCGGGCCGGTCGGGGACGCGCTCGGGGTCGGCCTCGACCCGTTCACGCTGCCCGCCGCGCTCGGTCTCGCCCTCGGGGCGATGTGCGGCGACGTCGCGGCCTCGTTTCTCAAGCGCCGCACCGGCCGCGAGCGGGGCGCGCCCTTCCCCCTCGTCGACCAGCTGGACTTCGTCGCCGGCGCGCTCGTCCTGGCGGCGCTGCTCGCGCCCGGCTGGGCGTTCGAGACGTTCACCCCGCCGGTGCTCGCCGTCGTGCTCGTCGCGACGCCGCTGCTCCACGTGGCGACCAACGGCGTCGCCTACGCCCTCGGGTTCAAGGACGAGCCCTGGTGACCGGACGCCGGCGAGCGACGGCGCCGACCGGAAGTGGTGAGCTTTTCACGCCGGGCCGCCGAGTGAGTGGCAATGAGTACACGAGGTCGGACGCTACGCGTGGGGACACGCGGGTCGGCGCTCGCGCTCCGGCAGGCCGGGGCGGTCAAAGAGCGGCTGGAGAGCCGCCGGTGCGAGGTCGAACTCGTCGAGGTCGAGACGACTGGCGACCGCGTCAGGGACGAGCTGATCCACCGGCTCGGCAAGACCGGCGCGTTCGTCCGCGACCTCGACGAGGAGGTGCTCGACGGCGACCTCGACGCCGCGGTCCACTCGATGAAGGACATGCCCACCGAGATGCCCGAGGACCTCGTCGTCGCGGGCGTCCCCGAGCGGGGTCCCGCCCGGGACCTGCTGCTCTCGCCCGACGGGACGGCGCCGGCCGACCTCCCGGCGGGAGCGACCGTCGGGACGTCCAGCCTCCGCCGGCGCGCCCAGTTGCTCGCCGACCGGCCTGACCTGACCGTCGAACCGCTCCGGGGCAACGTCGACACGCGCGTCGAGAAACTGCTCGCGCCGAGCCTCCAGCGCGAACACCAGCGCCGCGTCGAGGCCGAGGAGGAGAGCGAGGCCGACGGCGAGAGCGCAGACAGTAGCGACGGCGACACCGGGACCGACGGCGACGAGGACCGCCCCGACTACGACCGGACGGCCCAGGAGTGGTTCGAGGACCTCGCCGAGATCGAGCGACGGGCGCTGGAACGCGAGCTCGACGTCGAGTACGACGCGGTCGTCCTCGCGGAGGCGGGGCTGGAGCGGTCGGGGCTGCTCCACCACGTCGCCCACCACCGGTTCCAGCCGGGCGAGTTCGTCGCCGCGCCCGGGCAGGGGGCGCTGGCGGTCACCGCCCGCGACGGGGAGGTGGCGACCGCCGTCAGGGACGCCATCGACCACCCGCCGACGCGGGTCGAGACGACCGTCGAGCGGACGGTCCTGGCCGAACTCGGCGGCGGGTGCGTCGCGCCGGTCGGCATCCACGCCGTCCTCCAGGGCCCCGTCGTGCGGACGGCCGTCCGGGTGCTCGACCGCGAGGGCGACGAGGAGGTCCGCGCGACCCGCGAACTCCCGGCCGAACGCCACCGCGAGGCCGCCCGCGAGTTCGCCGCCGACCTCGCCGATCGGGGGGCCGCGGACCTGATCGAGCGGGCGCGCCGGGACGCCGACGGGGCCTGACCGGGAGAGATGACAGGGACAGTCTATCTCGTCGGCGCCGGTCCCGGGGACCCGGAGCTCCTGACGGTGAAAGCGCGGCGCCTGCTGGAGGAAGCCGACGCGGTCTTGCACGACAAGCTCCCCGGACCGGCGATCATCGACCTGGTCCCCGAGGACCGGCGAGAGGACGTCGGCAAGCGCGCCGGCGGCGAGCGCACCCCCCAGTCGGCCATCAACGAGCGCCTGGTCGAACTCGCCCGCGAGGGCGAGACCGTGGTGCGGCTCAAGGGCGGCGACCCGTTCGTCTTCGGGCGCGGCGGCGAGGAGGCCGCGTACCTGGCCGAGCACGGCGTCCCCTTCGAGGTCGTCCCCGGGATCACCTCTGCTGTCGCCGGGCCCGCGGCGGCCGGGATCCCGGTCACACACCGCGACCACGCGTCGGCCGTCTCGTTCGTCACCGGCCACGAGGACCCGACGAAAGCGGAGTCCGCCGTCGACTGGGACGCGCTGGCGGCCACCGGCGGCACCATCGTCGTGCTGATGGGCGTGGGGAAACTCCCCGAGTACACCGCCGCGCTCCGGGACGCCGGGATGGCCCCAGAGACGCCCGTGGCGCTCGTCGAGCGGGCCACCCGGCCCGGCCAGCGGGTCGCCACCGGTACCCTCGACACCATCGTCGCGGCCCGCGACGAAGCCGGGATCGAACCGCCCGCGATAACCGTCATCGGCGACGTCGCCGCCGAGCGCGAGCGCGTCGTCGACTTCCTGGAGGGATACCGGTGACCGACGAGGACGGAGCGGTCCCGACCGAGTCCGACCCGGACGCCGGCGCGCGGGCGACCGCCGGGGGGCGCGAACACCCGCGCCTGCGGGTCGCCGTCTTCCGCCCGGACGACGACCGACTCCGGGAGGCCGTCGAGTTGCTCGACTCGCTCGGCGCCGACCCGGTACCGGACCCGATGCTCGCCGTCGAACCGACCGGCGACCGGCCGGCCGGCGCCGACTACGTCGTGTTCACGAGCAAGACCGGGGTCGAAATCGCCGCGGGGGAGCGGCCGGCCGCAGGCCCGGACGACGACGGGTCGGCAGGCGCGACCGAGGATGACGCCGGATCGGCGGGCGCGACCGGGGACGGTACCGGGCCGGCGGAACCCGCGGGGACGGGCGACCGCTGGGAACCGGGAGACGCGACGGTCGTCGCGATCGGCGAGGCGACGGCCGACGCGCTCCGCGAGCGCGGCTACCCGGTCGACCTGGTTCCCGAGGAGTACTCCTCCCCTGGGCTGGTTGATGCGCTGTCCGACGAGGCGGCCGGCGCGACGGTCGAACTCGCTCGCTCGGACCACGGCTCGGACGTGCTGGTCGAGGGGCTCCGAGACGCGGGCGCCGACGTTCGCGAGACAGTCCTCTATCGCCTCCGGAGACCCCCCGGGGCGGGCGAGTCGACCGAACTCGCGGGCGCGGGGATGCTCGACGCCGCGCTGTTCACCTCGTCGCTCACGGTCGAACACTTCCTCGCGGCGGCCGCGGAGCGGGGCATCCGCGAGGCGGCGGTCATGGGCCTGAACGCGGCCGTCGTCGGCGCCATCGGGGAACCGACCGGCGAGGCGGCCGCCGACGCGGGGATCGAGGTGGACGTGGTGCCCGACGCGGCCGACTTCGAGGCGCTGGCCTGTGCGGTCGTCGAAGAAGCCGCGCCAACCTACCGGGAGTGACAAGCGTACGTGTAAACTACCCCTGCCTACTCGCCGCCTTCGGCGACTCCTTGAGGCAGGGGCTTCCTGCTTCTACGACGCGCTTTGCAGACACCGAATCGGTGTCCACAGGGAGCGCAGTCTCCACAGGCGTTCGTTCGGAGTGAACCACTCCTACGTCTGTCAGACCGCGAGAAAGGATGTTCCACGCCGCGTTCGCGTCTCTATCCATTTCAAACCCACAGGACGGACAGGAGTGTTCGCGCACCCACAGCGGTTTCTCAGTTGAAACCCCGCAGGATGCACACTCTTTCGTCGTTCCACCGGGGTTCACGGCGATGAAGTGAGTCCCTTCACGCTCGCACTTGTATTCGAACATCCGCAGGAACCTCCCCCACGCCGCGCCTGCTCGATTCCGTGAGTTGCCGGGGAGTTCGACCAAGCCCTTCGCGTCCAAGTCTTCGACCGCCACCAAGTCATACTCGGTAGCGTAGTAGTTCGACAACTTGTGGAGGAAGTCACGACGCTTTCGC
>JBDGST010000162.1:0-7013 GCA_042217365.1 Haloarculaceae archaeon
TTTCCCGACCGAGAGTGGATCGATATTTTCTCGGTGCTCGTCGACTGATCGTCGGCCGCGGCTGTCGTCAGCAGCCGCAACCGGATCTGACCGTTTTGTCACATCGGGGGACGACTCGTCCCCCACCGGTCACTTCACCGATCACAATCCCGCGCACGGATTCTGTCATTCGCAGCGCCACGTCGCGGCCGTGCCGGTGGTCCGTCTTCAGCCCCATCGGCCGCTCACGGCGGTAGCGGTGGACTGCCGGCGCCCACAGCGTTTTGGGGACGGGGTTCGAGTCGGGAGCAACGATGCCAGCCACCGGTGGCCGGCCGAACGTGCTCGTCGTCTACAGCGACGACACCGACCGGGAGCTCCTCGGCTGTTACGGCGGCGAGGGACTGACCCCGACCGTCGACCGTCTCGCCGACGAGGGGATCCGGTTCGACGGGTACCACAGCGCGGCGCCGGTGTGCACGCCGAGTCGCCACTGCGCGCTCACCGGCCAGTACGCCTCGCGGAGCGCCGGCACGCTCGCGGAGTACCCGCCGGGGACAGTACCGAACGTCCTCTTCGAGTCCGGCGTGTTCCGGGAGCCCGAGCACCACAACCTGGCCGCGGAACTCTCGGCGGCCGGGTACGCGACGGGCATGGTCGGGAAGTGGCACCAGGGGATCGACCACGACCGGTTCGAACCGGTCGCGGGCGACGCCGACCCGCGGGACCCCGAGGTCGCCGCGCGACTGGCCGACAACTACGACGTGGTCCGCGAGAGCGTCCGTTCGACCGGGTTCGACTACGCCGAGAGCGTCTACTACGACAACCCCCGTCAGATGGCCATCCCCCGCGAACTGCGGACCCACAACATGGACTGGGTCACGCAGGGCGCGCTCGACTTCCTCGACGCGCACGGGACCGGCGAGGACCCCTTCTTCCTCTGGATGGCGCCGACCTGTACCCACGCGCCGTTCGGCGCCGAGCAACTCGACGCGGACCCCCGCGCGACGCCGTCGGGCTATCTCGACGACGCGCCGGACGTCCAGCCCAACCGCGAGCGCGTGAAAGAGCGGGTCCGGGGGGCCGACGCCGGGGCGTGGGGTCGCGACTGGCTCGCGACCTGGATGGACGACGGGATCGCCGCGGTCCTCGACCGGCTCGACGAGCTCGGGGTCGCCGAGGACACGCTCGTGATATACACGACCGACCACGGCGACCTCCGCGGGAAGGGGACGGTCTACGAGGCCGGGTCGCGGGTGCCGTTCGTTGCCCGCTGGCCCGGGACGATCGAGCCGGGGCGCCCCTGCACGCGCCTCGCGTCGAACGTCGATCTGGCGCCGACGGTGTTCGACGTCGCGGGCGTCGACCCCGGCCACGACCACACCGTCGACGGCCGGAGTTTCGCGCCCCTCCTGACGGGCGAGGGGGAGTACCGGCGCGAGTCGGTCTACCAGGAGGCCGGGTCGATGCGCGGCGTCGTCACCGCCGACGGGTTCCACTACGTCGCGACCCGGTTCCCGCCCGACCTGCGGGGGGCGGTCGACGACGGGGCGCGCTACTCCCACCACTGGCAGCGGGTCGACGACCCGGGCGAGGTTCGCTGGGGCGCGGGCGCCGACTACCCCGCCTACTTCGACCGCGACCAGCTCTACGACCTCGACGCCGACCCCGACGAACGGCGCAATCTCGCGGACGACCCGCGCTACGCGGACGTACTCGCCCGGCTCCGCGACGAACTCGCCGCCTACTCGCGGGACCTCCCGCACGCGTTCGGCGAGTTCGGAGGGGAGTAGCCCGCCCTCCCGGGCCGGCGCTGCCCGGCGCCGGTGTGCCGTCGGTCTTCGACGTGGGCAGTCGGACCGGGCCCGCGGTCGGTCCGCGGTCGGGGCCAGGACCAAGTCCCCCAGTGGTCCCGGTCCGTGGCCACGCGGTCGTACGGATCGCTTTCAGTCCGCCCGTCGCGAGCGGTCCGCCGCGATCCGTCCGCCGGCGAACCCGCCGACCGCGCCGAGTCCGGCCCCGTAAGCGGCGACGAACAGCAGGACGAGGAGCATGCTCGCGGCGGTCACCATCCCCAGTCCGCTCTCCCCGACGGCGGACAGTCCGGCGTAGATCCCGACCGTGACGAACACGACGATAGCGATGGCCGGCGCCACGGCCAGGAACCCGGAGAGCGCGCCGACGCTGACCGAGCGCCCGCCCTCGCGGTGCTGGAGGTATCCCGCGATGCCGCTGCCCACGACGGGCGAGAAGGGGACGAACGAGAGCACCGCACTCGTGACCGCCCCCAGGACGGCGTGGGCCCGGAACGACCCCGCCGACTCGCCCGCCGCGGTCCGTCGGTGTGCGCGGCGGCGCGCGACGACGTAGCCGGCCGCGAACACGACCAGCGCGACGCCGGTCACCAGGAGCCCGATACCGGTCCAGGAGACCACTTCGAGGGTGAAATCGACCATCTCCGTCTCCGTGAGGTCCCGCTCGAAGACGACCACCGTGATCTCCCCGGACTCGACGCTTTCGGCGACCAGGTCGCGGTCGACCACGAACGCGAGGGTGCTGCCCCCGACCGTCAGCGCCAGCCCGCCGACCGCGATGACTGCGGCGGCGACCCAGTCGACGAACTCGGGGACCGGCCGACCGATCCCGGTCGTTGCCTCGCCCTCGCCGTCGCGAGCTTCTGTCACGCCCATGATCGGTGTGTAGGGCGGCCGCCGTTTTGACTTTACTCCCGGCGACCGGTCCGGTCGGCCTTCGGCCGGTCCGGTTCAGGTTGGTCCAGTCGGGCTTCGGCCGGTCCGGTTCAGGTCGGTCCTGTCCTGTCTCGTGGTCTCCCGGCCCGCCCGCTTCGCCGGGGAACGCACGCGCGAGACCTGCCAGCGCCCTACGGCAGGTACTCGCCGAGGTCCCCGTCGACGACCCCGTCGCGCGCCTCGATCGTTTCGGCGTGTTCCTCGCGCCCGGTCTCGCGAAGGCGCTCCGCGTAGACGCCGTCGTTCCCGCGCAGGTAGGCGGGGCCGCCCTCGCGGATCACCTCGAAGAGGGGGTCGACGAGGCTCCGGGGCGCCTCGGGGTTCCCGCCGTCCCGGCCGGTCGCGGCGTCGAGGCCCCGCTCGGCGCGCCAGCGCTGGAGGAGCGCCAGCCCGCGCTCGACGACCGCGGGCTCCTCGCGGGCCAGGTTCTCGGTCTCGTGGGGGTCGTTCGCGAGGTCGTACAGCTCGACGGGTTCGAAGTCCTTCCAGCCGTCGTGGTAGGTCCGCAGGAGCAGCCAGTCGCCGAAGAACACGCCCCGCTGGCACGACCACGCGCCCTGGCCGGTGACGAGGAAGTCCCGGCCGACGGACTCCCCGCCGGTCAGCGCCGGGCGGAACGACTCGGCGTCCCAGCCCGCAGGCACGTCGCCGCCGGCCAGCTCGACCAGCGTCGCCGAGAGGTCGAACTGGTAGTGGAAGCCGTCGTCGACGCCGGGTTCGACGCCCGGGCCCTTCACGACGAGCGGCACCCGGCAGGTCCTGTCGTCGGCGGTCTGGTGGTCGCCGTAGACGTTCAGCTCGCCGAGGTTCTCGCCGTGGTCGGCCGAGACGACCACGAGCGTCTCCTCGTAGACGCCCGCCTCGCGCAACCGGTCGAGCAGGTCGCCGACGTACTCGTCCATATACCGGATGCCGACGTCGTAGCCATCGACCCAGCGGTCGAAGTCCTCGCGGTCTTCGATCTCGTCGGGCGTCCGTTCGAGGTCGTCGGGGCCCGTCCCGGTCAGGTAGCCGTGGTGGACGTCGTGTGCGCTGTGGGGGCCGTAGCTCTCGTAGTGCTCCCGGATCGTCTCGTCGGTCAGCCACTCGGGCGGCGGGTCGTCCGCGAAGGGATTGCCGAACTCGGGGGGCGTGTCGTATGGCGTGTGGGGGTCCCAGAAGTTGACGTGGAGGTACCAGTCCTCCCCGGTCGCGTGCTCGTCGAGCCAGGACTCGGCGTGAGGGGCGACGACGTCGGCGCGCTCGGTCCCGGCGCCGCCGGTGTCGACCCACTCGTCGAAGCCGTCGAGGACGTGCCAGGCGCCGTGGCGCTGGGGGAACGGGCTGACGAACGCCGTGCGGTGGCCCAGGTTGCGCAACGCCCGGGGGAGCGACCGGTAGCGGTCGTCGGTCGACGTCCCGCGGGCGGCCCCGCGGTGGCGCACGTCGGCGTTGGTCCCCGAGTGGTTGACGACGCCCGTGTGGACCCCGAAGCGGCCCGAGAAGAAGGCCGTCCGCGAGGGGAGACACGGCGCGTCGGAGGCGTAACAGCCGGTGAACCGCCGGCCGTCGGCGGCGACGCCGTCGATGTTGGGCGACGTGTCGCGGTCGTACCCGTAACAGCCCAGGTGGTCGGGTCGCAGCGAGTCGCAGTCGATGTACAGAATTCGCACGGTCCCGGCTACTGGCGCCACCAGCCGCATAAAGGTTGGCCGGCCTCACCCGAGTTGCTCGCCGACGACGTCGTCGGCGGCGGCGACGAACTCCTGCTCGGTGCCCGCGGGGACGGTCGCGCCGGCGGCGACGTCGTGGCCGCCGCCCTCGCCGTCGACTGCCGCCGAGGCCTCGCCCATCACGGCCGACAGGTCCAGCCCCCGGCGGACGAGCACGCCGGTCCCGCGGGCGGACACCTTCGTCTCCTCGTCGTTCTTCCGGGCGAACGCGACGATCGGCCTGTCGGCGTCGACGCCGTCTGTCCCGAGCGCCATGCCGGCGACGATGCCGACGATGGTCTCGCGGATGGCGTCGCCGGCGTCGAACCACTGGAGGTGTTCCTCGCGGGTGACGCCCTCCCGGCGGACCCACTCCAGCCCCTCCGAGAGGTTCCGCCGGTGGTTCGCGAGCAGGGTCCGGGCCCGGCCGAGAGCGTCCCCCCGGTCGCCCAGACAGACCGCCAGCCCCACGTCGGCGCGCTCGTACCGGGCCGTCGCGTTCAACAGCGTCGAGAACTCGCTGGCGTCCCGCAGCTCGGTCCCCTCGGGCTCGGCGGTGAGCTCGTAGGTCGTCCCGACCAGCGAGTCGATCTTGTCGGCGGGGACGCCCCGCTCGACGGCGCGTTTGACCAGCGCGCTCGCGACCGTCCGGCGCTCCTCGTCGGTCAGGTCCACCCACGCGCGCCACTCGCCGGACCGCTTCAGGTCGACGTCCAGTTCCTCCAGGAAGCGGACCGCGCCGGCCTCGTCGCCGGAGACGCCGGGGATCTGTACGTCGGTGGCGTACTCGAACAGCTTCGGGAGCGGGCGGGTCTGCTTGCCGTACAGCGTCAGGTCGGTGCCCTCGTCGAGGACGCCCGCCTCGACGCCGTCGGCCACGATCCCGCGGTTGGCGCCGACGAGTTCCCCCCCGACAGCCTGCATGTCCCCGACTGCCCCGACCACCGCGAGCGCCGCGAGGTCCCGGTTCGTCCGGGCGACCGCGTCGGCCTCGCCGGCGGCGGACCGGCCGTCGCCGGCCCTCCCCGCCCCGCCGTCGAGGCCGGGCTGCCCGCCCTCTTCGGCCAGCGCCCGCGCGAGGACGTAGGCGGCCCCGGCCCCCGAGAGTTCGCTCGCGCCGTCGATACCCTCCAGGAGCGGGTTGAGGTGGTACTCGGTGTCCCGTTCGGCGGGCTGGTGGTGGTCCGCGATGACGGGCTCGAAGTCGCCCGCGTCCTCGTGGGCGGCGATGGCGTCGAGCTGGCCGCTCCCGAAGTCGGTGAACAGCACCGTCTTGTAGTCCCGGGCGGCGATGCTCGCTATCTCGTCCTCGTCGAGCTGGTTCTTGAAGACGACCTCGAACGGGAGGTCGGCCCGCCGGAGCGCCGTGGCCGCGACGGCTGCGCTGGTCAGCCCGTCGGCGTCGATGTGGGAGGCGAGCAACACCTCGTCGGCCGCCAGCAGGCGCTGGGCGCAGGCGGTCGCGCGCTCGGCCAGCTCGGGTACCGGGCCATCGATCATTGGGCGAGGGTAGGCCGGTCACCGGATTTAACTTTTTCCAGGCGCTAAGTCCCCGTCCTCAACGAGCAACGCAGGCCGAAGGCCGAGTAGCGCAGTAGGGAGGGGATACAGCGTCCCCAGAAATCGGAGATTTCTGGTGTGCGAACGAATCGTGAAGCGATTCGTCAACGCCGTCACCGTCTTCCAAACACTCCGCGACGACCGGCCCACAGGCCCACGTCGACAACAACCCTTATTTACTCAAGATGTGTAAAGTGTGTTGTGGCAACGCGAAAGAACATCTCCATCCGTGACGACCAAGAAGAGTGGATTCAGGATAACCACCTGAACCTCTCCTCGTTCGTCCAAGAGAAACTGGACGAACTTATCGAGGAACGAGAGTCATAGATGCACTACAACTACAAGTATCGACTCGATCCACCGGAAGCCCTCACCGAGACGCTTCTGCAACACGTCGATACTTGTAGGCAACTCTACAACCACGTTCTCTACAAACTCAACGAGACAGACGAGATTCCAGCACGCTACAAGGTACAGGGAACACTCCCCGACCTGAAATCGTGGTGGGACGACTTGAACGACGTTCACTCGAAAGTGTTGCAGATGGTCGTCAAGCGCGTCTACGACAACCTCTCCACGCTCAAAGCGCAGAAGGAGAACGGACGCGCCGTGGGGATGCTCAAGTGGAAACCGCCTCGGGAGTATCGGTCGCTCACCTACAACCAGTCCGGCTTCAAACTCAAGAATACGAGTGGTCGGCCTGTGCTGTGGTTGAGCAAAATCGGTGAGATACCGATTCACCTCCACCGAGACATTCCCGAGAACGCCACCACCAAACAGGTCACGGTCAAGCGAGAACCCACAGGAGAGTGGTACGCCACGTTCGGTATCGACGTGGATGAAACCACGCCCGAAAAACCAGAGAAGCCTGAGAAATGCGTCGGCATTGACGTAGGGATTCTGAAGTACGCCCATGATACTGACGGCACGGCGGTCAGATCGCTTGACCTGTCCGACGAACTTGACCTCCTCCCACCCCTAATTGTACTCTGGCGGGTAATGTCTGACATATATAGCCGGATTGCCAATTTGA
>JBDGST010000116.1:0-6772 GCA_042217365.1 Haloarculaceae archaeon
ACGAGCGTCCACGGTCGCAGCGTCACCGGCGTCGCCAGCGCGAAGGCCGTCTTCGAAATCCCCGCGAGTCCTGCGAGCACCTCGACGACGTAGACGACGACGAACACCGCCACGAGCGTCAACGTCGGACTCCGCTCGGCCATACCGGTACTCTGCCTCCCACTGACAAGAACTTACGGGCCGACACCCGCCGGCGTCGACGGCCCGCCACGGCAGTGGACTCGGCAGGCGAACCCCGGAACCGTCGGGCCGGTGAGCGCCCGGAGATTTAAATCCGAACCCGCGACCACCCCGACCCATGCACGACGAAGTCCGCGTCGTCGCGGGGGAGTGCACGGCGACGTTCGACGGACGCGACGAACGGGAGCATCGCGGTGAAGTGCTGGCGGTCGTGAAGCCCGACTAAACGAGCAATCTACTAGTGGAATCGACTCCAGTCCGGCAATTCAAGTGAGACCGATTCACATGGAGTCGAGAGAACGGATCGTTCGCCATCGACAGGTCGTTCCAGCAGTGACCGGCCGCTCCCTCCGACTACTCGTCTTTCGTCTCCCGTCAACATATCGTGACAGCTGAATATTTCTCCCACTTGGCGGTGTCTGGTTCAGCGAGTTCGAGAAACGAGGAGGTCTGACGCGACCGGCGCGTTGCCGGTGGATCAGAACGTGATTATCTCGTAATCGTCGTCGACGAGCGAGCGGATGCTCGGGTGGCCGTCGTGGTCGTCGAGGGTAACGACCCCGGCGTCCGCGACTGCGTCTTCGACGCCGAAGGCCCCTGCACAGAAGTCACAGACCGACGTGTCGTCCCGCACCGCCTGGTAGAGCTCGTGATGGTCGCTGTCTTCGTCTTCGAGTTCCGGGATCCACTGCGTCCCGGCACCGTCGAAGACGAGTTCGACCTCGTCGCCCTCGGTCTCCGCGAACTCCTTGGCCGTCTCCAGCCCGTTGACGAGGCGGCCTGTGTCCGCGTGCGATTCCGTTCCGGCGAGGATTACGATTGCTGCTTTCGTCATTGCGACCTGTGGTAGGGTGGCCACCCTGAAAAGCGCACGCGAACGGGTGAGTAACGGAGTGACGCGGGTGTTATCGGACAGTCAGTGATGGTGGTCGTGACCGCCACCGCCGCGACTGAACTGGCCCGAGAAGGCGCGCTGAACGACTTCGGGGAGGGCCGGGTGGACGTGGACTGCCTCCCTGATATCCTGGACGGTGCCGGACCCGGACTTCATCGCCACGACGACTTCCTGGACGAGCGTCGACGCGTCGGGACCGACGATGTGACAGCCGAGGATCTCCCCGTCGAGGTCGATGAGCACCTTCACGAACCCCTCGGCTTTCATCGCGTCGCCGCGGGCAGTGTCCTCGTACCGGTAGGTGTTCGTCGCGTACTCCGTCCCTTCCGCTCGTAGGTCCTGTTCCAGCGCGCCGACGCCGGCGACTTCCGGCGAGGCGAACACGGCGAAGGGCATCGCGCTGTAGTCCACGGGCTGGGGGTCGTCGCCGAAGATGTTCCTGGCCGCCGCGCGGGCCTCGTGGTTGGCGCTGTGTTTGAGCAGGTATTCACCGACGATGTCGCCCAGCGCCCAGACACCGTCGACGCCGGTCCGCAGGTACTCGTCGGTCTCGACGAACCCCCGGTCGTCGGTTTCGACGCCTGTCGCGTCGAGGTTCAGCGTGTCGGTGTTGGGGACTCTGCCCGCGGCGAGGAGCAACGCGTCACCGGTCGCCGTCACGGGTTCGGCGTCGTCGACGATGCCCCCGTCGTCGCCGTATTCGTACGGCATCGCTTCGACGGTTACCTCGCCGTTCTCTTCGGTGACTGCCGTCGCGGCGTGTCCGGTGTGAACGGTGAATCGCTCGGCGTACCGTTCCGTGAACGCCTCGGCCACTTCCTCGTCTGCTTCCGGGAGCAGGTGCGGGCGGCGACCGACGATGGTGACGTCGCTCCCGAACGTCCCGAAGAAGTGCCCGAGTTCGGCCGCGATGTATCCGCCACCGACGACCACGAGGTGGTCGGGAGGCGTTTCGAGTTGCAGTGCCTCCGTGCTCGTGAGATAGTCCACGTCGTCGATGCCGTCGATGTCGGGAATCCCGGGCCGAGTCCCGGCGGCGATGAGGACCGTCTCCGCCTGCAGGCGAGCGCCGTCGTCCGCTCCCCCGGACACTTCGACGGTGCGCTCGTCGACGAACCTGGCCTCGCCGTCGTAGAGTTCGTGTTGCGACGACGACCGGAGCCCGCGCCGGATGGACTCCGAGTCTTCCCGCACGTCTTCGTTGACGCCGCGAACGATCTCGGCGAAGTCGACGCCGTCGACCGTCGCGTCGATCTCGAACGCGTCGGCGCGTTCGACCGTTTCGAGGACGTCCGCGTGGTACAGGAGGTGTTTCGACGGGATACAGCCCCGGTTCAGGCAGGTCCCGCCGAGCGGCCCCTTCTCGACGACCGCGACTGACTGTCCCCGGTTCGCCGCGACGTTGGCCACGTCGAGTCCGGAACCCGACCCGATGACCAGAAAATCGAACGTTTCCATACAGGGACCCAGGCGGGCGAGCCCAATGAACCTCCAGTAACGAAGTGGTGAGTGGCCGGACGGTCCCGGCGGTCAGGGGTCGAAAAACGCGTCCCGGCCGTGGGCGTCCTGCCAGGCGAACGCGAACAGGCGCCGTGTCGGGACCCGTTCGAGCGTCCGTCCGTCCGCGCTCTCGCCCGTGGCGGCATCCCACGTCGTCCCGTCTGCGCGGAGCGACCCGTCCCGTCGCTCGAACGTGAACCCGGGGTCCTCGAACGCGTGGACGCCGTCGTCGGTCGCGACGACCACGATGGAGTGGCCGCCCACGGAATCGGTGACCACGCCGCCTGCGGCCTCGATCCGCGGCAGTGGGTATCCGACGGCCTCGTCGCCGGCCTCGACGCCGAGAACGACGGTCTTCGCGTCGATGTCCTCGCGGTCCCACGAGCGTCGCTCCCCTTCCCCGCGCATCCCGTAGAGCCCGAACTCGCCGCTTTCGGCGTATCGCTCGTACGGTTCCATGTCGTAGGTCTCACGGGACGACCGGGTCGACCCGTCCCCGCGGACGGGTTGCAGGACGACCCCGTCGGGGTTGTCGGCGGCGAACCGTTCCCAGGAGACCATCGGGGCCGAGAGCACCGTGAGACGCGTCCCCTCAAGGTCGCCGGCGATGGCCGTTCCCGTCGTCTGCTTCCACTCGCTTTCGGTCTCGCGGTCGTACATGACAAGCGCGTCGTCGGCGAGCTTCCCGGACATCCCGAACTCCAGGGTTCGGCCGTCGACCGTGCGGTCGTAGACGACCGCACTCCAGCAGATCGGACACCACGTCACCGCGAGGGGGCGGCCGTCGACGACGTCGTTGACGACCTCGTGGTAACTGAGAACCCGAATGGGATATGCCCGCGCCGGGTCGCCGTCGACGACGATCACCTCGTCGTCGGGGTCGCCGAAGTAGTCGGGACCGAACGCGGGGTCGTCGATGCTCGGGATCGCATCGCGCGGGAGGACGTTCTGGACGTTCATGACCGAATATCGGACGGAGCGAAAATAGAGGTTTGGCGCGAATGTATCCCCAGGATACGGAACCGCCCGTGAGATCGCGACGAGCGATATGGGAAGGCCGCGCCAGTTGTCGCCTCATATCGCCCGCTGATCGAATTCGATCGGAAGAAGAGCGTAGGCGGTGACGTTACGAGCAAGCGCCTCCGTCGTCGTGTACTCGTCGGTGCCGTGCGCGGTCTGGGTTCCGAAGCCGAACTCGACCGTCGGCACACCGTCGTGCCTCAGTACTTTCGCGTCCCCGCCGCCGGTCGCGCTCCGCCGGAAGACGGGGTCGTCGACGACCGCCTCGGCGGCGCTCGCGCTGGCCGCGACTACCGGACTGTCCAGCGGTTCGTAGGACCCCCGCGTCCAGGAGACGTCCGATATCTCGATGCCCTCCAGCCCGGCGAGACACCCGCGGATCGAGGTCAGCGGGTCGCGCGTGTCGACGCCCGCGGCCAGTCGGATGTCGACCCGGGCACACGCCGAAGCCGGAACCGTGTTGATCGCCGTCCCGCCCTCGATGATCCCGAGGTTGATCGTCGGATAGCGGTAGAGCCGCCGGGTCGACTCGGCGCCCGCCTCGGGCTCGTAGAACTCCACGGACTCCTCGATGATGTCGTCCATCGCGTCGTCGATGGGCAGTTCGCGTTCGCCGAACTCCGTCCGGAGTCGCTCGACGGCGGCGGTGAGCCGGTCGATGGCGTTCTCGCCGACCATCGGGCGGGACCCGTGGGCGGCCGTCCCCGACGCCTCGATGGTCAGCCAGATGTTCCCCCGATCCGCGACGGAGACGGAGTACCGGCCCGCCCGCGAGGTGGTCTCGCCGACGACGCAGGCGTCGGGGTCGAACGCCTCGGTCTCCATGAGCGTCGTCAGGCCGGCGTCGCCGCCGGTCTCCTCGTCGCTGACGAACGCGAACTGCAACTCCACGGCCGGGACGGTGTCGGTGCGGTCGTAGGCGAGCGCGACCTGGAGCATGGCGGCGACTGCGCCTTTCATGTCGGTCGTCCCGCGCCCGTAGATGCGGCCGTCGACCCGTTCGCCGAGCGGGTCGTACGACCAGTCGCTCTCGTCGAACCGGACCGTGTCGAGGTGGCCGTTGAAACACAGCGTCCGGTCGCTGGCCCCGGGGAGCGTCGCGAGGAGGTTCGGTTTCTCGGGGTCGACAGTGACCCGCTCGACGTCCAGGTCCGTCCCGTCGAGCGCCGATTCGAGCCACTCGACGGCCGCTGTCGTGCCGCCCGGTGGGTTCTGCGTGTCGAACGCGACCAGTCGCTCGGTGAATTCGAATAGCTCTGTGCGTTCGTTCGCGAGGTACTCGTCTACGTCGTCGGGTAGTGTCGTCGTGTCCATCGATGGCTCCGTTCACTCGGACCCCCGAACCCACTCTTCGAGCGTGAATTCGTCGTACTCGACAGCATTGACGAGTGTCCAGTCTTCCGGGTCCCATTCAGGGAAGTACGTGTCACCCTCGTACTCGCCGGGGACCCGGCTCAGTACCATCCGGTCGACGTACGGCTGGAAGAGTCCGTAGATCCCGCCGCCGCCGATGACGTACGCCCGAGAGACGTCGTACGTGTGGGCTATTTTCACCGCGTCGTCGACGCCCGCGGCGTGGCGGGCCGTCGGGACGTCGTACTCGCGTTCGCTCCGGCTCAACACTATCTGTACCGTCCCGGGGAGGTCGTCACGCATCGCCTCGAAGGTCTCCCGACCGAGAATCACCGGGTAATCGGCGACCCGCTCCCGGTACTGGCGCCTGTCTGCCGGGATGGACGGCCACGGGATCTCGCCGTCACGACCGATGACGCCGTTCTCGGCGACGGCCGCGACCGATATCAGTTCCACGTCGCGCCCGTCGTACGGAAGCGCCGAGTCGCCCACGCCGGGTCACCTCCCGACGCCGGCGTACTCGACGCCGGTCAGGTCCGCTATCTCCCGTTTCCAGCTCGTCAGGTCGCGCCGCTCGAACCCGGCGAGACTGTCGTGACCGCAGGCCCGTGCCATCACCTTCATGAGTTTGACCGTCGCCTCGAAGTAGTTTTGCAAGCCGTTAGCGGCCGAGTCGACGACGAGGCGGCTCCGCAGGTCCTCGCGCTGGGTCGCGATGCCCACCGGGCAGTTGTTCGAGTCGCAGGCACGCATCCCCAGACAGCCGATGGCCTGCATCGCGGCGTTGGCGACGGCGACGCCGTCCGCGCCGAGCGCCATCGCCTTGACGAAGTCCGACTCCGTCCGCAGGCCGCCGGTCGCGACCAGCGTCACGTCGTCGGCGCCGCGCTCGTCGAGGTGGTCTCTGGCTCGCGCGAGGGCGGCCATCGTCGGGACAGAGATGTTCTTCTTGAAGACGTCCGGCGCCGCGCCCGTCCCGCCGCCGCGACCGTCGAGGATGACGTAGTCAGCGCCCGCCGCCAGCGCGAAGTCGAGGTCGGCCTCGACGTGCTGGGCCGAGAGTTTGAAACCGACGGGGATGCCCCCGCCGACCTCGCGGACGCGGTCTGCCATCTCGGCGAAGTCCTCCGGCGTCCGCAGGTCCTCGAAACGGGCGGGGCTGACGGCGTCGGTACCGGGTTCGAGGTCGCGGACCTCGGCGATGCGACCCTGGACTTTCTCGCCGGGGAGGTGGCCGCCGGTGCCGGTCTTGGCGCCCTGCCCGGCCTTGAAGTGAAACGCCTGGACGTTCTCGACGTGCTCGATGTCCCAGCCGAACTTGCCGGTGGCGTACTCGTAGAAGTACCGCGAGTTAGCCTCCTGTTCCTCGGGTAACATTCCGCCCTCGCCCGAACAGACGCCGGTCCCCGCGCGTTCGGCGCCCGTCGAGATGGCTATCTTGGCCTCCTCGCTCAGCGCGCCGAAACTCATGTCGCTGACGAACACCGGGATGTCGAGTTCGAGCGGGGTCTCGGCGCCCGGGCCGACGACGAGTTCGGTGTCGACGGGCGCCTCGTCGTCCAGCGGTGTCCGGGCGAGCTGTGCGGTCTGGATCTGCAGGTCGTCCCAGGAGGGGAGTTCCGGCCGCGGGACGCCCATCGCAGAGACCGGCCCGTGTTCGCCGATGCCCTCGGGCCCGTGCTGTGCGAGTTCCTGAATGTAGTGGGTGTACGGTTCCTTCTCGTGGTCGGGTTCGCCGTAGAACTCGGGGTTTGTGGTGCTGTCGGCCTCGTCGGGGTCGCCGTAGGGCTGTGGGTTGTCGGCGGCCCACGCCCGGACTTCGGC
>JBDGST010000009.1:0-6769 GCA_042217365.1 Haloarculaceae archaeon
GTCCAGCCGTGGTTGTAGAAGTCGAAGTTCGCCTGGACGTGCGTGATCTCGCGGGATCGCGCCTCGGGGTAGCCCGCCTCCAGCGCCGCGACGTAGGTGTCCATCGTCGCGTCGAAGAAGGCGTCGAGGTGGTCGCGTCGCTCCTCCCGGCGGCTCTCCTCGGCCCGGTCCAGGAAAACCCGCGTGTGGAGGTCGACGAGCCACTCGCTGGTTTTGGCGCCGACGACCGGCATCGTCAGCGCCTTCTTCGACGCCCAGTGGCGGATGTTCTGGCGTATTTTCATTCACCCGAGTCTTGTGGTGGATGCCCCTTGAACGTCTCGACCGCTGGCGGCGCTTCTCGGGGGGCATCCCCAGGACGGCGCTGCTACCGCGGTCGGGTCCCGAGGTAGCGCCGGGGTCGGGTACGGAACAGACGCGACGCGATCCGGGGCGGGTCCTTGGCGTGCGATCAATTGACACGCATGGATGGCAATCCACATTAGGCACGCTTCCGAAAGATGGGTCAATGAGCACTGCCCACGTCATCATCGGCGACGGGATCGCCGGGAGTTCGGCGGCCGAGACGATACGGGAGGCGGACCCGGAGGCCGATATCACCGTCATCACCGACGAGGGGGAGGCCCTGTACAACCGGATCCTGATAAAGGAGTTCGTGAAGGGGAAACTGCCGGAGGCGCCGATATCTATCCACGAGCCCGGGTGGTACGACGAGCGCGAGATCGAACTCGAACTCAACACGGCCGTCGCCGGCGTCGACACCGACGCGAACGAGGTCCACACCCGGAGCGGCGACGTCTACGAGTACGACAAGCTCCTGGTCGCGACCGGCGGGACGCCCGCGAGCCTCGCCAGTTTCGGCGTCGAGAACGCGGACGCCGACGGGATCCACCACTTCTGGACGTTCGAGGACGCGCGGGCGATCCGCGATGCCGCCGAGCGGGCGGAGCACGGTATCGTCGTCGGGGCGGGGCTCCTGGGGATCGACCTGGCAGCGATCTGCGGCGCGCAGGACCTCGACGCCCACTACCTGATGCGCGGCGAGTGCTGGTGGCGGTACGCCCTCGACCCGGAGGGCGCCGAGATCCTCCACGAGGCCATGCGCGAGATAGGCGTCGAACCGGTGTTCGAGTCGGGGGTCGAGCGCTTCGAGGTCGACGACGAGGGCCACGTCACGGCTGCGATCGACCCCAACGGCGAGCGCTTCGAGGGCAGGTTCGTCGGCGTCGCCATCGGCCTCGACTTCAACACCGAGTTCCTCAGGGACACGCCGATCGAGCTGGACGACGGCGTCGTCGTCGACCAGTACATGCGGACGGCAGACGACGACGTCTACGCCGCGGGCGACGTCACCCGGTTCTACGACGTCATCCTCGGCGAGCACGCCCAGAACGGCTCCTGGGGCTCCGCGAAGGAGCAGGGCTCGATCGCCGGCCGGAACATGGTCAAAGACACCCGCGCGGATGGGCCACAGGCCGAGGACCCCGAGGAGTTCCGCTGGGTCTCGTCGTACTCCATCACTCACTTCGACTTCCCCTTTCTCTCCTTTGGCCACCCGACGATCGGCGACGACGACGCCAGCCGCAAGTACAGCGACACGGCGTGGCGCCGGCTCACGTTCAAGGACGGCAAGGTCATCGGCGGCGTCCTCATCGGCGACCTCTCCCAGCAGACGAAGCTCAAGAAGCTCATCCGCGAGGAGCGCGAAGTCGGCCACCTGAAGGACATGCTCATGGCGGAGGACATCGACATGGACGCGCTCGAAGAGGCGGCGCCGAAAGCCGAGTGACGTGACTCGGGGGGACTGTCGCCCCGCCCGTCGTCAACCGAGGTGCTCCAGGTCTCCGAATCGTTCCCGGTTCATCGTCGTTGCGACGAACCGTCGCATCGTCGCCACGAGTTCCGCTTCTGTCTCGTAGGTTTCGATGCGAAGGTCCCACCGCGTCCGTGCCGATCGGATCATCTCGCTCGTCACGTTCGCTTCGTGTACGAAAACGATTCGCTCCCCGTGCGTATCGGCGACGTTCTCTAGAACGCTTCCCGCTTCCTCTCCGACTCCGAAGTTGTGACCGAGGAACGGGACCACGAAGGCGGCCGCGTTCGCGCACCGCGCGTATTCGACGCTCTGTGTCACCGCGTCTATCTCGTCGGTGTCGACGTTCACGTCGACCGCGAGGAAGGCGTTCACCCCGGGTTCGGCCCGGAGTTCGCCCTGCACTCGCCTGAGAAGTGCCTGTGCCTCGTCTATCGCGTCTCTGTTCTGGAAGAGCTTCCGGATAGGACCCGGGAGATCCTCGACGGCGATCTCCGCTCGCTTTTCGTCGGTCAGGACGTAGTTCAGGTTGAACGACTTGTACGGTCCCATCAGGTAGAGGAGAAACCGGTCGAACGTCACGTCCCCCAGCCGGGCCCTGACGAGTTCACGGGTGATATCGGTCGGCATCGTGACCGGTTATCGGCCGATATTATATAAAAGAAGGCACTTTCAGTGGAAGTTGGCTCGACAACGACTAAGTTTGACCGGAGCGTACGTCGCGGTACGATGGGCACGAAGGACACGCGGATCGCCGACGACGCGCCCGAGGACCCCGACGACCTTCTCCCGGAAACGAGCGTTCTCTCCCTCGACGAGTACCTCGACATGCAGGCCGCAGTCGGGAATCGAACTCGATTCGAGATCCTCTACCGGCTCTCCCACGCGGACGAACTGGCGCCCGCGGAACTCGACGCAGTCGTGGACGTCGACGACAGCACGCTTCACTACCACCTCAACGAACTGCGCGACGTGGGACTGGTGGAGAAACGGGTCCGGACGGACCGGGACAGCGACGGGCTCTCGTCCTACTACAGGGCGACGATCCTCGGTGACGTCATCCTCGAACACGGCGTCGAAGAACTCCTCCGGCGCGAGCGGGACTTCCGCGAGGCGTACGACAGCGACGGGAGCATCGACTCGACGTAGCCCGTCATACGGACCAAATGGTTACAACGGTCCGTATCAGGGTGAGTCGTTTGCCGGACACCGATCGGAGTTCTCCGAGAGCTGTGCGAGTCGAGGGATCCGACACCTAACATTAAACCGCTCGCCGGAGTACGCCGACCCGGCTATGGCACGAGACGAGCGCGCCGTCGACGCGCTGTCGCCCTTCCGCCGGTTGCTGACGATGGAGCGGGACGTGCTGGTTCTGTCGGTGGCGATGTTCGCGTTCAGCCTCGGGTTCCAGATGACCAGCCGGTACGTCCCGCGGTACATGAGCGTCCTCGGGGCGGGCGCCGGGGTCATCGGCCTCTACGGGAGCCTCGGGAAGCTCATCAGCGCAGTCTATCCCTACCCGGGCGGCGCCGTCTCGGACCGCCTGGGGTCGCGGCGCTCGCTGACGGCGTTCGGTCTGCTCTCGGCGCTTGGATTCCTGTTCTGGCTGCTCGCTCCGCAGATCGGACCGATCCGGATCGGCGTGCCGGCGGTCGGCCTCGCGGGGGGGAACGCGCTCAGGGTCCCGCCCTGGATCTGGATCTTCGTCGGGCTGTTCATGACACAGGCCTGGAAGTCGTTCGGCCTCGGGGCGACCTTCGCGGTCGTCAAACAGAGCGTCCCGAACGCGGAACTCGCGGCCGGGTTCGCGAGCACCGAGACGTTCCGGCGCGTGGGTTTTCTCGTCGGCCCGGTGCTCGCGGCCGGCCTCATCGCCTACGAGGGCGAGTTCACGGACGGCTTCCAGTGGGTGCTCGGGGTCGCGGTCGTCGTCGCGGTGCTGGGGACTGTCGTCCAGCACTTCCGCTACGACCCGACGGGGGACACCATCGGCAAGGAGTTCGAGGGGCTCGGACAGGTCCGCGACGACCTCCGGAACCTCCCCGAGGAGTTGCGCCCGCTCCTCGTCGCCGACGTGCTGATCCGGTTCGCCAACGGCATGGCCTACGTCTTCTTCGTCATCGTCGTCACGGAGTTCCTCCAGGTCGGGTTCACCGGGTTCGGCGTCACGCTGAGTCCGGACGCGTTCTTCGGGGTGTTGCTGGGCGTCGAGATGGCGGTCGCGCTCGTCTCGATGCTCCCGATGTCCCGGGTCGCCGAGCGCGTCGGCCTCAAGACCGTCATCTCGCTGGGCTTCGTCGTCTACGCCACCTTCCCCGCCATGCTGATCTTCGCGCCCGCCGACCAGTGGGTGCTCGTCGCCCTCTTCGCCTACTCCGGGCTCCGCTTCGCCGGGCTCCCGGCGCACAAGGCAATGATCGTCGGCCCCGCCGAGGAGAACGCGGGCGGCCGCGTCACCGGCACGTACTACCTCGTGCGCAACACCGTCGGGATTCCGAGCACGGCCATCGGCGGCGCCATCTACAGCGTCAGCCCGGCGCTCTCGTTCTCGCTCGCGACCGTCGTCGGGCTCGTCGGGACGGCATACTACTTCCTGTTCGGACGGGAGTTCGAGGCGTACGCCTGACCCCCGGGGGAGCGACGCCGCCGCCAAAGTGACTGCTGTCGGTCCATCAGTCGACGGCGTCGCTCCCCCGGACCGTGTCGACCTCCGCGTCAGAGAGGTCGTACAGTTCGAAGACCACCTCGTCGACCAGGCGCTCCGCCCGCTCCGCCTCGTCGGCGAGGCGGTCGGCCCGCTCCCTGGCGTCGAGGTAGGCGCTGACGCCCTCGGCGACGGCGGCTGGCTGGGGGAGTTCGAGCGCCTCCAGCCTGTCGAGCGGCGTGATCGACTTGCGGGCCAGCCCGGTGAACCCCGACCGCTCGGTGAGGACGGGAACGAACGCCTCGACGGCGTCGGCCGCCGGTTCCGGGAGGTCGGTCACGACGGTCGCTGGAACGGGCCCGGTCTCGGTGTAGCCGTAGGCGTCGGTCTCGCGCCGGGCCTCGGAATCGGGCTTGTACCTGACCGTGGCGGCCACGACGACCCGGCCGGGCGCGGTCCGCTCGCAGGTCACGGTCCCGATCCGGAGCCCCTCGTGGGTCTCGGTCGTCGCCCCGATGACCGATTCCTCGACGCCCTCGGGCGACTCGTGGCTCCCGAGCGCGCCCAGTTGCCGCGTCGCGCCGTGCGCGCCGACGTCGTCGAGGTCGGCGTCGACGTACTCCCCGAGCGACGGCTCGACGTCGCGGCGCTCGCGCTCCAGAGCGAGGCGGTCGTCGACGACCGCCGCGAGCGCGTCGTGGAGCGCGTCGTCCCCCGCGGCCGCGAGTCGCTCGCGCACCCCGTCGCTCTCGTGAAGGGACTTCCCGTCGGGCACCCGGTCGACGGCCGACCGTATCCCGGCGACGGTCTCGGCGCGGCGGCGCTCGGACCCGAACCGGACGTCCGGTAGCGGCAGGTCCCGGACGTGTTGCGGGAAAACGTTCAGGTCGCCGCTGACCGAGCGCCCGTAGTAGAACCCCACGAGCGACGAGTTGAGTATCCCGAGAACTGCCTTCAGCGAGTACGACGACGCGCGATCGAGGTCGTCGAGGTAGACGACGGCGTCCCGGTCGTAGGCGCCCCCGCTCGACTCGCCGTCGTCCGCTCCGGATCCGCTGTCGCTCGCCTCCGACCCGTCGCCGACCGCGTCCGCCCGACCGTCGGCAGTCCCGGCGTCGCCGTCGGCCCGGGGTTCCTCGACGAACCTGACGCCGCGCTCGCGGAGGACAGCGTCGTCGACCCCCCGGAGGCTCGTCTTCGGGACGCAGTTGATCACCGAGTGGTCGGTGTAGTACCCGTCGTCGTCGTAACTGCCGACGAGCCCGCGGTCGCCAGCGACCTCCCGGAAGAGGAGCTTCTCGGTCTCGAAGAGGCCCGGGAACGCCGGGCGGTGGAGCCTTTCGGGGTCGTAGATGACGTACCCGTCGCCGTGTTCGACCGCGTATCGGTCGACGTCGCCGCCCTTGACGAGCGGTCTGGCCTCCGGGCGGTCGGGCCGGGATCCGTACCGGAAGAACTCGTCGGCCGACCCGGGCTGGAGCCCCCAGCTCACGTAGAGGAGCCGCGAGGCGGGCACGCTCCCCGCCTCGACGCGCTCGACGACCGCCGCGGTCCGCTCGTCCCAGTCGAGCCTGATCCGGTACTCGTCGCCGTCCCGGAAGTCGTCCAGCGGGATCCGGTTCACCTCCCGCGGGTCGCCGTCGAGCGCGACGACCGGCACTGTCCCGGTGCCGCCGGCGTCTCGGTTGCTGTCGCCGCTGACGCTGTCGGCGTCGCTGCCGTCGCTGTTGGGGCTGTCGTCGCCGTCGCTGTTGGGACGGTCGCCGTCCCCGGCGTGCGCCCGGACCGTGTAGGCGATGGGACTGGTTCTGGCGTCGGCGAACACGTCGCCGTCCCGGAGGTCGACGATCCGCTCGACCGCGTGGCGTTCGAGGAGCGCGCGCCGGAGTGCGCTGGCGTACGTCTCGCTCAGGAGCTTGTCCGGGACGACGAAGCCGTGATAGCCGCCCGGCCGCGTCAGCGCGAGCGCGCGCTCGGCGAACAGCACGTACTGGTCGAACCGCCGTCGCGCAAAGTCGTACTCGCTCCGGAAGTACCCGGCGAGGTCGTCGGGCGTCCGCTCGATGTTGACGTACGGCGGGTTCCCGACGACGGCGTCGAACCCGGCGTCGTCCCGGAGCGAGCCGTTCCCGTCGTAGAACGCGTCCGGGAACGCGAGCGGCCAGTGGAACGCGTCGCGTTCGTCGGCGGACGCTCGGGCCCGCTCGACCCAGTTCTCGCCGGGAGTCGAGACGGTTCCCGACGCGGCGTCCCGGGACTCCTCCCGGCGTCCCGCCAGTATCCGCTCGCGGGCGTCGTCGGGGAGGTCACAG
>JBDGST010000020.1:0-6739 GCA_042217365.1 Haloarculaceae archaeon
CGAACTCCACGGCGAACACGACCTCTACGGCCACGAGTTCTGCATCTACGACCCCCTGGTGAACGTCCCGCTGCTCGTGAAGGCCCCTGGCCTGGAGGCCGAACGCGACGAGTCCACCCAGGTCGAATTGCTGGACCTGTATCACACCGTCCTCGACTACGCGGGCGTCGACCCCGGCGACGACCGCACGGCCGCCGGAGGCGGGACGACGGCCGCGACCGCCGGCGCGGCGGGCGAACCGCTCGACCCCGCCCGCTCGCTGCTGTCGGCCGACTACCGCGACTTCGCGGCCACGTCGGGCTCGGACCGCACCCGGTTCTCCGCGCACGCCGACGGGGAGTTGGACGACGTCGCGTTCGTCGACTACCACCGGCCGGTCGTCGAGTTGCGACAGCTGGAGAGCAAGGCCAGCGACGCGGGCATCACGCTCGATACGGAGTCGCGCTTCTACTCGCGGATGCGGGCCGCCCGCCGGACGGACGCGAAGTACATCCGCAACGAGCGCATCCCCGACGAGGCCTACCGCCTGGACCGCGACCCCGGCGAGACCGAGAACCTCGCGAGCGAGGCGCGAAGCGCCGCGGACGACGCGAGCGGGTCGGAGACCCGCGAGCGAGACGGGGACGACGCCGCGGCCATCGGAGGCGTCGAGAGCGCGCTGACGGTCTTCGAGGGCGAGGTCGACGGCGAGTGGGACGACGTCGGCGACGAGGACGTCCTCGACGACATGGGTGACGAGGCGAAGGACCGACTGCAGGACCTGGGGTACCTCGAGTAACCGTGCCGGACGCCGACGGGTCGCTCCTCGGGTTGCTGGACCGCCGGACCCTCCTCAAGACGGGGGTGGGCTTTCTCGTCGCCGGAGTCATCCTCTATTTGCTCGCGGCGGGCATCGGTATCGACGAGATCCGCGCGGAACTGGCCGGCGCACAGGTCGGCTGGCTCGCCGTCGGCTGTGTCTCGACGGCCGTGGGGCTGGTCTCCTGGGCGAGGGCCTGGCAGGTCGTCCTGGGCGTCGTCGGCATCCCCGTGCGGTTTCGCAAACTCGTCGTGACCTACTACGCCGCCACCTTCGCCAACTACGTCACCCCGCTGGGCCAGGCCGGCGGCGAACCCTTCATCGCGTACGTCCTCGCCCGCGACACCGACGCGAGCTACGAGGACTCGCTGGCCTCCGTCGTCACCGCGGACCTGCTCAACCTCCTGCCCTTCTTCACCTTCGCCGCGGTCGGCGTCGGCGTCCTGCTGGTCCGGACGACACTGCCCGACGAGGTCCGCGGCGTCGCGGTCGCGCTGGTCGTCTTCGCGGTGGGGGTCCCGGCGGGCGCGGCCGCCGGCTGGCGGATTCGCAAGCGCCTCGGTCGCCTCGTCGTCCGTCTCGTCGCGCCGGTCGCCCGGCGGACGCGCTTTCTCAGCGTCGAGGGAGTCCGCCGGCGCCTCGGGGAACTCAACGAGGCCTTCGAGCGCATCGCCGCCGACCCCCGGGCGCTCGCTCACGCCCTGGTCTACTCATACGTCGGCTGGCTCTTCTTCGCGCTCCCCCTCTATTTCGCCGCGCTGACCGTCGGCGAACCCATCGGCCTCCTGCTGGTCTTTTTCGTCGTCCCGGCGAGCACGCTCGCCGGCCTCACCCCCTCGCCCGGCGGCCTCGGCGGCGTGACCGCCGCCCTGGTCGCGCTGCTGGGCGTGCTCGCCGGCTTCTCGTCGGCCACCGGGTACGCCGTCGCCACCGTCTACCGGCTGGCGAGCTACTGGTTCGCCGTCCTCGTGGGCGGCATCGCGGCCATCTGGGTCGTCGCCCGGACCTGAGGCACCGCCCAGCGGGCGCCCGACCGCGCGTCCCCCTGGCGGGCGCCCGACCGCGAGCCAGTGACCGCCCGCACCGCCGTGACGGCCCCGGCGTCCGTCGACGGGCGACCTCTCGGCCGGCGGAACGTTTAATCCGGCGCGCACGAGTCGGGTGGTATGGTCGAGGGCGCCGACTGGTTCTCGCCGGACGACTCGGAGGCGGTGGTCTGGCACGACAAACCCCGGACGCGGCGGATCATCCCGCAGGTCGTCGGGGCGGTCGTCCTGACGGCGCTGGCCGTCGGGTTCGCGGCGGTCGCGTCGGCGGGCGGACTCGGCGGCGTCGGCCTCGCCGTCGTCTGGGCCGTCGCCGGCCTCGCCGTCCTCGCGGGGGTCGCGTGGATCGGATTCGCGTACCTGCGGGTGCGCGCGACCGACTACGTCCTGACCGACCGCAACGTCTACAAGAAGACGGGCGTGCTCTCGGAGTCGGTCACCCGCGTGGGGGTCGACCGCATCCAGAACACCACGCTCAAAAAGGACGTGACCGGCAACCTGTTCAACTACGGGACGGTCCTGTTGAGCACGGCCGGGAGCGGCGGGACGGCGCTCGCGATAACGGACCTGGACGACCCCGAGCAGTTCCGCGAGGAACTGGGGCCGGTCGTCGAGGCCTCGGGCGGGCCCGGCCGCGACGCCTACGGGACCGGCGGCGACCGACCCGTCCTCGACGAGGCGACCGTCGAGGCGATGGTCCCGGAGGCGCGGCGACTGCGCGAATCGGCCGAACGACTGGCGGAGGACTTCGAAGCATGAGCACGACAGACCCCGACGCGGTGACGGCAGCGACGGACGACTCGCCCGGCCTGCGCGACCCCGGCGAGTACGAGACGCCCGACTGGCTCTCGCTGGACCCCGACGAGGAGATCGTCTGGGTCGGCGAACCCGTGAAGCTGAGCCTCGTCGGGACCGCCATCGTGGGCGTGGTGCTGACCTTCTTCCTCATCGGGATCGTCATCCTGCTGGCGTTGCCCTTCTCCTATCTCTCGATCAAGAACACCGACTTCGTCGTGACGACGAAGTCGCTGTACGTCAAGAAGGGGGTCCTCTCGACGAACATCGAGACGGTCGACATCGACAAGATCCAGAACACCGAGTACAACCAGTCGTTCTGGGGCAAGCAGTTCGACTACGCGAACATCGACGTCTCCACGGCGGGCAGTTCCGGGGCCGACATCACTTTCCAGTCGATCCAGAACGCCCGCGCGGTTCGCGAGCGCATCTCGGAACTGGGCAACCGCGCCCGGAGCGGCGGGTCGGGGACCGGCGGCGCCGAGACGGCGACCGCTCCCCGCGACGACCGCCTCGACGAACTGATCGCGGAACTGCGGGCCACGCGCGAGGCGATGGAGCGCATCGAGGCGAAGATGGGCGACGGGACGGCACCGGCCCGCGAGGACGCCCGGTCGGACGCCGGCGACGACTGGTAACGCGAGTCGGCCGGAGTCGTGTGGCGGTCGGCACCGCGGACCGCTCCGTCAGTGCGTCCACGTGTCAGGTACCAGTGGGGTTTTTGTAGGATGTCGACAAAGAGAGAGTGAAGCCAACGGGCTTCGGATATCCATGGAACTGGAAGATTTCGTCTCGTCGAACGCGCCCGACGAGGGTCGCGAACGCTTCGAACTGGAGAACAGCAAACTGCTCGACATCGACGTCGAAGGGGAGGTGATGGCGAAGGCCGGGTCGATGATCGCCTACGACGGCAACCTCTCCTTTACCGGGAAGGCCTCCGCCGAGGGCGGCGTGATGGGCTTCATCAAGGAGTCCGTCACCAGCGAGGGGACGCCGATCATGAAAGTCGAGGGGCAGGGACACGTCTACATCGCCGACCAGGGCAAGAAGATCCAGCCGCTCTCGCTCGACGCGGGCGAGTCGATCACGGTCAACGGCAACGACGTGCTGGCCTTCGAGACCAGCGTCGACTACTCGATCGGGACGGTCGGTAGCGTCGGCGGCGCCCAGGCCGGGGGACTGACCAACGTCTTCCTCGAGGGGCCGGGGATGGCCGCGATCACCACGCACGGCGACCCGATGGTCGTGGCCCCGCCGATCAAGACCGACCCGCAGGCGACGGTCGCCTGGAGTTCGAACCTCTCGCCGAGCATCAGTTCGGACCGCTCGATCGGCGACTCCATCGGCCAGTCCTCCGGAGAGACCTACCAGATGTCCTTCGACGGCCAGCAGGGGTTCGTCGTCGTCCAGCCCTTCGAGGAGCGCGCGCCGGGACAGACCCAGTAGACACCGGTCGCCGTCTCAAGCGAGGAGCGTAGACCGTGGGACACGGGCGGTGCAGCCCTGGTACCGATAGCAGGACTACCTGCCGGGGTCGGACCCGTCGTCGGCCGGCAGACGGTCGGTCGAGACGCCGGTCCACTCGGCGCTTCGCTCCCAGAGGCGCCGCTGGGCCTCGCGGTCGAGCGCGCCGTCGCCGGGCGGGACGGCCTCGCGGTCCTCGAAGTACTCCCCCGAGAAGTCCGCCGCCTCCGGTGCGCTCGCCAGATAGGTGGGCGTCTCGGCCGCGTCGGCCGGCGAGTCGGTCAGCCCGACCAGTCCGCCGAGGAACCCGAACAGTCGCCACCCCACGCTCGGGACGAGCGAGCCGTCGCGCGACAGGTCCGTCGTCGGGACGCTCCCGGGGTGACAGCAGTTCGCCACCACCGGTTCGGGGAGGCGGCGGGCGAGTTCGACAGTAAAGAGGACGTTCGCGAGTTTCGAGTGGCTGTAGGCCTCGACGCCGACGACGGCCTCGGGCCCTCGCACCGAATCGAGGTCCAGCGTCGCCCGCCGATGGAGCTGCGAGGAGACGGTGACCACCCGGGCGGGGTCCGGGCCACCGCTCGACTCGCTCTCGGAACCCGCTTCGGCCCCGTTTTCACTTTCCGCCTCGCTCCTGGTTTCGCCCCCGCGTTCCTCCCGTCGCCGCCCGGTCGCCGCGAGGCGGTCGACCAGCCGGTGGGTCAACAGGAAGGGCGCGAGGTGGTTCACGACGAACGCCAGTTCGACGTCGTCGGCGCCGGGGACGTCCACGAGGTGGCGCTCTCCCTGCCAGGTCCCGGCGTTGTTGACGAGACAGTCCAGGCGGTCGTAGTCGTCGCGGACGCGGTCGGCCAGCGCCTCGACCTCGGCGAGGTCGGCGAAGTCCGTGCGGTACCAGTCGTGACCGTCGCCGCGCAGCGCCGCGACCGTCTCGCGGGCGCGCACCTCGTCGCGGCCGTGGACCAGCACGGTCGCGCCGGTCTCGGCGAGGTTCACGGCGACTTCGCGGCCGATGCCGCCCGTCGACCCGGTCACCAGGGCGACGTCGCCCTCGCCCAGGGCCGAATCGAGCCCGGCAGGTATCATCGGCGGCGGTTCGAGGCCGCGAGTAATAGGTTCGGGGGAGTGCGAGGGCGGCCGCGACCGGGAGTCGCCCGTCAGCTTCGACCCCAGTCGTAGCGGTGGCGACCGAACTCCAGAACCACCCAGACGACTCCCGGGATACCCACGACGACCGCGGCGACCAGCAGGAAGTCCCGGAGCGAGTCGTGGACGATGAAAAAATACCAGTACGCGAAAACGAGACAGAACACACAGACGACGCGGAACACCTTCATCAGGGGACGCATGCGAGTCGCGCGTTGGTCGCGAGCCCAACTATAGATTCTGTGAAAAAATTCGTCCCGCGACCCGTCGTCGGGACGCGGGCCGGCGTGGCCCCGCGACGCGGTCGGAACGTCGCTCGGACCCGCTCCGCCGGGTCAGAACGACTCGCGCAGGCGCTCGCCGCTGTACTCGATGGCGTCGTGGGCCGCGTCGAGGTCGGGTTCCTCGATCATGCCGAAAAAGCCGTGGATCATCGCCTCGTACTCGCGGTATTCGACGGGGACCTCCGCCGCTTCGAGGCGGTCGGCGTACAGTTCGCCGTCGTCGAGCAGGGGGTCGAACCCCGCCGTGATGACCGTCGCGGGCGGCAACCCCGAGAGGTCGCGGGCCTTCAGCGGGTAGGCGTAGGGGTTGCCAGTGTCGAGGGGGTCGGCGACGTACTTCTCGTCGAACCAGGCCATCGCGTCGGTCGTCAGGCCGTAGCCCTCGGCGTTCGCCTCGCGGGCGGGCAGGTCGGGGTCGTCAGTCGTGACCGGATAGACGAGCAGCTGGTGGGTGAGGTCTGGACCGTCGAAATCGCGGGCCTGGAGCGCGGTGACGGCGGCGAGGTTGCCACCGGCCGAGTCCCCGCCGACGGCGAGGCGGTCTGGGTCGCCCCCGTAGACGTCGGCGTACTCGGCCGTCCACTCCAGGGCGGCGAAACACTCCCGGGGCGGGTCCGGGAAGGGGTGTTCGGGCGCGCGGTGGTAGTCGACGGAGACGACGACGCAGTCGGCGGCGACCGCGAGCGAGCGGGCGATGTGGTCGGCCGTCTCGATATCCCCGAGGACGAACCCGCCGCCGTGGATCCACACGAGCGTCGGATACGGGCCGTCCTCGCCCGGGCGATAGATCCGGAGGTCGATGCCGTCCTCCGCGACCGGACTCGGGATCTCGACGTCCCAGGTGCGCTCGACGGGCGGGCCGGCGTCGGGCGTCGCGTTCTCGACGTGTTGCCGGCGGGCCGCCGGCACCGAGAGCGCGTCGGCGGGCGCGATCCCCAGTTCCTCGGCCTCTTCGAGCATGTCCACCAGTTTCGGGTGCGGGTCGGCCATACCCTCGAAAGCGGCGAGAGTCACAAAAGCGTGCGGACAGCGGCGACCTGGGCGGCGACGGTGGGGGTTTCGGAGGGATGGACAGGGCCGAGACGGGTCGGCGACCCACAGACTCAATTCCCGGGCGGTCCCATCGCCGGTATGGACCTGGCACACGTCGCGCTGTGGGTCTCGGACCTGGAGGCGTCGCTCGATTTCTACTGCGAGGGGCTCGG
>JBDGST010000041.1:0-6639 GCA_042217365.1 Haloarculaceae archaeon
CCCGGCGATGCCGCCGAGCATGTGGACGACCGTCGCGCCCGCGAAGTCCTTGTAGCCGGTGTTCAGCGCCTCCCCGATGTAGCCGGACGCGGACAGCAGCCCGCCGCCCCAGGTGATGCCGGTCGTGACCGGGTAGATGATAGCCGTCATCACGGCCGCGACGAACACGTACGCCCTGAAGTCCATCCGCTCGGCGACCGCGCCGGAGACGATGGTCGCCGCGGTCATCGCGAACACCGCGCTGACGAGCCACCCGACCCAGTCGCCGGGCGCGCTCATGTACCCGAACGCGCCCATCACGTCCAGCCCCGCGCTGCTGGTCAACGCGGCGACGATCCCCGAGACACCGAGCCCGAGGAGGAAGTACGACAGGACGCCCAGCGTCCAGTCGGTCATGTTCTTCATCAGGACGTTCCCCGCGTTCTTCGCCCGGACCTGTCCCGCCTCCAGCAGGGCGAACCCCGGCTGCATGAAGAAGATCAGGAACGCCACCACCAGCGCCCACAGGGTGTTCACCCCGCTCGCGACTTCGGCCGGAACTGCCATCTACTTCCCACCTCCTGAACTTCTGTGGGGTATATCTTTATTTTTGCACTCTTTTACCGCGTAAACCACTACGTTCGTTTTCGCCATCCCGGTCGAACCCGATGGAACCCTGTTATATAATTCCTGTGTCGAAAATTTCAATCCTATCTGGGGAGTAATAGGACAAATCGAAAATCTTTGGGAGAATATATACTGTATAAGGTCTTCGAACGTCCAGTTCCGTGACCGATTGTGTGATCAAACCGTTTGCCCGTCGGCCCGGATCCGTGGGTCCCGGCGCCGGTTTCGCTCGCACGCGCACCCGACCAGTTTTGAATCTGACACAATCGGGGGTCGTTTGAATCTGACACCATCGAGGGTCGGGCCCGGAACCGGGGTGGGTCCGGGTCGCCGTCAGCGGGTCGGCCATGCACCGTCGGGTCACGTTCTACGAGGGGGCGGGACGAGTCGCCCAGGATAGACGATAAATCGGTGACCGCGATATCGAACCCCGTCTCCGAGCCGACCGTTCACACCCCGCCGGGTCACGATCCAGTGCAGGCAGGCACAGCCCGGTCGTTCCGTCCCGTTTCACTCGATTCGGCCGGGAAGCAGCGAGTCCCCCTCGCCGTTGCGTTTGACCGTCACTACCGTGTTCGGCGCGCGGTCACGGACTTCGGCCGTCGTCGACCCGAAGACGAGTCGTTTCAGTCGCCCTTTCCGGGGGGCGCCGACGACGGTCGCGTCGTGGTAGTTCGACTCCTCGACGATCCCCTCGACGGGGTCGTCCGCTTCGACCGGTCTGGTGTCCACCGGAACGTCGTCGGGCGCGGTCGCGGCGCCCCCGGCGAGGATCTCGTCCGCCCGCCCGGGGTCGCTCCCGTCGTGAAAGTGGACGAGTTCCAGCCACGCGTCGTTGGCGCGGGCGATAGCGCCCGCGACTCCGACCGCCCCGCCGGCGTGTGGCCCCCGCGACACCGGGACCAGCAGCGACGCGATCGACTCCACCCCACCGTGGCCGTTGACGACGACCACGTCGCTGTCGACGCGCCGGGCGAGCCGCGGTTCGAGCCGGTCCGCCGCGTCGCTTTCCAGGACGACCGCGTCGACGCCGTGGTCCCGGACCGCCGAGGCGACCGCGGCCAGCGGAGTCGCGCCGGACAGCACGACGCCGCGAGCGGTCACGTCGACGGGCGAACCGGCGTCCGTCCGAAATGCCCGTTCGGCCGCCGCGTGGCGGTCCTCGACCGTCGTCCCCGTCGCCGTCGTGTCGACCGGTCCCACGAAGAGCGTGGCGTCGAGGGCCGCCGCGACGCTGGCCGCCACTCGACCGGTAGCGTCCGACTCGGATTCGACTACCGGATAGAGCACGTGCCGCTGGGCACCCCCGGTCGCTGTCACCTCGGGGAACTCGCCGTCGCCGGACGACTCGTTCATGCCACCACGGTTTCTGATAGAGAAATATATATCCCATCCATTCCGGAATCGACACTGAAGTCGGTTGGAACATGCACATTCACCAACCTCCCGCGGATCGAGTCGCTCCCCACGGTCGATTCGCGCTGGCCCGGGTGCCGCCCGTCCGCGCGCTGCCGGGCCACCGGGCGCTGTGACCAGTAATTGTTTGGTATCACGGGGGTGTAGAGTCGGGTATGGACTATCGGCTGGACGAGATCGACCGGCGCGTGTTGTACCACCTCACCGGCGACGCCCGGAACACGTCCGCGCCGGACGTCGCGGACGAGGTCAACGTCTCCGCCGGGACGATCCGCAACCGCATCCGGCAGCTAGAGGAACGGGGCGTCATCAGGGGGTATCACGCGCACGTCGATTACGAGCGGGGCGAGGGGCTGTTGACGAACCGGTTCACCTGCACGAGCGGCTCCAGCGACAGGGAGACGCTGGCGAAGCAGATACTGCAGGTCCCCGGCGTCGTGAACGTCCGGGAGATCATGTCCGGCAAGGCGGACCTGGAGGTCAAGGCGGTCGGCAGCGACACCGAGGACCTCTCCCGGATCGGCGACGCGCTGGTGGAACTCGGCGTCGAGGTCGAGGAGCAGGACATCGTCAGGCGCGAGCACTTCCGGCCCTACGAGCCGTACGGTCCGACGGACACCCGCGAGAAGCCCTCGATCACGGACTTCATGGATCTCGCGGGGGACGCGGAGGTCGTCGAACTCACCGTCCGCGAGAACGCGGCGATCGCGGGAATGTCGCTCCGGGAGGCGAACACCGAGGGTCTGCTCGACGACGAACTGCTCGTGGTGGCGATCGAACGCGACGGCGAGGTGGTGACGCCCCACGGCGAAACCGTGGTCCGAGCGGGTGATCTCGTCACGCTGTTCGTCCGCGCCGGATTCGACGAGCGCGTCGAATCGGTGTTCACGCCGTAGCCGACGGTCGAATCGGGGTGGACGCGGAGACTCCGTCGGTTCCTCACTGGGAACGGGACTGTCGTTGACCCCGGTTGAACGCTCGGCGGATTGTTCGAGGTTCGCTAACGTATATGCACCGGGCCGTAGTATAGCGGGTAATGACGCCGGAACGACCCGCGGGCGACTGGCTGAGAGCGGAGCGCGGGTACGAGGATCCGGTCGTCGGCGACGGCACGGTGAGCGAACTGTTCGAGGTATCGGTCGACCGCTACGGCGACGGGACCGCCCAGCGGTACAAGGGCGGGGTGTACGACCGGTCGCTCGCCGGCGGGGTCGTCGACGCCGCACGCCCGGGTGAGTACGCCTCGCTGTCCTACGACGAGATGGGCGCGCTCGTCCGCCGGCTGGCGGCCGGGTTTCGCGACCTCGGCGTCGGGTTCGACGACGCCGTGGGCATCTTCGCCGACACCCGCATGGAGTGGGCGCTGTCGGACTTCGCGCTCCTCGCCGCGGGCGGCGTCGTGACGACGGTCTACACGGAGTCTCAGCCGGGACAGGTCAGGTACCTGCTCGACGACCCGGGCGCCGTCGGCGTCGTCGTCGAGAACCGGTCGCTGCTGGAGCGGATCCGGGCGGTCGAGGACGAGATCGACCTGTCGTTCGTGGTTCTCATGGACGGGGACGAGGCCGCCACGGCTGGGAGCGGGACGACCGAGGATAGGGGCGAGGCGGGCGAGAGGCGAGAGACGACGGCAAACGGGGGCGAACCGGTCGCGGACCGGACCGGGGCGAGCGGAGCGGCGGGCGGAACCGGCGCCGCGCCGGTGTACACGCTCGCGGACGTGTACGAGCGGGGCGAGGCCAGCTACGACCGGCAGGCGTATCGGGAATGGGTCGACGAGCGCGAACCGGACGACCTCGCGAGCCTCATCTACACGTCGGGGACGACCGGTCAGCCCAAGGGCGTCCGGCTCACCCACCGCAACTTCCGATCGAACGTCGCACAGTGCTACCGCCGGTACGGTCCGCGGCCCGACAAGCCCGACGACCTGCCGGTGCTCGACGCCGACTCGCGGACGATATCGTTCCTCCCGCTGGCGCACGTCTTCGAGCGGCTCGCCGGGCACTTCCTGATGTTCGCGGCCGGGGCGGCCGTCGGCTACGCCGAGAGCCCGGACACGCTCGCGGCGGACATCGTGACGCTCGCGCCCACGACCGGTTCGAGCGTCCCGCGGGTTTACGAGCGGATCTTCGAGCGGATGCGCGAGCAGGCGAGCGGGTCGCCGCTGTCGGAGCGGATCTTCGAGTGGGCCGTCGACGTGGCCAGGGAGACGGCCAGGACCGACGACTCCGGGCTCGGCCTCCGTGTCAGGCACGCGCTCGCGGACCGGCTCGTCTACTCGACGGTCGACGAGTCGCTGGGCGGGAGCCTGGAGTTCATGGTCAGCGGCGGCGGCAGCCTGGGAACGGAACTGGCCGAACTCTTCCTCGCGATGGGGATCCCGATCGTCGAGGGGTACGGGCTGACCGAGACGGCGCCCGTCCTGTCGGTGAACCCCCTGGAAGACGTCCGCCCGGGGACGATGGGGCCGCCGGTCGTCGGCGTCGACGTCCGGATCGACGAGTCGATGGTCGGCGAGGGCCAGTTCCCGGACGCCGAGGGGCCGGTGGGGGAACTGCTCGTCGACGGGCCGAACGTCTTCGACGGCTACTGGGAGCGGCCCGACGAGACCGACCGGGTCTTCGCGGACGACGGCTTCTTCCGGACCGGCGACGTGGTCGAGCGGACTCCGGACGGGTACCTCCGCTTCCGGGACCGCCTCAAGCAGATACTCGTCCTCTCGACGGGGAAAAACGTCGCGCCGGGCCCGATCGAGGATAGATTCGCGACGAACGACCGCGTGGACCAGGTGCTCGTCGTCGGCGAGGGCGAGAAGTTCGTCGGTGCTATCGTCGTGCCCAACTTCGACGCGCTCGACCGGTGGGCCGACCGCGAGGGGGTCGACCTGCCGGACGACCGGGCGGCGCTGTGTCGCGACGAGCGCGTCCGCGAGTGGGTCGGCGAGGCGGTCGAAGCGGTCAACGAGGACCTGGAGAGCGTCGAGCGGATCAAGGCCTTCGAACTCGTCGCGACCGAGTGGACCGCCGACGAGGACCTGCTGACCCCCTCGATGAAGAAGAAACGCCGGAACATCCGGGACGCCCACGCGGACGCGATCGAGCGGCTGTTCTCGGAGACCGCCCCCGGCGAGTAAACTCGCCCCTCGTCGCGACTGTCCACCGAGTCGGTCACTCGCCTCCGTCCGCGACGACCGTCACGGTCCGGCTGCGCGGCCCGTCGCACTCGACGAACAGTATCGACTGCCAGGTGCCGACGGCGAGTTGTCCGTCAGAGACCGGGACGGTGACGTGTTCGCCGAGGAGCATCGACTTGAGGTGGGCGTCGGCGTTGTCGTCGATCTCGTCGTGGCGCCAGCCGTCCTCGGACACGAGGCGGTCGATCGCTCGCTCGACGTCGGTCAGGAGCCGGGATTCCGCCTCCTGGACGACGACGCCCGCGGTCGTGTGTCCGACGAAGACTGTACACGTCCCCTCCGCCCCGTCCGGAAGCGCCGCCGCGACGTCGTCGGTCACGTCGACCACCTGCGTCCGCTCGTCTGTCCTGACGGTGAACTCCGTGGCCATGTCGTCCCTCTGGACCCACGGCCGCAAATGCGTATCGACCCTCTGCCGGCGCCGATCGCGGGAAGTGTTCCCCGGGCGGCTCTACGGTGACGTGTTCGAAGGAGCGCTACCTAGCGGGATGATCGAGGGTCTCGACGAGCCGGAGGACCGCGTCGTGCTGGTCGGGGAACCGGTCGGAACGTGTGCCGACCGCGACCACCACGTCGCCGTCGTCCTGAACGGTAGCCACGTAGGCGGTCACGGTCCGGGCTGTGCCGTCGACGGTGACGTTCGCCTCGAACACGGAGACAGACGTCGGTTGGCCGAGCATCGTCGCCTCGCGCTCCCCGACCCGGTCGAGGGACGGGTTGCCGGACCAGGCCGCGACGCGTGACCCGAACCGCTCCAGCAGTTCGCGGTGTGACATGTCCGCGACCGGGTTCTGCGGTGCGCCCGCGATCTCGACGAGTGGCGACGCGAACGAGACGAACCGGCCGCTCGTGTACGTCTCGTTCCCGACGGAGAGCGTCCGCTCGTAGGTCCGCTGCTGGGACCGGACGACGATGGTCCGCTCCTGGCCGGCGACGCTCAGTTCGCGCTCCGCGACGACTTCGGTCGCGTTCGTCAGTTCGTATCCGAGGTCACCCACAGTTTCGTCGGGCGGCGCCGCGGGGGCGGCGGCGAACGTGGCGCTGTCGCTGACGACGAGACCGAGGATCTGCGTGGGAACGAGGACGAGGACGACCGCGAGACAGGCGACGGCGACGCCGACCGTCCCCGCGAGCGCGACTCGCTTTCGGGTCCACCGACCGCGCGTTTCGCTCTCGCTCTCGCTCTCGCTCTCGGCCTCCCCCGCACGAGAGGTCTCGTCGCCCCCGTTTGTCGGTCCGGTCGTCCCCGCACCGGGCCCGTCGGCGGGTGCGTCTCCGCGCTCGCCACGGTCGTCCCCTGCGGTGGCGTCAGAGACTCCGCTTCGCTCTCCCTGGTTTCCCCCCTCACCGTCCGGTTCGTCCATGCGTCCAGTACGGTTGCGCGGTTCTCAATAAGGTTGTGCAGCGAGTATCAGACCCGATAG
>JBDGST010000119.1:0-6486 GCA_042217365.1 Haloarculaceae archaeon
ACAAGGAGTACATCGAGCAGAAGCTCGAAGAGCAGGAGCGCGAGGAGATCTTCCGCATGAAGAAGGTCAAAGACAAGAAAGACGAGGAAGAGGAGGAAGAAAAAGCCGAACAAGCGGCCGAACGGGCGGAATCCGATCCCCTCTCCGCCGACGACTGACCGCGTCGCCCGCGTTCCGACGGCCGACCGTACTTGTCGTCGATTCGTCACCCCCTGTTCCGACGGACGTGCCCCGATCCGATCCGGTCCGGTCCGGTCCGGTCCGGTCCGGGATCGTCCGCCATCCTCGACCCGCCGGCACCGTTAACACGGCCCGCGCCGGAGTCACTCACATGGACTGTCCAGCCTGCGGCGCGCCGGCGGTCGCGTTCGCCGTCCCGCCGGACCTCCGGGAACACCTCCCCGGCGACGACCCGGGAGCGGCGCTGTGCACCCGCTGTCTCGCGCTCCACCCGGTCGAGGACCCGCCCGACGACCCCCCGGACTTCTCGCGCGTCAGCGACGCGTTCCCCGGCAACGAGGACGCCGCGCTGCCGATGGCACTGCTCGTCGGCCTCGTCGACTCCCTCGCGCAGTACCGCGCGGAGATCGGTGAACTGCTCGGCCGCGTCGAGCGCTCCGGGACCGACCCCTTCCTCACACTCGACCGCCTCGCGGACGACCCCGAAGTCGACGCGGCCGCCGACCTCCGGGGCCGCCGTCGCCAGCTCGAACAGCTCATCTGATCCCCGGACCGGCGCCCCGTGAGGCGCCCCAACTCTGTTAGGCATAGCCAATTTATACCTCCGCCCTATACGATCGAGTGCGGCATCCGAACCAGGTGCCGCCACGACGACATTTAGGACCCGTCGTCGTCTCCCCCCAATCCCCCACCTCTACTCCACCACGCACGCAGCGTGCCAGCGGGGAACCGCTGGCCGACGCCGACCGGACGCCGCCGGCTTCCCCCAGCCGGCGTCCCCGGCATCGGCGTCACATCCTGTGCCATATTCCCCGACAGTGAGGTCAGTTGCGACGCGGCGCCCCGACGTGTCTGTCTCCGGTAGGGACTATCAATTCCGAACGGGCAACGGGAGCAACCGGACGGCGACTACCGGAGAACTGTGCCGTAGTTGCTCGCCGGGAGTCAGCACGAAATTGGGAACGGGAACGGGCGGAGTCGTCGCGGCTTAGACGCCGGTCGAGTACCGCAGGATGCCGGCGACGCCGCCGAACGCCGACAGGAGCTGTTCGCCCTTCTCGAAGTCTGTCGAGACGAACCGGGTCTCGGTGCCGCGCTGCTCGGCGATCTCCATGAGGTGGTCGATAGCGTCCTCGCGTTCGACGTCCATGGGTTCGCCACAGCGCGAGCAGTCGGGCTCGGGCAGGTCCTCGCCCCGGTCGACGAACTCCCGTTCCTCGTGGCCGTCGGGACACTCCATGACCGCCACGTCCTTGCGGAGGTCCTCGCTCAGCAGGAGCGTCTCGACGGAGCCCATCACCAGGTTCTCGCGGGTGGGGCCGAAGCCGTAGGTCGCGAGGTCACCGTCGTGGAGCTCGTCGAAGAACTGCTCCATGACCTTCTTGTCCTGCATCATCTCGTGCTCGTCGAGGACCACCTGTGCGGCGTCGACGAGGTCGTACAGCCCGGACTCGTCGGTGTAGGAGACGTCGAACTTCCCGAGCACGAGGTCCTGGAGCTCGTGGTGGAGGTAGTCGCCGTCGAGGAACTCCTCTTTGGTCGGCGAGGGACCGCCCACGAGGATGCCGTCCATCTCGTGGCGCTCGGGGACGAACAGGTCGTTGGCCATCCCCGCGACCTCCTGGTAGAAGTTGTCGATAGCCTCCAGGCGCAGGCGGGCGAACCGCTGTGCGGACTGTCCCCCCTTGCGCTGCTTGCCGGGGACGAGCGACTCGGCGGACTTGACGGGGTCGACGCGCTTGCCCCGGAGCCAGCCGACGTTGGCCTCGCGGCGGTCGAGGACGACCAGCCCGAACAGCCCCTTGTCGGCGAGCATCTCCTCGAGGGGCTCGGTCAGGAATTCGGAGTCGCAGTGGTACCGGAACGACTCGACGGGCTGGGGCGGGCTCTCCAGCACCTCGGTGATCATGTCGCTGCGGCCGCCGCCGGTGTCGACGGCGCCCGAGAACAGCACCATCCCGTTCTCGGGCGGGTAGGTGTCGTAGTAGCGCAGGCGGTCTTTGATCGACTTGAGGGCGTCCTGGACGTTCGTCCGCGTCTCCTTGGACTTGATGTTCGACGCCTCGGAGTGCTCCTGGGTGACGTGGGCGACGACGTCGCTCACCTGGCGGTCCTCCGGGACGTAGATCGTGACGAGTTGCGTCCCCGAGCCCCGGTAGTCCTTGAGCTTCTCGATGACGCGCCGGAACTCGTATTTCTGTTTGTCCGTCTGTTCCTGCTCGCTCATTACGTTTCGTTCGGGCCGTGGCCGATAAGAACCTGTTGACCTCTCCCGGGGGGACGAACGGGAACGGTCGTTCGAGCGGGCGCGTCAACGGCTGGGTTTATGTGAGTCCCGACGCTGGGTTCAGGCAATGGCTGGTTACGTCTGCACCGTCGCTGGCGGCAAAGGGGGCGTCGGCAAGACCACGACGGCGGTGAACGTCGCCGCGGTCCTGGAAGACCGCGGCTACGACGTCGTGGTCGTCGACGCCGACCTCGGGATGGCGAACCTCGGGGCGATGCTCGGCGTCGACCCGGACGTGAGTATCCACGAGGTCCTGGCCGGCGGCGCTGCAGTCAGCGAGGGCCTCACGGACGTGCAGGGCGGCGTCACGATCATCCCCGGCGAACAGAGCCTGGAGGCGTTCGCCGACGCCGACCCCGCGAAGCTCAAGAAAGTCATCAAGACGCTCCGCAACGCCTACGACGTCGTGCTCGTCGACACGGGCGCCGGTCTCAGCCACGAGACGACCGTGCCGCTGGGGCTGGGCGACGGGACGCTCCTCGTCACGACGCCGGACGAGGTCGCCGTCGGCGACGCGGTCAAGACCGCCGAACTCGTCGACCGCGTCGACGGCGACGTGCTCGGGGCGATCATCAACCGCGCCACGACCGAGACGGACGTCGAGGACATCGCGGGCAAGTTCGACACGCCGCTGTTCGCCGTGGTGCCCGACGACGTGGGCGCGACGGAGAACGAGCCGCTCGTGCTCAACGCCCCGGAGAGCCCCGCCGCCGAGGCGTTCCGGCAACTGACCGACCTGCTCGTCGGCGTCTTCTTCGAGGGCGTCGAACTCGACGAGATCGAAACCGCCGTGGAGTCCGAGTGGTTCCTCGACGAGGACGCCGACGACGACGATTCGGGCGGCCGGTTCGGCCTGTTCGGCTGAGGCCGGTCGCTCGCAGCCCGCTCGGTCGAGCGGGGACAGAGTTTCGGACGGACCCTCGTGGGGTTGAAGCGTTACCCCTATACCCGCCGGTCGAAAACGCCGCTGTATGTTCCTCTCGCTGCGAACCGCGGTCGAGACCGCCCTCGCCGACGCGCTGGCGGCGCTCGACCTGCCGACCGAGGACCTGGGCATCGAGCGCCCGCCGGCCGACGTCGACGCCGCGCTCGCCTCCAGCGTCGCGTTCCGGCTGGCCGGCGAGGCCGGCGCGCCCCCGCCGGCGGTCGCCGCCGACGTCGCCGCCGAGATCGACCCCGCGACCGTCGACTACCTCGGCGACGTCCGCGCCGAGGGCCCCTACGTCAACTTCTACCCCGGCGACCGGTACTTCGCGGAGACGGTCGAGACGGCGCAGGCTGGTGACTACGGGCGGCTGGACGACCGCGGCGAGTCGGTCGTCGTCGAGCACACCTCGGCGAACCCGACGGGGCCGGTCCACGTCGGGCGCGCCCGCAACCCGATCATCGGCGACGCACTGGCGCGGGTCCTCGACTTCGCCGGGTACGACGTCGAGACCCACTACTACGTCAACGACGCCGGGCGCCAGATGGCCGTGTTCGCCTGGGCCTACGAGACCTTCGACGAGGGCGACCTCCCCGAACCCGAGCGGGACCGCCCGGACTACGACCTCGTGCGCTACTACCGGAAGGGCAACGAGTTCCTGGAGGACGGCCCGGCGGAGGAAGTCGAGGCCGCCGAGGCGGAGATCCAGTCCATCATGCAGGGGCTGGAGGCGGGCGACGAGGAGGCCTACGAGCGGGTGAGCGAGGTCGTCGACACTGTCCTCTCGGGGATGCAGGCGTCGCTCGACCGCCTGCCGGCCGAGTTCGACGAGTTCGTCAAGGAGACGCGGTTCATGCGCGACGGCTCCACCGACGACCTGGTCGAGCGCCTCAAGCAACTCGACGAGGCCGTCTACGAGGAGGACGCCTGGCAGCTGGACCTGCCGGACATCGAGAAGAACCTCGTCTTCCTGCGGTCGGACGGGACGTCGCTGTACGCGACACGGGACCTGGCCCACCACGAGTGGAAGTTCGACAACTTCGACCGCGCGGTCACCGTGCTCGGCGAGGACCACGGCCTCCAGGCCGAGCAGCTCGCTGCGACGCTGGACCTGCTGGGCCGGGACACCTCGCAGCTGGACCAGGTCTTCTACTCGTGGGTGAACCTCCCCGGCGGGGAGGGGATGAGCACCCGCGAGGGGACCGGCATCGACCTCGACGACCTGCTGGACGAGGCGGTCGAGCGCGCCCGCGACGAGGTCGAGGAGCGCCTCGACGACCGCCTGCGGGACGACGACCTCGACGAGGAGGCCGTCGAGCGCATCGCTCACCAGGTCGGCATCGGCGCCGTCCGGTACGACGTCGTCGCCAAGCAGCCGACGAAGGCGATCACATTCGAGTGGGACCGCGCACTCGACTTCGAGGCCCAGTCGGCGCCCTACGTGCAGTACGTCCACGCCCGGGCGTGTGGCATCCTCGACGAGGCGGGGAGCGAGGGGCTCGAACCCGCCGAGCGCGTCGACCCCGGGGCGCTCGACGCCCCCGAGGAGCGTGACCTCCTGCGGACCGTCGCGCGGTTCCCGGCCGTCGTCGAGGAGGCCGGCGAGGAGCTCGAACCCCACCGCGTCGCGACCTACACCCGCGAGTTCGCCGAGGAGTTCAACGCCTTCTACCGGGAGTGTCCCGTCCTCACCGCCGACGACGAGGAGACGCGCCGCGCCCGCCTCGCGCTGGTCGCCGCCGCCCGGCGGACCGTCGGGAACGCCCTCTCGCTTCTGGGCGTCGCGGCGCCCGAGTCGATGTGAGACCGGTCCGGACTGAACCGGGTTTCAGAGCCCGCCGAGCACGGTGACGGTCCCGAACAGCGCCAGGAGCGCCAGCGCCAGGAAGAGCAGAATCAGCCAGCCGGACACGTCGCCCGATGAGTCGCGTTCTGCCATCGACGGCGTGGTTTTCACCACTCGCCGAAATGTCTTCCCCCGGACGGGCCGGGAAGCGCGTGCCGCCGCGACGGCACGGTATCGGTCCGAAGGACCCCAGGCGACAGCGGTCCGAAGGGCCCCGGGAGACAGGAAACAACCCTTTTGCCGTTCGAGGCAGTGAACACGGTCGATGACCGATTCGGACGGGCCGATGCAGGTGTCGGACCCGACCTACCACAGCGAGAACCACACCGCGGCCCAGGCCTGCGGGTGGACCAAGAACGCCCTCCGGGGGGAGGGGACCTGTTACAAGCACGCCTTCTACGGGATCCGGTCGCACCGGTGTATCCAGATGACGCCGGTGGTCAAGTGCAACGAGCGCTGTGTCTTCTGCTGGCGCGACCACGCCGGTCACGCGTACGAACTCGGCGACGTGGAGTGGGACGACCCCGAGGCGGTCGTCGACGCCTCTATCGACCTCCAGCGGAAACTCCTCTCGGGCTTCGGCGGCAACGACGACGTGCCTCGCGAGCGCTTCGAGGCGTCGATGGAGCCCCGCCACGTCGCCATCTCGCTGGACGGCGAGCCCACGCTGTACCCGTACCTCCCGGAACTGATCGAGGCGTTCCACGACCGGGGTATCACGACGTTCCTCGTCTCGAACGGCACCAGACCGGACGTCCTCGCGGAGTGTGACCCCACGCAGCTGTACGTCAGCGTCGACGCGCCCGACCGGTGGACGTTCGACCAGACCGTCAAGCCCGTCGAGGACGACGCCTGGGTGCGCCTCGTCGACACGCTCGACGTCCTCGCCCGGAAATCGGACACCCGGACCGTCCTCCGGACGACGCTCGTCGGCGGCGAGAACATGCACCATCCCGAGTGGTACGCGAGCATGTTCCGCCGGGCGGACCCGGACTTCGTCGAACTCAAGGCGTACATGCACGTCGGGCACTCCCGCGGCCGACTCGACCGGGACGCGATGCCCGACCACGAGGACGTCCGCGCGTTCACCGAGGCCATTCGGGAACACATGCCCGACCACGACGTGCTGAAAGAGGTCCCCGTCTCCCACGTGACGCTGCTCGCGAGGGACGAGGACACCTGGGTGCCGAAACTCGATCCGGACAGCGAGTTCTGGGCCGGCGACCCCCACACCGGGACGTGAGCGGT
>JBDGST010000151.1:0-6471 GCA_042217365.1 Haloarculaceae archaeon
GCAAGGACCACGCCGAGGGCTCCTGGCCCTCCGGCGTCGACATCGCGGAGAACGTCCTCGGCAACGAGCCGCCCGAACCGATGGTCTACGAGTGGTTCACGCTCGACGGCGAGCCCTTCTCTTCCTCCGAGGGACACGTCGTTCTCGTCCACGACGCCCTGGAGATGCTCGAACCCGAGGTACTGCGGTACTTCTTCACGAAAGACCCGGCGAAGGCGCGGGACTTCAGCGTCGAGCGCCTCGACCTGCTCGTCGACGAGTTCGACCGCTTCGAGCGCCTCTACTTCGGCGAGGAGACCGGCACCGCCGACGAGACCGCCCGCGCCGAGCGAGTGTATCCGTACCTGATCAACCTTGACGACGTCCCCCCGGACGTGATCACGAGCGTGACGCTGAACGTCGGCGTCGGCGACGGGGAGAGCCCGCCCGGCGACGGGGGGGAAGAGTACACGACTGAGTTCGACTACAACGACCCGACTCACCGCGAGCGGCGCCGCGAGTTCGTCGAGGGGGAGTTCCGCGACCGGGTCCGGCTTCCGTACACGTTCGCGGCCGTCCTGGGGATGTTCGACGACCAGTCCGCCAGGGAGGCCGCGGCGCGCAAGCAGGGTCACATCGACCCGGACGCGCCCGAGTGGGCGGTCGAGGACGCGTTCGCGCGGGTCGAGCGCGCCAGCGAGTGGGCCCGCCGGACGGACAACGAGTACAACTACACCGTGAAGCGGTCCGAGCTGCCCGACGTCGACCTCGACGGGGACGCCGCCCGCGCGCTGGACGAACTGGCCGAGTTCGTCGCGGACGGGGCGGACGGCGAGGCGATCCAGGGCGAGATATACGAGGCGGCCAAGCGCAACGACGTCGACGTCGGCGGCTTCTTCGCCACGGGCTACCGGCTGTTCTTCGGCGGCGAGGAGGGCCCCCAGCTGGGCTACTTCCTCGCGAAACTCGACCGCGAGTTCGTCGTCGACCGCCTCCGGCGCGAGCGGTGACGCGAGCGGGCGGCGGACCGCCGGGTGGAAGGGGGACGTGCCACGGACGGGTCGACGGGGAGTCGGACGCGTCGAACTGAGATCGACGGGGACCGGGCGAACGGGTGAGACCGGAGGGGACTCCGGGACCGGCGGCGTCGGCGGGAACCAAACCCTCTTGACCGGGAGGACCGTGGCTCCGGGTGATGGTCGGAACGCTCACGTGGGTGCTGGTCGGCGTCGTCGCGTTCACCGTGGCGGCGATGGCGGTCGACGCGCGCGGCCTCCTCCCGGAGTCGGTCCGGGTCGCCGGCCCCATCCTGACCCTCCACACGGGCCGCGGGCGCGCGTTCCTCGACCGCCTGGCGTCGCCGCGGCGCTTCTGGCGCGCCTGGGGGAACCTCGGCGTCGGCGCCGCGCTGGTCGCCATGGTCGGGAGCGCGCTCGCGGTGTTCACGTCCGCGCTGCAGGCGATACGACAGCCCGAGCGCACGCCCGTCCAGAACCCGCAGAACGCCCTGGTGATCCCCGGCGTCAACGACTTCCTCCCGCCCGCTGCGGCCCCCGAGATCGTCTTCGGACTGCTCGTGGGGCTGGTCGTCCACGAGGGGGGCCACGGGCTGCTCTGCCGGGTCGAGGACATCGACATCGACTCGATGGGGCTCGCGCTGTTCTCGTTCATCCCCATCGGCGCGTTCGTCGAACCCGACGAGGACAGCCGTAACGCGGCCTCCCGGGGGAGCCAGACCCGGATGTTCGCCGCCGGCGTGACGAACAACTTCTTCGTCACGTTCCTGGCGTTCCTCCTGCTGTTCGGCCCGGTCTCGGGGTCGATCGCCGTCGCCGCGGGCGTCCCCGTCGGGGGCGTCCTCGAGGGGTCGACGGCGGCCAGCGGCGGACTCGACTACGGCGACGTCGTCACGAGCGTCGAGGGACAGCCCGTCGCCAACGAATCGGCGTTCGAGGACGCGCTCGCCCGGGCCGACAGTCGGCAGGTCCGGATCGGGCTCAAAGACGGTCGGACGACGACGGTGAACCGGACGCTGCTGATAACGCGGTGGATACCGGAGGTGCTCGAAAGCGTCAACGTCTCGCGCGGGAACTCGACGGCCGTCGAGCGGGTCAACGGGACGGCGGTCTACGACGAGCGCGGGTTCGAGCGGGCGATGGCGAACCGGACTGTCGCCCGCGTCGAGACCTCGCGCGGGAACGCGACGTTCCCCGTCGGCGCCTACGTCACGCGGGTCCAGGAGGGCGAGCCGTTCGCCCGCGCCGGCGCACCGACCAACGGCTCGCGGGTCATCGTGACTCGCGTGGACGGCCGCCGGACGCCGAACGTCACCGCGCTCACCGCGGTCCTCGGGGACGCCGAACCCGGGGAGACGGTTCCGGTCGTCGCCTACGTCGACGGCGACCGCGAGACCTACCGGGTGACGCTCGACGAGGACGAGAACGGGGACGGCGGCTATCTGGGCGTCCGGATCCAGCGCGGATACAGCGGGCTGGTCGTCGACGGCGTGGGGATCGACCCCTACCCTGCCGGGCAGTTCCTCGCGTTCCTCGGGGGGGAGAGCGGCCCGCTGGGCGGCCTGTTCAGCGGCGACTTCCTCCGGCTGGTCTTCGTGGCGCTCATCCTCCCGTTCGCGAGCGTCATCGACCCCACTATCTCGTACAACTTCGCCGGGTTCCTCCCCCAGGTGGTCGACTTCTACACCGTCATTGGCCCGCTGGCCGTCTTCGGGAACGGGGTCTTCCCGGCGGCGAACCTGCTGTTCTGGACCGGGTGGGTGAACCTCAACCTCGGCCTGTTCAACTGCATCCCGATGGTCCCCCTCGACGGCGGGCACATCCTCCGGTCGAGCGCCGAGTCGTTCGTCTCCCGGCTCCCCGTCTCCAATGCGCGTCCGCTCACTTCCGCGCTCACGACCACGGTCAGCCTCGTCATGCTCGCCGGTCTCGGGCTGATGCTGTTCGGCCCTCGCCTGTTCTGAGCGGAAGGACCGGGCAGATTCGAGTTCCCGCCCGCTCTGCCGGCACGGGCTGTGTCGCCGTCCGCCCCCGCCCGCTCCGCCCGCGCCGGACCGGGAGCGTTCGGTCGGCCGGAAAAGCAAGGTTCCTTACGGCCGCCCCCAAAATCGGGGTATGGTCAGACGCGAGCCCCCGCAGACCGAGGAGGGGTGGTACGCATTCCACGACCTGCGGACGGTCGACTGGACGGCGTGGCGCGACGCGCCGGAACGCGTTCGCGAGCGAGCGGTGAACGAGGCGACGGAGTTCCTCTCCGACGCGACGGCCCTCGCGGACGCCGACGAGGGCGACTCGGCCGTGTTCGCCGTACTGGGACACGAAGCCGACCTCATGGTCGTCCACCTGCGGCCGACGCTGGAGGACGTGGAACTGCTCGAACGGCGGTTCGAGCGGACCGAGTTCTCGCGGTTCACCGAACAGCGGTACTCCTACGTCTCGGTCACCGAGGCGTCGGGATACACCGAGCGGGCCCGCGAGTACTTCGACGGCGAGGTCGACGACGACTCGGGGCTCGCGGGGTACATCCGGTCGCGGCTCCACCCGGAGATCCCCGACCGCGAGTTCGTCTCCTTCTACCCGATGAGCAAGCGGCGCGACCCCGACCAGAACTGGTACGACCTGCCCTTCGAGGAGCGGGCCGAGCACATGGCCAGCCACGGCGACATCGGTCGGGGGTACGCCGGGAAGGTCCAGCAGATGATCACCGGTTCCATCGGCATGGACGACTGGGAGTGGGGCGTCACGCTGTGGGCCGACGACGTGACCCACGTCAAAGACCTCCTCTACGAGATGCGCTTCGACCCCTCGTCCTCGAAGTTCGCCGAGTTCGGCCCCTTCTTCGTCGGTCGCCGGTTCCCGCCCGCCGACCTGGACGCCTACCTCGCCGGCGAGCGCGTCCCCGCCCGGCAATCGGAGGAACCCGGCGAAACCGCAGGCCCGAGGGACGAGCACACCGCCGGCCGGGAATCGGCCGAGTCGGGCCGCGACGGGTCGGCGACGGCGGACGAGACGGCGACCGCGAACGCAACCGGCGCGCGCTCGACTGGGGGACATCCCGGCGGTGATACCGGAGGCGACGGCGACGGCGGCGGCCGTCCCGCAGACGAGGGGGGCGACGACGGAACCGGCGGGCGGCCGGACCCCTCGGGAGACGGCGCCGAACCGGTCGAGGACGTCGACCGGCGGCTCGCGACGTTCGGCGTGACGCCCGGCGACTACGACGCGGGCGACTACGGCCTGGTCTGTTACGTCGACGGCGACGCCGAGGACGTCGTCGACGACGTGGAGGGCCTTCGCGAGAACTTCGACCACTACGACACGCACGTCCTGACGAGCGTCCGCGCCGACCAGGGGCAGGCGGCGATCGTCAGCGTCTGGGACAACGAGCGCGCCGCGACGACCGCCGCGGGCTTCCTCTCTGACGTCGACGCGGTCACCCGGAGCGTCCGGGGCCCCCTCGAACGAGGCGACGCGACTGCCGACGGGACCGAGGGCGCCGGGACTGCCGACGGGACCGAGGGCGCCGGGACTGCCGACGGGAGCGAGACCGAGAGCGGTGGGCCCCCGGGAACAGGGAACGGGGGCAGCGCCGACGCCGACGGGATCCGCTCCGAACTGGCCGAGGAAGGCGTGTACGCCGGACAGCCACACGGCGAGGACGTGTACGCGCTGGTCGTCTACTCGCGGGCCGACGCCGAAACGCTCGAGGAGGCGGTCGCCGAGCGCCGGGGGGCGTTCGCCGCCGAGGGCGGCCACGTCAAGACGGCCGTCTACGACACGGAACTGACCGTGGGCGCCGACGGAGACGCCGACGGGGCCGGGGACCGGACCGGAAACGGGACCGTCGGGGACGGTGACGACGAGGGGTCCGGATCCGCCGTCACGGCGGTCGCGAGCCTCTGGGAGGCGGCCGACGACGCCGACGCCGCGGGCGAGGCCCTGATGGGGCTCCCCGGTGTCGTCGGCCGGCCGGAGGAGAGCGACGGGTTCAGTACGCTCGGCATGTTCTACACCGTGAAGCCGGAGTACCGCGAGGAGTTCCTCGACACCTTCGGGACCGTCGGCGACAGCCTCGCGAGCATGGACGGCCACCGCGAGACGGCGCTGCTGGTCAACCGCGACGACCCCGACGACATGTTCGTCGCCAGCCGCTGGGACGCACGCGACGACGCGATGGAGTTTTTCCGCTCCGAGGACTTCCGCGACACCGTCGAGTGGGGCCGCGAGGTGCTCGCCGACCGGCCGCGACACGTCTTCCTCGCCTGACGACCGCGAGACCTCCGTAGCTGACGGCCGCGCCGACTTACCGGTTCCCGGAGCGCTCGGAGTGACGGCGGCGGTGGACGATGCCCTGGTTCCTGGCCGCCTCGCTGACGAACGCGCGGAACGCCTCGCCGGTCTCGTCGTCCTCGTCGAGGACGATCGGCTCGCCGGCGTCGCCGCCCTCGCGGACGTCGGGGTCCAGGGGGATCGACCCGAGGAAGGGGAGGTCCGCGTCGGCGGCGAACGCCTCGCCGCCGCCGTCGCCGAAGATGGCGTGCTCGCTCCCGCAGTCCGGACAGCGGAACGTGCTCATGTTCTCGACGATGCCGAGCACCGGCGTCTCGTGTTTCCCGAACATCTCCAGGCCCTTCTGGGCGTCGTCCAGCGCCACCTCCTGGGGCGTGGTGACGATGACCGCGCCCGTGACGGGGACGCTCTGGAGGAGCGTCAGCTGCGTGTCGCCGGTCCCCGGCGGGAGGTCGACGACCATGTAGTCGAGGCCGCCCCACTCGACGTCCTCCCACAGCTGGGTGAGCACGTTGTGGACCATCGGCCCGCGCCAGATGACCGGGTCGTCCTCGCCGAGCAGGAAGTCCATGCTCATCAGCTTCACGCCGTACTTCTCCGGCGGGACGAGCGTCTCGTCCTCGGTGGCGCGGGGCCCCTCGTCGGCGGCGACCATCCGCGGGACGTTCGGACCGTACACGTCGGCGTCGAACAGGCCGACCCGGGCGCCCGCGTCCGCCAGCCCGGCCGCGAGGTTCACGGCGACGGTGCTCTTGCCGACCCCTCCCTTGCCGGAGGCGACGGCGATGACGTTCTCGACCCCGGGGAGGACCGATCCCTCCGTGACGAGGCCGCTGTCGACCTCGGCGTCGAGGTCTATCTCGCGGTCCAGATCCGCGAGCGCCTCTCGGACCTCGCCGGCGATCCCCGTCTCGGTCGGGGAGTACGGCGCCCCGAGCGCCAGCGAGACGCGGATCTCCTCGTCGGTTACTTCGACCGCGTTCACGAGCCCCAGCGAGACGATGTCGCCTCCCAGTTCGGGGTCCTCGACCGCCCGCAGGCGGTCGAGCACGTCGTCTTCGTCCATACCGCCCGTCGGTCGCTCGCGGCGAAAAGTCTTCTGAACCACCTTTTTGCGTCGGGGGGTTTCCTCGGACCGCGGAGCGGCCCTGCGGGAACCCCCGACGCAAAAACGTGGGCGAAAAAG
>JBDGST010000051.1:0-6284 GCA_042217365.1 Haloarculaceae archaeon
CCTCGGCGGTGAAGAAGTCACACATCGCGCCGTAGAGGAACGTCGCGCCGGCCTTCCGGACCTTCTCCTCGAAGGAGGCCCGCGCTTGGTTGACCGCCTGCGGACTGTAGGTGTCGGTCATGAACGGGACGAGTTCCGGGAGGTTCTCGCCGATCTTCGTCATCTCGACGCCCGTCTCGGTCCGGAAGTCCGCACAGAGGCGCGCGATGGCCCACTCGCGGGCCGTGACGTACGTCCGGTCCCGGAGGAACTCGTTGGCCCTGTCGTAGGTCCCGCCGTCGATCTTCTTGAACCGGTCGTACTTCCGCACGTCCGGCGGGAGGTCGGCGGTCTCCTCGCGGTCTCCCGTCTCCACCCCTGCTCGCTCGTCCTGTTCGCCCGTCGAGACGTCGCGCTCGGGTCCCTCGGCCATGGTCCCTACTGTGACCGGCACCCGAAAAAGGGTACCGCCCCGTCGAGTCGTTCCGCTCCCCGCGACGTCGCTCCGGCTCGCTGGTTCCGACGGGAGGCCGGATCCGGCTGTCCGCTGGTTCGCCGGTTCCACCCTGCGTCGGGGCCCGCCCGTCGCCGGCAACCCGTGCGTGACATTGACAACCATTATAAATGTCGGACGAGAAGTCACCGGGAAACGATGGCGGGCACGACGTATCTCGCGAGCACACTGGTGATGGGGCTGATAGCGATCGGGGTCGTCGCGGTCGTCCTGCGCGGCAGGCGCTGGGAGCAGTACACGCCGCAGGCGGCCTACGACCTCGACGCGGGCGGGCCACGGCGGTCGGGGATCTCCCGGTTCGCGAGCGCGCCGAGCACCTGGACCGCGACGTTCCTCCTGCTCGCGGTCGGCTTCCTGGTGGGCGTGACGGCGTCGTTCGGCGGCGGGATCTCCGGCCCGGCGCTCATCGCCGCGCTCGCGGTCGTGACCGGGGCGTACTTCGTCGGCGGCGTCTACCTCGCCATGCGCGAGCACGGCCGCCCGAGCGCCCAGGCCGCGGCCGGGAGCGTCCTCGTGCTCGGCCTGCTGCTGGCCGGCGCTATCGCCGTCAAGCTCCTCCTCGGTGCGTAGATGGCCCACTCCTCGACGGGCAGGGGCACGGCGGGCGCGCTGCCGCGGGGAGCCCGCCTGCTGGCCGCCGCGGTCGCCCTCGAAGCGGCGCTCCTGGCCGGCTACTTCCTCGCGACGCCCGCGACGGTGACCGTCCCGCGGTACGTCGTCTATCCCTTCGTGTGGATCAACGCCGCCGTCGTGGCGGTCGCGCGGACGGACCCGCCCCGAGCCCCGTTTCGGCGTAGCGCGGTCGCCGCCGTCGTCGCGGCCGCGTACTTCCTCCTGGTGGCCAACTGGGCGGGACTCGTCGGCCTGACGGGCGCGGGCCACCACGCCGTCGAGGGACTGCTCGGCCTTCACGTCGGCGCGGGGTCGCCCGGCTGGGAGCGCGTCCGCCTGGTCACGCGGACGGTCTACGTCTCGTTCGTCCCGTTCCGGGTGATCGGCTACTTCGGCCTGGCCTACCTCGTCTACGTCGCCGTCCTCGACGCGACTACCGCCGTCGTCTCCGGCGCACTCGGCCTGTTCTCGTGTCTGAGCTGTTCGTTCCCGATACTCGCGTCCCTCGTCGCCGCCGTCTGGGGCGGGAGCCTCGCGCTCGGCTCGACCGTCTCCGCCTACTCCCTGGACCTCTCGACGCTCGCGTTTCTCGCGTCGGTCGCGCTGCTGTACTGGCGCCCCGGGTTCCCGTCGTTCGCGGGGGACGACGGGGACGACGGATAAACGCCGTCAGTCGCGCCCCTCGCCAGCCACCGACGACGGACAGGCGCCGCCGGTCGCGTCCTTCGCCAGCCAAGATTGATGCCCGCGCGGCCCCTGGCACGGGTGTGACCGACAGCGACGAGGGCGGCGGTCGAGCGACGACCGAGAGTAGGTCCGGCGCCACGCCCACGGGTGACGGCGTCGTCGTCCTCGACGGCGTGACGAAGACCTACGCCGGCGGCCGGTCGGTCGAGGCGCTGTCGGACGTCTCGCTGTCCCTGGCCGAGGGCTCGTACACCGCGGTGATGGGGCCGAGCGGGTCCGGCAAGAGCACGCTCCTCAACCTGGTCGGCGGGCTGGACACGCCGACCGCTGGGACGGTCCGCCTGGACGGCCGGGACCTCGCGGCGCTCTCGGAGTCCGAGCGGGCCCGGGTCCGCGGTCGGACGGTCGGGTTCGTCTTCCAGACGTTCAACCTGATGCCCCGGCTCACCGCGGTCGAGAACGTGGCGCTGCCGCTGGTCTTCCAGGGGTGGGGCCGCGGCGAGCGCCTGGACCGGGCCCGCGAACTCCTGTCCGACGTGGGCCTGGGCGACCGCTTCGACCACCGCCCGTCGGAGCTGAGCGGCGGGCAGCGCCAGCGCGTCGCCATCGCACGCGCGCTGGCGGCCGACCCCGCCCTCCTGCTGGCCGACGAGCCGACGGGCAACGTCGACACCGACACCGGCGAGCGGATCATGGCGGTCTTCGAGGAACTGCACGCCGCGGGCAACACCATCCTGCTCGTGACCCACGAGCGCCACATCGCCGAACACGCCGACCGGATCGTCCACGTCCGGGACGGCGAGGTCCGGGAGACGGAGGTACTGTAAATGGGCGACGGTGAGACGGAGGTACCGTAGATGGACGCCGTCGAGACGCTACGGATGAGCGCTCGCTCGCTCCGGGCGCACAAGCTCCGGGCGGCGCTCACCGTCGTCGGCGTCGTCATCGGCATCGCGGCGGTGATAACGTTCGCCACGTTCGGCGCCAGCCTCAAGGCGGAGGTCGTCTCAGAGATCGAGGGCTCCAGCGCCAACGAGGTCTACCTCCTCACGACCGCCGAGGACGACGGCGGGTTCGGCGGGGCGCTCCAGCCGGTGTTCACCGAGCACGACCTCGCCCAGTTGCGCGACGTCGACGGCGTCAGGCGGGTCGTCCCGCGAGGGACGCTGGCGGTCACGGCTGTCAGCCGCGGCGACCGGACCGTCGCCAGGCGGCGGGTCACGGTGACGGGGCGGGCGGCGTTCGCGGCGGCGACGTTCGCGGCGGGCCGTCCCTTCGAGTCGGGCGCCCGCGAGGCGGTCCTCGACCGCACGGCCGCCCGGGCGTTCGGCAACGTCACTGCGGGGGAGAACCTGACGATCACGCTGCAGTCGGGCGAGCAGACGACCGTGACCGTCGCGGGCGTCGTCAACGGGAGCGGCGGGCAACTCCCCTTCAGCGCGTTCAGCGACCGGCCGCGCGTGTTCCTGCCGGTCGACCCGTTCTACCGGACGGTCGTCCAGAGCCCGGCAGTCGGCGTCAACCAGTTCGTCTACCCGCAGGTGACCGTCGTCGCGGACCCCGCGCGGACGACCGAGGTCCGGACGGCCGTCCGGGCGTACCTGCACGGCGACCGGGCCGACGCCGCCGCCCTCGCGCCCGCCGGCTACGCGGTCCGGGCCCGGACGAGCGGCGACCTCGTCGACCGTATCGAGCGGATCGTCACACGGCTCACCCGCTTCGTGACCGGGATCGCCGTCATCGCGCTGGTCGTCGGCGCGGTCGGCATCGCGAACATCACCCTCGTCAGCGTGACCGAGCGCACCCGCGAGATCGGGATCATGAAGGCCGTCGGCGCGCGCAACCGCGACGTGATGCAGCTGTTCCTGGCCGAGTCGATCCTCCTGGGCGCGCTCGGCGCGCTCGGCGGAGTCCCCGCCGGGATCGGAGGCGGCTGGGTCGCGACCCAGTATGCGGAGATCCCGCTGGTCCTCGCGCCGCGGTGGTTCGCCATCGCCGTCGGGGTGGGCGTGTTCGTCGGCGTCGTCGCCGGTCTCTACCCGGCCTGGCGGGCCGCCCGCGTCGACCCGATCGACGCGCTCCGGTACGAGTGAGCGGCCCGCCCGGTCGTCGTAACGAAGCGTTAAAAGGACGTAGTCACCTATCCTGTGGCATGCAACACGTGAAGATTCCGCAGGACCGGATCGGCGCGCTCATCGGCGAGGGGGGTGAGACGATGCGCGAGATCGAGGACCGCGCGGAGGTGCGCCTCGACGTCGACAGCGAGACGGGCCAGGTCGCGGTCGAGACGACGGGGGACCCGGTCACGGCGCTCAAGGGGCCGGACATCGTGAAAGCCATCGGCCGCGGGTTCGCCCCCGAGGAGGCCATGGGCCTGCTCGACGGCGAGATGATGATGTTCGACGTCATCGACATCGAGGCCGCCTCGCGCAACAAGAACGACCTCACCCGCCACAAGGGCCGCCTCATCGGCGAGGACGGCCGGACCCGCGAACTCATGGAGGAACTCACGGGCGCCTCGGTCGTCATCTACGGTTCGACGCTCGGGATCATCGGCGAGCCCGAACAGGTCGACGCCGTCCGCGAGGCCGCCGAGATGATCCTCGACGGCGCGCCCCACGGCGCGGTCTACTCCGTCCTCGAGGAGCGGCACAACGAGATGAAACACAAGGGCATGCGGTATCACAAGTTCACCGGCTGACCGGCCGGGGCCACGATCTCGCTGTTCTCCAGTTCGTCGCGCCCGGGTTTCTGTCGGGGCCCGACGGAGTCGCCCCCGCGTTTTTTGCCCGGTCCCGACGGAGCTCATGACGATGCCCGAGCGCATTCGCATGCGACGCCGAGCGGTTCTGACGGCACTCGCGGCGCTGACCGGGTGTCAGGGGCTGAACGGCGGCGGAACCGGGACCCCGACGCCCTCGGCGGACAACCCGGCCGTGGGGGACGCCGCGCAGACGGGGGACCTCGAACTCACGAGCCCCGCGTTCGGGGACGGCGAGCGGATCCCCGAGAAGTACGGGCACGACGCCGAGAACGTCAACCCGCCGCTGTCGATATCCGGGGTCCCCTCGGACGCGTCGTCGCTGGTCCTGATCGTGGACGACCCGGACGCCGTCGAACCAGCCGGTGAAGTGTGGCTCCACTGGCTGGTCTGGAATATACCGGCATCCCGGACGGAGATCCCGGAAGGCTGGAACCCGAGCGAGGCCGTCCAGGGGAAAAACGACTTCGGAAACCGCCGGTACGGCGGACCCGCGCCGCCGGACGAAGCGCACACCTATCGGTTCAAGCTCTACGCCCTCGACGCGACGCTCGACCTCCCGGCATCGGCGGGCAAGCGCGAGGTCGGCAGGGCGATGGAAGGGCAAGTCGTCGCGCAGACGCAGCTCGAGGGGACCTACGCGCCCTGATCGCCGTAGTGGGGGTCGACCCGGCCGACGGGACGCCGTCCCCGGTCAGTACGGCCCGCGGTCGCGCCCGAACCCGTCCTCGCGGGAGTCACACTCCCCGTTGCTGTCGATGAGGACGCGCCCCTGGTACCCGCACTGCCCGTTGTTGTTGTACTTGCAGCGAGTGCACCGGCACTCCAGGTCTTTCCCGCCGCCGCCGATGGCCATACCGATACTCCGGGACGGTGCCCCTTGGTACTGTTCCTCCGGCGGACGCCGTCAGCGACCGGTTCCGAAACCCGTAGGGGGGGGCGACGCCGTTCTCCGAGTCGATGGACACCATCGCCCGGTCACGCGAGGCCGCGCACCGTCGATTCCAGGCGTCGAATCTGGTCATGGCGGGGGTCGCGCTGGCGCACGCGCTGGCGACCTGGCCCCTCCGGGCGACGGCCGCGCTGTTTCTCGGCGGGGCGCTGCTGGCGTTCGCGCTGGAGTTCGTCGGAGTCCGGGCGGGGTTGCTCCGGCACCGCCTGTCGCCCCAGGTCGCGTCAGTGCCCGTCTCCGTGGTTGCCGCCTGGCCGGCGACGGTGTACCTGTTCTACCGGCTCGCGCTGCTCGTCGCAATGGGGGTCCGGGCGGCCGCGCTCGCCGCCGTCCTGGCGACCGCCGTGAACGTCGCCGTCGACCCGCGGATGGTCGAACGCGGCGCGTGGTCCTACCCCGAGTCGCCGGTCTCGCGTCCGCGCTACCGGGGCGTCCCGTGGTGGAACTTCCTCGCGTGGCTGGTCGTCGTGTTCGTGACCGCGCTGTTCCCGACGCTCGCTTCGTGACCGCCGTCACGTCCCGGTCCGCCCGCCGAGGGGGCGTCGACGACCGTCACGAGGGGTGCTGGTGACGGATCCGCTCGGCGACGGTTCCCGGGACCGGGGTCCCGCAGTCCCGGCACTTCCAGGTCGGGTAGACGCCGCCGGCCTCCTTTTTCATGTCCTGCTTGTACCGCAGGGTCGCGCCGCAGGTGCAGGTGTGAGTCGCGGGCGACATGGTCGAGCGATGACATCCTCCGCGCCGTGAACGGCGCGGTTTCCTCCGTGGGAGTCTCAGCC
>JBDGST010000022.1:0-5997 GCA_042217365.1 Haloarculaceae archaeon
AGAAAGAGGAGGCCGCCCGCGAGGAGGCCGAGGAGATCTACCAGAAGTTCAAGGAAGGCGAGACCCTCGACACCGAGGACCTGATGAAGCTCCAGAACACGGGGCTGCTGTAGTCGGCGGCGTTTCTCTCCGTTCTTGCCGTCCGCGAGCCGCTGCTCCGCTACGGACCGCTGGAAGTCGTTGCCGGATCGGCCACACGACGGCGTGCGGTCGACCGGGTCGGGTGCTTTTTCCCGCTGGCCGCCGACCCGGTCGATAGATGAGCGTCCGCGAGACGGCAGCCCGGGCCTACAGGGAGGGGTTGCCGGCGCTGGCGACGAGCGTCTTCGGCGGATTGCTCGCCGGGGTCGTGCTCGGGGGGATGCGCGCGGAACTCCGCGCGGTGCCGGGGCTCCTGGTGCTCGTCCCGGCCCTGCTCGCGACCCGGGGGAACGTCTACGGGTCCCTCGGTGCCCGCCTCTCGACGGCGCTCCACCAGGGGCTGATCCGACCACGGTTCCGCGGCGACGAGCGCCTCCGCCGTGCCGTGGCTGCGGCGCTCGCCAACGGCCTACTCGCCAGCGGGTTCGCCGCCTGCGTCGCCTTCCTGGTCCTCGCCAGGACCGGACGGTGCGTCGCCGGTCCGCACGTCCTGCTCGGGGTGGCGCTTCTCTCCGGACTCCTCTCGGGGGTCGCGCTGGCGACGGTCGTCGTCGTCGCGGTGTTCCTGGGTTTCCGCCGCGGCTACAACCCGGACACGGTGGTCGGCCCGGTCGTGACTACCGCCGGCGACGTGTTCGGCGTCGCGTTCCTGCTGCTGGCGGCACGCGCCGTCCTCCTCGTCGCCGAGGGTGGGTGTTTCGCGTGACGGGACCGTTCGCGGTTCCCCGACGGCGCGCTCCCGTCGCTCCCGGGCCGCCCCGGAGGTGGTCGGTAGTGCCGACCGAGTGGCCCGAACGGCGCGGAGGTGGTCGGTAGTGCCGACCGAGTGGACGGTCCGGGGGATAACGCGGGCGATGTTGCCGGTCCTGCTCGTGCTGACGCTCGTGGAGGTGGGGAGCGGACTGGTGTTGCAGTCGTTCGAGGCGCGGCTCCTCCGGTCCCCGTCGCTGCTGGTGCTCGTACCGGTCACGATCGGGACCGCCGGCAACCTCGGGAGCGTCCTCGCGGCGCGGCTCTCGACGGCGTTCCACCTCGGGACGCTCTCGTTCACCCCCGCGGACGACGCGCTGGCCGGGAACGCGCTGGCGACGGTCGCGCTGGCGCTGACGGTCTTCCCGCTCGTCGGGGCCGGCGCGTGGGCCGCGGCCGAACTGACCGGCGGCGCTCGCCTCGCCCTGGGGACCGTCCTCGCGGTCGCGACGACCAGCGGCGCGGCGCTGTCGGTGCTCGCCGTCGCCGTGACCCTGGTCGCGACCTACGGCGCCTACCGGTTCGAACTCGACCCGGACGACGTGGTGATCCCGGTCGTCACGAACGTCTGTGACGTCCTGGGCGTGCTCGTGCTGTTCGCGGCCGTCGCGGTTTTCGTCGGGTGACCTCGCTGCGGGGGCGGTCGGGGCACGCGGCGTCTCTCCGGGAGGGCGGTCGGGGCACGCCGCGTTCGCCGGGAGGGCGGTCGGGTCACGCCGCATCGGGGACCGGGTCGATCATCACGACGGCCTCGCCGTCGACGACGGTCTCGTCGTCGGCGCCCGTCACGGTGGTCGCGAGTCGGTAGCGGTCGCGGCCGAGCTCCTCGACGACCGTACACTCCGCGCTGACGCGCTCGCCGACGTCGACGGGGCCGAGGTAGCTGACCTCCTGGGAGAGGTAGATGACGAGCCCGGGGAGTCGGGCGAGCGCGGCGCTGACGAGGCCCGCGACGAGCGTCCCGTGGACGATCCGGCGCCCGAACCGCGTCCCCGCGGCGTACCCGTCGTCGAGGTGGAGGCGGTTCGTGTCGCCGCTGGCGTCCGCGAACGCCTCGACCTCGGCGTCGTCGAGCGGCTTCGAGAAGCGGACGACGTCGCCCACGTCGACCGCGTCCTCGTGACCGACGTACTCGAACTCCCAGTCGTCCTCCTCGTAGGCGAGGTCGCGGCGGGACGTCTCGCGGACGAGCGTCTCGTCGTCGCCGGCGCCCGCCTCGCCGAGCGGCCGCCTGACGTGCGGGAAGTAGTCGGCGATCTCGGCGGTCGTGACGATACCTGCGAGGTCGCCGTCCGCCACGACCGGGAGCTCCTCGACCCCGCGTTCGCGGAGCGCCTCGGCGGCGGCGACGACGGTCGCGTCCGTGTCGACGGTGTGGACGGGTGCCGACATGACCGATTCGACCGGCGTCTCGGCGACGTCGCCGCCCTCGACGACCAGGCTCAGGACATCGGACTCGGTGACGATACCGACGACCGTACCGTCCTCGACGACGACGAGCGAGTCCACGTCGGCGTCGCGGAGTCGCCGGGCAGCCGCCAGCGCGGTCGCGTCGGGCGCGGTCGTCTCGGCGGGAGTGCGCATCACCTCGGTCACTGGAACGGGACCGAACATGCGAGACCGTTCACGCGGCTGACTATTCAGGGTGTCCCTCGTCCGGACGCGGGCTCCCCGGCGACGCGGCGGCGCTCGATCCTCGACTCGGAAAGCATATGACGGTCTCCAGCATACGGTCTCGCATGCGAGAACTGATCGCCGAACCGCAGGGGGAGCTCGTCGGCGTGGTTTCCTACGCCGTGCTGGCGAGCGTCTTGACCGCGCTCGGCACGCTCGCGGAGCTCGCGAGCGTCCAGAACCTCTCGGCCGGCCAGCTGACGCTCGGCCTCTGGGAGGTCGCCGCCGGGTTCGTCCTCCTGTACGCCGGACTCACCGTCATCCGGACTATCGTGGTCCCTCGGTTCCACGCCGCCCGCTCTCGATAAGCGGACGCCGCCCCGGTCCGGGACCGGCCTGGCCACTCTCCGGGACCGGCGTCGCCGCTGTCCCGGAACTGACACCGTTGCAGTCCTGGAATCGGTACCACCGCGTGGATCGCGTCGCGCTTCTCCAGCGCTCGATCTGGAGTGCCTGGTACCCGCCCTGGCGGACTCAGTCCCTGCCCTGGCGGACTTACTCCCCTCCCTGGCGGATCCGCCGTTCGGCCGCTTCGAGCGTCGCCCGGGCGTCGAACGTCTCGACGATCCGTTCGAGGGTTTCTCTGTCCGAGTCACGCAGTTCGCGGGCGTGGGCCGCGACGTTCGGGACGGCGCGGATCACGTTGTCGACGACGGGGACGTCCGCGACCCGGGCGGACCGCGAGAGCGGGTTGAGGTCGATCACCACCTCGGTCTTGCCCAGTTTCGCGAGCGCCTCGGCCCGGTCGCCGTCCTCCAGGGGGACGAGCACGACGTCGGCGTCGGCGATGCCGTCGCTGTCCACCTTGGCGCGCTCGTGGTCGAGGTCCGGGATGCGCGCGTCGGCTTCGAGCCCCTTGACCTCGTCGGCGCCGTGCTCGCGGAGGTGGTCGGCGATGGCCCGCATGCGCTCCTCGGTCCGGTTGAAGAGGTTGACCTCCAGGTCGGCGCCGGTCGCCTCGGCGAGGTCGACGACCTCCCCGGGGACGAGCGCGGCGACGTTGCCGTTGACGGAAATCACGGGATGGTCCGCGAGCAGGAAGTGCGCGGCGGCGACGCGCTCGGCGGCGTCGGCGCTCGGGATGGTCTCCTCGCCGAGCAGGTAGTCGAAGGCCTCGCCCCGCCCCTGGGCGATGAGCCCCTGACGGGAGGTGATGCCCTCGTCGACCCCCTCCTCGATGCGGTGGCGAGTCAGTAACGAGTGGTACCGGGGGTGGCTCTCCGGGACGTCGACGTCGGTCATGGTCGAACCGACGCGGGCCGTGGCCGAAAAGCGCTCGCTTCTCGGCGGACCGCACCGCGGAGCGCGCCCCCCTCGTCGGAGGGGCCGACGGGAGCGAGTCCCTTCACTCCGGAAGCGCACCCTCCGGCGGCGGGAGCAGCGTCGCCCCGGTCGGGTCGACCTGGCAGACTTCGGGGTCGTAGCCCGCGTCGGAGAGCCCGGTCCCGAGCGCGAAGACCGTCTCGCCGAGCATCCCCATCGCGGCCTCGCCGCCTGCCTCGGTGACGTCCGTGACCACGTCGTGGACCCACCGGGTCAGGAGGTCGGCCTCCCGGGAGAACCGGCGCGACGCCTCCACGAACGTCGACAGCGTCGGCTCCTGGACGAGGTCAGAGAGGGCCCGCTCGCCGGCCCGGGTCAGCTCCTCGACGTCGCCGCCGATGACCTCGGCGGTCGAGAGTTCGCCGGCGGTCACGTACTCGACGCGCGCCCGGTCGGGCACCGCGTCCATCCTGTTGTGCTGTGGGCTGCCGGGCTCCAGGCGGATCGGGACGCCCCCGTGGCGCTGGGCGACCACGTCGCCGAGCCCGGTCTCGGCCTGGACCTCCGCGCCGTGGGCGACGGTCGCGAGTTCGTACGCCGACAGCGCGCGCTCGAAGGCGTCGTTCGCTGCCAGCGCCGTCCCGAGCGCCAGCGCGCCGGAGACGCCAAAGCCCGCGCCCACCGGGAGGTCGGACACCGCCTGCACGCTCGCGTCGACGCGCAACGCGTCGAGGACGCGGTCGACCGCCTCGACGGTGACCGCCTCGCCGTCGAGGACTACCTCGCGGTCGTCGCTCGCCCGAACGGTGACCGTCACGCCGTCCGAGAGGGCGACCCCCGCGCCGCGCGAGCCGGCCATCGTCGGGTCGTCGTCCCGGTCGACGGTGAAGAAGCCGGTCACGTGTCCGGGCACGAACGCCTGTGCGACGTCGGTCATTGTTCGACCCAGTCGGGCCCCGGAGTAAGCCTTTTCGTGTCCGCCTCCGGCGGCGGTCGAGTCGTCGGATCGCCCACCCCCGCCCGTGAGGCCACAGCGGGTCTCCCGGGTCCCCCGGGTCCGCCGCACCGTCAGCCGCGCTGACAGGTACCCCGCACAGTTTTGTGTATCCGCAGTATCACAGCGGATACAGACATGCCGTCGGTAAGCGCGAGGCTTCCGAGCGAGGAGAAGGAGGAACTGGACGCGGTCGCGGAGTTGCTCGACGACGACCGCAGCACGACCATCCGGAAGGCGCTCCGGGAGGGGCTACGCGAGTTGCGGATCCGGCGCGCGGTCGAGCGTTACCAGGCCGGGGACGCGTCCGTCGGCGAGGCGGCGCGGATCGCCGACGTCACCGTCGCCGAGTGGATCGAGATCGCCGACGAGCGCAACCTGACGCTCCAGCTGTCGGCGACCGACGTCTCGGACGACGCGTTCGCCGCCCAGGAGCTATGACGCGCGTGTACGTCGGCCCGACGTCGGCGTACTCGCTCGGCACGGTCGGCGAGCTCGACCTGCTGGAACACCTCGACGGGCAGCTGGTCGTCCCCGAGGCCGTCGCGGAGCAGGTCACGACCGACCCCGCAAAGACGGGACTCGCCGACTTCGTCGACGAGGCCGACGTCTCGCAGGCGGTCCCCGACCGGGCCTACGAGCGGGCGACGGACGTGCTGGGCGTCGAAGCGGGGACCCACGAGGCCGCGATCCTCGCCGGCGTGCTCGCCCACGCGGACCCGGACGACCGGACCGCGGTCGGGGTCGTCTCCGAGGACCGCCGACTGCGGACGCTCGCGGAGGGCCTGGGCGCGACCGTCACCAGCGGGTTCGGGGTCGTCGTCCGGGCCGCGATCGAGGACAAGTACCTCTCGCGGGCCCAGGCGAAACGGATCGTCCGCCGGATGGACGACCACGGCCTGGGGATGACCGGCGAACTCCGCGAGCAGGCGGTCGGCGAGATCGGGGAGTAGTCGGACTCGCGCCCTCGCGCCCTACGGGCTCAGACGTCGGCGAGCAGGACCGCTGCGAGATCGAGCCCCTCTACGGAGAGAGCCGCTGGCGATCTCGCGGGAACAGAACGGCCTCGCGGATGTTCTCGAGCCCGAGCATCGTCATCACGAGGCGCTCGCCGCCCAGGCCCCAGCCGGCGTGGGGCGGCATGCCGTAGCGGAACATCTTGGTGTAGTACTCGA
>JBDGST010000074.1:0-5904 GCA_042217365.1 Haloarculaceae archaeon
CGGCCTCGTTCTCCTCGGGCGCGAACGTACAGGTCGAGTAGACGACCGTCCCGCCCGGCCTCGTGGCCTGGACGGCCCGGCGGAGCACTCCCTTCTGGACGCCCGCGATGCCGCGGACGTGGTCGATCGACCAGTCCTCGAGGACGTCGGGGTTCTTGCGGACGGTCCCCTCGCACGAGCAGGGGGCGTCGACGAGCGCGCGGTCGTATGGCTCGCCCCCGAACGGCTTCAGCGAGTGGTTCCGCGCGTCCTCGTGGGTGATTGCGACGTTCGTGACGCCCAGCCGCTCCGCGTTCGAGCGCAGCGCCGAGATGCGCCCGAGGTTGTTGTCGGTCGCGACGAGCAGGCCGCCGTCGTCCATCAGCGCCGCGAGCTGGGTCGTCTTGCTCCCCGGCGCGGCGCAGGCGTCCCAGACGCGCTCGCCCGGCTGCGGGTCGAGCACCCCCGCCGGGACGGCCGACACCTCCTCCTGGCCGTGGAGCCAGCCGTGGACGTACGGCCAGTTCGTCCCCGGGTCGTCGCCGGGGAGCGCGAACAGGCCGTCGTGCCAGTCGCGGGACTCGACCGCGATCCCCTCGTCGGCCAGCGCGTCCCGCGCCCGGTCGACGGTCGCTTTGATCGTGTTCACCCGGACCATCGACGGGAGTGGACGCTCGCAGGCCGACAGGAACGCGTCGACGTCGTCGACGAGCGGGGCGTACCGCTCCAGTGCTTCCATCGGGGGAGGGTTACCCCGGCCCGGGTTTAACCCGTTCGTCTCGCGGCGGTCCGCTGCGACGCGGACGCGGCCCCGAGGCGCCGTCCGCCGAAGCTTTCAGGCGCGGGCGGACGCCGTTTCCGCCGTAGCTTTTAGGCGCCAGCGGACCCGGTTTCCGGTATGGCACACGTCGAAGTCATCCGCGACGACGTCGAACTCGAGGCGCCGACGCTGGTCGAGGGGCTGCCCGGCGTCGGCCTCGTCGGCAAGATAGCGGTCGACCACCTCGTCGACGCGCTGGAGATGACCCACTACGCCACCTGTCACTGCGAGGGGCTCCCCGAGGTGGCGGTGTTCACCGGGGGGTCGCCGGACTACAGCCCGCCGGTGCGGATCTACGCCGACGAGGAGCGGGACCTCCTGGCCCTCAAGAGCGACGTCCCCGTCTCGCCCAGCGCGGCCGACGAGTTCGCCGGCTGCCTGACCGGCTGGCTCGCCGACACGGACGCCACTGCGCTGTACCTGTCCGGGCTACCGGGCGAGAAGTCGGGCGTCCCGAACCTCTACGGGGTCGCCAGCGGGGAGGACGCGCGGGCGCTGCTCGACGACCACGACATCGACCCGCCCGCCCAGAGCGGCGTCATCAGCGGACCGACCGGTGCGCTGCTCCACCACGCCCAGCGCGGCGACCTCGACGCGCTGGGGCTGGTCGCCGAGTCCGACGCGAACTTCCCCGACCCCGAGGCCGCGCGGGCGATCCTCGTCGAGGCCGTCGAGCCCATCGCCGGCGTCGAGGTCGAAACCGACTCCCTCGTCGAGCAGGCCGAGGAGATCAGCGCCGCGCGGGAGCGACTCGCAAAGCAGATGCAGGAGGCCGGCGAGGAGAGCACTCGCGCACAGACGATGGGGATGTACCACTGATACGGATCGCATCCGTCGCCCGCCACCGACCGTGCGACCGACGGGCGGACGATGTCGCGGACCCGCCCTCGGTCGATAGCCGCCCCGCCCGGGACGGAGACAGGACGCTTTTGGCGCCGCGGCCGATAGTCGGGGCCGAATGCCGCTCGGGACGACACCGCTGACCTTCGTCGCCGGCGCCGTCTTCGGCCTCGCGCTGGCCGCCCCACCTGGCCCGATGAACGCCGTCATCGCGGAGGAGAGCGTCGTCCGCGGCTGGTTCGCGGGCTTCACCGCCGGCCTGGGTGCGATGACAGCGGACCTGATATTCTTCGTCCTCTCGGTGCTGGGCGTTGTCGCCTTTCTCGACGGTGCGCCGGCAGTCCGCGCGGGCATGGTGGGCGTCGGCGGCCTCCTCATGCTGTACTTCGCCGCCGGCGCGGTCCGCGACGCGAGGGAGACGTTCACCGCCGAGGACGACGGCGACCCCACCGACGCCCCGGAGAGCCGCGGCTTCAGGAAGGCGTTCCTGCTGGCGCTCACCAACCCCTACCAGATCCTGTTCTGGCTGACCGTCGGGGTCGGACTGCTCCGGCCCGGGACGCTGGACGTGCTCTCTCACCTGCCGGCCGTCGGGTCGCAACTCGCGGGGACGCTCGTCGTCCGGACCGGCAGCCCGGCGCTGCTCGTCGGTCTGTTCGGCGGCATCGTGGTCTGGATCGTCGGCTTCCCGGCGACGCTCGTCCGGGTCGGGAACCGGGTCGACTCCTTCGCCCCGACCGTCGCCGGTCTCTCCGCGCTCGTCCTCGCGGGCTTTGGCGTCACGTTCCTGTGGTCGGCGGCGGGGACGCTCGCGTGGTGAGCGCTCACTCGGAGCCGCCGTTCCGGTACGCGTCGAACTCCTCGGAGCAGTCGATCGCGACCTCGGTTTCGAGCCAGTCCTTGAACCACCTGACGCGCTTGAGCCGCCGGTGGATGATGGACTGCGCGGCGTCGGACTGGACGCGCTCCCGGGCGTCCTGGCCGCGTTCGAGCACGCGACCGACCATCTCCGCGGCGTCGACGTGGGTGCGGGACTCGTAGCCCATGCGCAACAGCATGAGCGCCGTGCCGTTTGCGCCCACCTTGTCGAGCAGGTCCGCCTCGATGAGACACCGCGTCTCCAGCGGGAGGTCCGAGAGGGGGCCCTGGTAGGAGTGGCGCTCGATGGCCGCGCACACCTCGTCGACGAACGACGCCGGGTAGTCGCCGTGGCTCGTCAGGTACTCGCGGGCGATCCGCGCGCCCTCGCCGGCGTGTTCGTCCTGGTCGACCTCCAGTTTCGCGATGTCGTGAAACAGCGCGGCGACCCGGGTGACGTCGACGTTCGCCCCCTCCTCGCGGGCGATCTCCGCCGCGAGGTCGACCACGTTCAGGATGTGGCTGAACCGGTACTCCGCGGAGTGCCACGGGTACCACCGCATGCGGCCGCCGTCGTCCTCGCTCTCGACGCTCGCGGCCAGGTAGTCGTGGACGAAGGACTTCATCTCCTCGAACTCCCCGTCCGAGACCGGCGACTCCCTAATCTCGACGCCCACGGAACCACCTCCCGACCGTACGTTCATCAATCATCTTACGGGAAGAAAGGCGTCTTCGACTCTTAGGCGTTACGACAATCCTGTGTGTCCCCTCGGACCGCCGCGGGAGCCCTCGCGACGGAACGGTCGGCCGGCAAAACTGGACGGTCGCCTCGGGTTTTATGCGACTGTCTGCCAAAGAGGAGGTATGGACGTCAGAACGGCGACGCCGGCAGACAGGCCGGCCATCCGGGACGTCGCCCGGCGGTCGATCCAGGCGTCGTACTCGCTGAGTCCGGGGGAGATCACGGCCGCGATAGAGGCGTGGTACGACGAGGTGCAACTGGAGGAAACGCTGGAAGAGGACAACAGGCTCTACCTCGTTGCGACGGTCGACGAGCAGGTCGTCGGCTTCTCCGAGAGCGCTCTCTCGGAGGGGGGTGAGGCCACGCTCCTGTGGCTCCACGTCGACCCCGCGTACCGCGGCGAGGGCGTCGGGAGCAGGGTCCTCGCGGAGACCCGCGAGCGGCTGGAGGCCGCCGGCGCCGAGCGCATCTACGGGCGCGTCCTCCAGGACAACGCCACGGGCAACTCGTTCTTCGAGGCCCACGGCTTCGAGTGGGCCGGCCGCGGCGAGGTCGAGATCGGCGACCGGACGTTCGTCGAGAACATGTGGGTCGAGAGCGGCGCCGGCGAGATCGAGGTCGTCGACCGCGACGGGGAACCGCTGTACGTCGACTACGGGGAGTCCGAGACGGGCTCTATCGCTCACTTCCACGTCGTCTACGCCGACCGGGCCTGCACCGAGAAGTACGGCTACTACTGCTCGAACTGCGGGGCGCTCGCGAACGCGATGGACCCGATGGGCCGGATCGAGTGTGACGACTGCGGGAACGCCCGCAAACCGACCCGCTGGGACGCCGCGTACATGTGACCCCTGCGGGGACGGGAACGGCTGGCGGCACCCGGGCCGTCAGCGGACTCCGCATTCGAGACGCAGCAGGGCCGAGACGTAGCAGGACCGAGACACAACAGGGCCGAGACGCTGAACGTCCGTCCGAGAGGCAGTCCGTCGATCCACGACCCGTCAGGCCATCGGGCCGATCCGGTCGACCGGCATCACCGAGTAATCGATCGAGAGCGTGTCCTGGGTCGCGCGGATCTTCCCGACGAACGTCGAGATGTCTTCGAGTTCCCCTTCGAGGACGAACAGTTCCAGGCAGTAGTGGTCGCCGACGTGGCTGTGGACGTTCGAGGCGACCAGCCCCTCGTAGTCGTGGCGGAGGTTCATCATCCGCTGCTCGACGGCCGACGAGGAGTAGTCGAACATCACCGTCACGACGCCCATCAGCTCCCGGTCTTCCAGTTTCTTGTCCTCGAACTCGTCCATCAGTTTCCGGGCGGCCTCCCTGACGACCTCGCTCCGCCCCGTGTACCCGTGTTCGTCCGCGAAGCCGTCGATCCGCTCCAGTAATTCGTCCGGCATCGAGACGCTGACAACGGTCATGTATTAATCGACTACCGCTCAGTTACTAAAGTTTGTCATTCGGTGGGTCGCCGAGAGCCTCGCGCCGGTGAGCGATTCGACGGGGGACGGCGAAGCGCGGCCGGACGGCACAGGCGGCCAACCGACCCAATGAAGGGGGACGGCGACGACGCCGGGAGTATGGAGACGACCCACCGCGTCGTCGTCGGGGACGCCCGCAGCCTCGACGCGCTGGCCGACGACTCGGTCGAACTCGTCGTGACCTCGCCGCCCTACCCGATGATCGAGATGTGGGACGAAGCCTTCGCGGCCATGGACCCCGCTGTCGGGGACGCGCTGGCCGAGGGCGACGGCGAGCGGGCGTTCGACCGGATGCACGCGGTCCTCGACGAGGTCTGGGCGGAGGTCGAGCGGGTCCTCGTGGAGGGCGGGGTCGCCTGCGTCAACGTCGGCGACGCGACGCGGACCGTCGACGGGCGGTTCCGGGTCTACCCCAACCACGTCCGCGTCACCGCGGCCTTCGAGTCGCTGGGGTTCGACCCGCTGCCGGACGTGGTCTGGCGCAAGCCCGCCAACAGCGCCGCGAAGTTCATGGGCTCGGGGATGGTGCCGCCCAACGCCTACGTGACGCTCGAACACGAGCACGTCCTCGTGTTCCGCAACGGGGAGCGCCGGTCGTTCCCGCCGGGCGACGACCGCCGCTACGAGGCGGCGTACTTCTGGGAGGAGCGCAACCGGTGGTTCTCGGACGTCTGGACGGACCTGCGCGGCGAGCACCAGGCGCTGGAGCGCGACGACCTGCGCGACCGGTCGGCGGCGTTCCCCTTCGAAGTGCCCTACCGGCTGGTCAACATGTACTCGGCCTACGGCGACACGGTGCTGGACCCGTTCTGGGGCACCGGAACCACCGGGCTCGCCGCGATGGTCGCCGGCCGGCACTCGGCGGGCTACGAGCGCGAACCCGCGTTCGCCGAGGTGTTCGCCGACCGCGTCGACGCGGCGCCGGAGTTCTCGCGGTCGGTCGTCGAGGAGCGCCTGGCCGACCACCGGGAGTTCGTCCGCGAGACCCGCGAGGGCGGCGGCGAACTCGCCTACGACGCCGAGCACTACGAGTTCCCCGTCCGGACGAAACAGGAGCGGCGGATCCGCCTCTACGCGGTCGAGGACGTCGTCTCGACGGACGAGGGATACCGGGCGAGCCACGAACCGGTCGGCCCCGGAGAAGGGTGAGGCGAACGGCGAAGGCATCCCCGCGGGGCCGACGG
>JBDGST010000110.1:0-5823 GCA_042217365.1 Haloarculaceae archaeon
GTCCCCCGTTCAAATCGGGGAGGGCGGACTGCTTTTCCGCGAGGCAATACGGCGAGCGGAAAGCACGTCCAGCCGAGCCGATTTGAGCCGACGAGTCGCAGCCGGCGCAGGCCGTCGGCCGAGCAGGAACGTCTCGGCTCGTTCAAATCGGGGAGGGCGGACTCGGTATCCCGTCGAAGCACGACAGAGAGCGACGCGGCTATTCTCTGGGGTACTGAGGGCGCTACTCCCGGAATCGAGTTCGCGCGAATCGCCTCGATTCGGTGAGTTCAACTGGAATCAAGCCGGGGGTCCGCGCCGTCCGGCGAATCCTGTAGCTGAAACGGGGTGGCCGGCGTGAGCCATTCGCACCTGGACGCGGAGTGGCGGTCGCACCCGGACGCGGAGATCCTGTCTCCGGGTATTCCCGTACCAGCCGTCAAGACCCCCGATATCGGAGGTGTTCGAGCACGCGGATAACGGGTTCTTTTTGACTCGTTCCGCGGATCGGCCAGCAACGGGTACGAAACCATGGATTCGGAGTCGGGATCGGAGTCGTCGTTCGTGGAGTACGGGATCGAAGACAGGCCGTCGCTGTCGGCGTCGGTGGTGCTCGGACTGCAGCACTACCTGACGATGGTGGGGGCGAACGTGGCGGTGCCGCTCATCCTCGCGGGCGCGATGGGGATGCCGACGGACGTGACCGCGCGGTTCGTCGGCACCTTCTTCGTCGTCTCTGGGGTCGCGACGCTGGCCCAGACGACGCTGGGCAACCGGTATCCCATCGTCCAGGGCGCGCCGTTCTCGATGCTCGCGCCGGCGCTGGCCATCGTCACCGCCATCGGGACGGGTGCGACGGCGGGCGCGCCGCTCTGGCAGACGCGGCTCAGGGCGCTCCAGGGCGCGATCATCGTCGCGGCGCTCGTCGAGGTCGCGATCGGCTACTTCGGGATCGTCGGCAAGGTCAGACGGTACATAACCCCGGTCACCATCGCCCCGACGATCGCACTCATCGGCCTCGCGCTGTTCGACGTGCCACAGATCACTGCCGCGACGAACAACTGGTGGCTGCTGGGGCTGACGCTGGTTCTCATCGTCGCGTTCTCGCAGTACCTCTCGGGGCGCCACTGGACCTTCCGGTTGTTCCCGGTCATCCTCGGGGTCTCGATCGCCTGGGTCGTCGCCGCCGCGCTGTCGGTGGCCGGGGTCTACAGTTCGGGCACGCCGGGGTACGTCGCGCTCGACTCCGTCGTGAAGGCACGTCCGATCATGCCGATCTACCCGTTCCAGTGGGGGATGCCGACGTTCGAGGCCTCCTTCGCGATCGGGATGTTCGCCGGCGTCCTCGCGTCGGTCATCGAGAGCTTCGGCGACTACCACGCCGTCGCGCGCCTCGTCGGGGCGGGCGCGCCCAACGAGCAACGCATCAACCACGGCATCGGCATGGAGGGGCTGATGAACGTCTTCTCGGGGATCATGGGCACCGGCGGGTCGACCTCCTACTCCGAGAACATCGGCGCGATCGGCCTGACCGCGCTCCTCCTCGACAACACGGTCCCGGGCACCGACGAGGAGCGAGGACTGACCCGCTGGGAGTCGCTCACCGAGTCGGCCGACGCCTTCCAGCCCGTCTGGCACGAGTGGTTCGGCACGACCGGGGTCCCTCCCGAGACCGGCGACTGATACGGACCGCCGTAACTGTGTGCTGTACGACAGCACGGCTTCGTCGGCCGACCCGGAAATGGCCAATAGCAGTCCGGATCAGTCGGATTCCGGCGCGCGGACGCCGCGAGCGTCGTTGCTCCCGGACCGCGACCGGTCGGGGTCGAGAGCGTCGAGTCGGTCCGCGACCAGCGTCCAGGCCCGCGGTGCGCGCTCACGGTGCTTGACGAGGGCGAAGCCGACGACGCCGAGGACGGTCTGGAACGATCCGGCCGAAACTATCAGACTACGTATTGTCTTTCGCCCGGATCTGACACGACGGCTCGATTTAGTGTCGACATGTATCCCGGATTATATTCGAGCGGCTGGCTTCCGGGGGCGGGAGATGGGCTCGCGCTCCGCCGCGACCGGTGGGGACAAAGTATTTATGTCCCACAGGATCGCCTTCGAGAGCCCTTCTCTGTGGGTGTGAACTATCCTGACTCTTTTTAGTGAGAGCGGACCATCGAATCGTGTGGTCACGATGGGCGTCTTGGACAGGGCCAAACGCGCTTCAGGGCTGTCGTCGCGCGAGTCGTTGCCCTATATGTGTCTGAATTGTGAGACACAGTTCAACGTGCAATATCACACCTGCCCGGTCTGTGGTACCTACGACATCCGACGCACGAAGTGGGTGAAGTAGTCGTTCGGTCGGGGACGGACGACGGGGCCGGCCGACGCACCGCCTGTCCCCCGACCGACTGTCGGACAGCCCAGGCCTGCCCGAAGCCACGGCGCGCGTGCCCGTGCCCACGTGACCCGCGGGCCGACCGGTGGCCCGTTTTCCCGCTCTCGCGCCGCCACCACCGGGTGCGTTCCGGGCGCCGCTCGATCCCCCGGAGCGTGGCGACCGCGTCACCGCACGCTTGAAGTGCGGGTCCCGCGATGACTCGCGCGTGGCGGTTTCGTTCGACCTGTTCGGGACGCTCGTGGCGGTCGACAGACCGGCCGATCCGGCAGCGGCCGTCGGCCGGGCGCTCGCGGACGCGGGGGTCGCGCTCCCCGACGACTGGGCGAGCGCCTACGGCGAGTCACGCGGATCCGTGCCCGCGGGCAGCGAGCGCCCGCTCCCCGACCGCGTCCGGGCGGTCCTGGCCAGTCGCGGCGTCGACGTCCCGCCGGAGACGGTCGAGTCGGCGGTGCGGTCGGCGTTCGTGGACGGGTCGACGGTCACCTCCCGGGAGGGCGCCCGCGCGGCAGTCGCGTCGGCGGCAGAGCGAGGGCCGGTCGGCGTGCTCTCGAACTGCAGCGTGCCGGGGTTCGTCGAGGCGGTACTCGACCGCTCGACCGTCGACCGCGCCCGCTTCGACGCGGTCGTGACGAGCGTCGACTGCGGCTGGCGAAAGCCCGACCGTCGTGCGTTCCTCGCGGCGGCCGAGGCGCTCGATTGCGACCCAGCGGACCTCGTCCACGTCGGGGACGACCCGGTGACCGACGGCGGCGTGACCGCAGTCGACGGCGAGTTCGTCTTCGTCGACGAGGCGCGGTTCGCCGACCGCTCGGACGCGGTGGGCGGCCGCGGGTAAGGGGTACGGCGGCCGGCAGGGGCACGTTTAGGTGTCGTCCCGCGCAATCGTCGACCATGACGGCAGTTCGCCGGCTGGTCGTCGACGTACTGAAACCCCACGACCCGCCGCTGGTCGAGTTCACCCGCCGGGTGTCGGAGGTCGAGAGCGTCGAGGGCGTCACCGCGTCCCTCATCGAACTCGACCAGGAGGTCCAGAACGCGAAGTTCACCTTCGAGGGGGCGGACCTGGACTACGGGGCCATCGAGGAACGTGTCGAGACACTCGGCGGGTCGGTCCACTCGATCGACCAGGTCGCCTGCGGGGACGTAGTCGTCGAGGACCGCCCCACGCCCCAGGACGGGTGACGAGGTTGTCGCCCCGCCGATTCGTCCGCCGGCTGCTCGCGATCCTCGGCCGCCTGCCGGGGCTCTTCCGGCGCCTGCCCGCGCTCTTCCGGCGCCTGCTCGGACGGGAGGAGGTCCGGGCCATCTCCCGGCGCTACTTCGTCTCGAACGGGTTCGACGGGACGCTCACGAGTATCGGCGTCATCGTCGGCGCGGTCCTCTCGGGCGTGCCCGACGGGATCACCGTCGTCAAGATCGGCCTGGGCGCCGCGGTCGGCCTCGGGACCTCGGCGGTCTGGAGCGTCTGGGAGATCGAGCGGGCGGAGACGAAAGCGGAGATCCGGCGCATGGAGCGGGCGATGCTGACCGACCTCGACGACACGCGCATCGAGCGCGAGCAGACCGGCGCGCGCCTCGTCCACGCCACCGCGAGCGGCCTCGGCCCGGCCATCGGGATCGTCATCACCCTCCTGCCGTTCCTGTTCGAGGGCACCGTCTTCAGCATGGTCGAGGCCGCCGTCGTCGGCGTCGGCCTCGGCGTCGGCGTACTCGGCGTGTTCGGCGCCTACATGGGCTCTATATCCGGCCAGCGGTGGTACGTCGCGGCCGTCCGGATGGGTCTGGCCGGTCTGGTCGTCGCCGGGATCAACGTGCTCCTGCCCGGGTGACCGGCACACGCGGGGGCACGTCGCCGACCGGCTGACCCGGACCGCCGACCGAACGGTCCTGGCGGCGTAGGGCGACCGGTCGACGCGGGAAGCGCGGGTCGCGTCGTCTGCTCCACTCACGCCTCGCGGATCCGTCGGACGCCGACGGCGACGGCGAGGTAGCCGGGGAGACAGACCGCGAGGACGGCGGCGATCAGCCCCCAGTCGGCGAGCGCGAGCGGGACCGTCCCGAAGTACCGGTTCAGCGGCGTGTACAGCACCGCGAGCTGCAGCGCCAGCGACAGCCCGACGGCGCCCGCGAGCCAGCGGTTCGACAGCGTCGGCGTCTCGCGCAGCCAGCGGATGACGTAGAGCTTCTCGAACTCCAGGAGGACGAAGCCGGTGAAGACCATCGTCATCGCGTAGGGGGTGACGGCGCTCGCGCCCGCGAGGGCGAAAAACATGAACCCGAGCATGACCGCCGTGGTGACGGCGCCAGCGCCAGCCCTTCGCGGTCGGCCGTCTCGTCGAAGACCCACGCCCGGGTGACGCGCATCTCGCCCTCGGTGAGCGTCCCCGTCTTGTCGGTGCAGATCACGTCGACCGAGCCCAGCGCCTCCACGGCCGGCAGCCGGCGGACCAGCGCGTTCTCGTCGGCCATCGTCCGGACGCCGAGCGCGAGCGTCAGCGTGACGACGGCCGGAAGCCCCTCCGGGACGGCGGCGACGGCCAGCGACACCGCCGTCAGTCCCGTCTGGAGGAGCGGCGTGCCGCGCAACAGCAACAGGGGGACGACGAGGGCGGCCAGCGCGAGGACGCCGACCCCGAGCGTCCGCCCGAGCGAGTCGAGTTCCGCCTGCAGCGGGGTCTCCGTCTCCTCGGTGGCGGCGAGCGCGCTCGCGATGGCGCCCACCTCCGTCTCGCCGCCGGTCGCGGTGACGGCCGCGACGGCGGCCCCGCGGGTGACGTTGGTCCCCTTGTAGGCCATCGACGCACGGTCGGCCAGCGGCGCGTCAGCCTCGACGGGGATGACCGACTTCGAGACGGGCAGGCTCTCGCCGGTCAGGGCGGCCTCGTCGACCTCGAAGCCCGTCGCGTCCAGCAGCCGACAGTCAGCGGGCACGACGTCGCCGGCGGACAGTTCGATCACGTCGCCCGGCACGAGGGCGGTCGCCGCCACCTCGACCGTCTCGCCGCCCCGGCGGACCCGCGCCGTCGGCGCGGTCAGGTCGCGGAGCGCTTCGAGGCTCTGCTCGGCGCGGTAGTCCTGCACGAAGCCGAACACCCCGTTGGCGACGACGATGACCGTGATGAGGACGGCGTCCACGGCGTGGCCGGCCCACACCGACAGCGCCGCCGCCGCGAGCAGCACCCAGATCAGGACGCTGTCGAACTGCGCGAGGAAGATCGCGACGGGCGACCGGCCGCCGCCGGCCGCGATCTCGTTCTCGCCGTGCCTGTCGCGTCGCCGGCGCGCCTCCGCCGCCGAGAGGCCCGCCTCGTCGGTCTCGAATCGGTCCAGGGTCTCGGCGGCCGACAGGCTGTGGGCCACGTCTCGGGTCGATGTCTCGGTCGCCGTCGGCACGGGCGCCCCCTCTCGTGCCACGGTAATGTGTGTTGCCCGTGTGACGTCTGTCTGATACG
>JBDGST010000032.1:0-5581 GCA_042217365.1 Haloarculaceae archaeon
GCGGCCCTTCGCGCTGTGGATGGTGCCGACGCGGACGCGGTCGGGGTCCATCCCGGCGTACCCCCCCGAGAAGTACGCCTCGACGCTGCGCTCCTGGAAACTGGTCACCTTCCGCAGCATGTCCGCGGCCGACCGCGGGTCGGGGGCGAACGGGGCGTACTCCCGGACGGTGTCGGGCTCGACCGACAGTTCGGTGACGTCCTCGACGTCGGCGGCCTCCTCCATCGCGTCGAGCTCGTCGAAGAAGTCGTCGCGCTCGCCGGTCCCGAACGCCGAGTCGGCGAGCATGTCCGCCAGCCGCCGGGCCTGCAGGCCGGTCACCGGTTCGTCCTCGTCGAGCGCCTCGATGGCGCGGACGTACTGCGTGAGCCGGTCGGTCCACATCCGCTGGTCGGTCAGGCAGGTGAAGGGGATGCCCTCGTCGATGAACTCGTCGATGAACTGGAACAGCTGGTAGCGCGCCCGGAAGAGGACCATCACGTCGCCCTCCTCGTCCTCCTCGGTCGTCCGGCGGACGTTGCGCACGAGGTCGATCATCGACGGGTTCTGGACGCCCTCGACGCGACCGCCCTCCTTGCGCGGGTTGAGGTCTTTCTCCTGGCGCTTGTCGATGTGGCTGACCTCCCTGTTGACGACGTTGAGGATCCGCGAGGGGAGCCGGTAGGAGTTGGGCAGGACGACGTCGTCGGTGACGTCCTCCTCCAGCAGGAGGTCGGGGTCGGCGCCCTGCCAGGCGTAGACGACCTGGTCGTCGTCGCCCGCGATCAGCACCTTCTGGACGTACGGCCGCCACTCCTGGTAGACGGCGTACTGCAGCGTCGTGATGTCCTGGAACTCGTCGATGACGAGGTAGTCGACGTCGGGCACCAGCGAGCGCTGCTTGACGCGCTCGAGCATGTCCGCGAAGCCGACGACGCCGTGTTCGCCCTTGTACTGGCGCCAGGCCCGGATCGTCTCGGGGACGCTCACGCGGTCGTCGTCGGAGGGCCAGGTCGGCGTGTACTTGTTGCCGGTCTGGGCGTTGGGGTCGACGTCCGGCGGCAGCCGCACGGTCTCGACGTCCCACTTGAAGGGGACGTCGTACCAGTCGGCCACGTCCCGCCGCGTGCGCTGGAGCCACTGGCTCGTCGCGATGATCTTGTTGCCGATCGTCGTCGAGCGCGCCGAGCGCCGCCGCGAGCCCTCGTACTCGTCCTCGTACTCGATGCCGTACTCGTCGCAGAACTCCTCCTTGTCGGACTCCCCTACCACGTCCCCCCGTGACAGGTCGAGCAGTTCGTAGGCCTTCGCGTGCATCGTACAGACGTTACCACGTAGCGCGCGGGGCGACTCGTCGAGTCGGTCGGCGAGTCGCTCGCGGATCTCCGCGGCCGCGGCCCGCGTGTACGAGACGACCAGCACGTCGCGGAACTCGACGTCGTCGTTCTCGTCGAGTAGCTGTTCGACCCTGTCGAGCAATGCCGTCGTCTTCCCGCTCCCGGGACCACCGAACAGGCGCGTTACCTGGGTGGACGAACCAGTCATTGAACCATGAATGGGGCTGCTCACTCATAAACGACGTGGCTTGGGCTCGACCCGAAACAGTGGTCTTCGCCGCGTCTCTCGGCCGTTTTCGACGGGGTGTGAGTGTTAGTGACCCACGATATTGTGGTCAACTCGTGCGGTCCGACACCGGATCAGGGAAGCGAGCCATCCGCGGGGCGGCGGCGATACGATCCGGAGCGTGGCTCGACGGACCGGGGCCCGGTAGCCCGACCCGGACGCGGCTCCGCGGACCGGACCGGTGCCAGTCACCGATACAGCGAGAGATACAGCATCGTGAACCCGATAATGAAGGGGACCGTCTCGACCATTCCGAAGAGGATCCGGACCGTCTCCCTCGCGTTGGCGACCCCCAGCTGCGTGATGACGCTGGTTATCGCGACCCCCATGCTGACGAAGGCGAACCCGAGAAAGGCGTACTGGAGCTTCTCGGACGGCCGTTTCCGGTAGGCCTGGAAGCTGATCAGCGTGATGGCGAGCGTGAGCCCGAACACCGCGAGCCGCATGACGACCAGAACCCCCCTGAGGACCGCTGCCGTGTCGACCATGGCTGCTCGGTTCGTCTGTCCACCACCGACGCCTTAACTTCGCCGGTCGGGCGACAGGCCGTCCGCCCGTGAGCGGATCCGGCGACCCGCGGAACGCCCGACCGGGCCGGTCACTCCGGATTGAGGTCGTCCCAGAGCTGGCTGAACCGGTCGGGGAGGTTCTCCTCGCGGTAGATCCGCACCCGGTACTGGTCGTCCTCCAGCGAGATGACCGTCGACTCGAAGTTCGACTCGTAGACCTTGTAGTGGTTGCCGTCGTCGGCCACGAGCGTCTGGTCGTTGACGAGGTCGTACTCGTCGAGCATCTCGATGCGCCGGTAGACCGTCGGGAGCGAGAGGTCACACTCCTCGCTGAGTTCCTTCGCTGACCGCGGTTCGCGACTAATCGCGGCGAGCACCCGACGGGCGTGCTCGTCGCCGATCGTGTCGAGGATGTCTTCGATGCTGCGGTCGTCGTCGTCCACTACAGCGTATTTCTCGTGAGCCTTACTAAGGCCTTTCGAGGGTACGCCAGTTACTTCACGATGAGAAAACGCCCCTGCCCAATTATCAAACCCTCCCCGGTATATCCAGGTGCGGACCGAAGGCGGACACCGGAACCCGGCGTGCATCGTGTGCGTCCGTGTGTGCCGAGGTGGGGCGTGGATGTGGCCCGAACGAGGGCTCGAATTCCGGCACGACACTCCCGTCGACACCCGGCGATTCCCCCTCGCACGCCGGTTCACGGCCGGCGTCCGCCGACGGTCCTCGCCGGCACGAGTACGCCGCAGGAGGGACCGTTCCCCGGCGCCTTCCCCCCCAATCCGGCCGCGTCGTATCCCGACGCGACACCGCGGGAACGAATCGACTCGACCCACGACGGTCCGGCACCGCAACCCCTCCGCGCGTTACTCCGTCCGGCACGGCTCTACTCGATTCCCCCCACTCTCTTCGAACCCCAGTCGGGAGGAGCCACGGCTCACGAGTGTGAACGGAGACCCCGCTGGAAACGGCGGAAAAAGTCGAAAAACGGTCGGGATCGGGAAGTTCCAGGCCGGCCGGTCAGGTCGGCGACCAGCCACATACCGAGCACTCTGTCGCTGTATTCTCGTGGAGGCCGCCGCAATCGGGACACTGTTTCTTGTTGTAACTCTCCTCCCAGCTCGCCGCCTCGACCTCGTGTCCGCGCTGGGCGAGGAACTCGTCGAACAGCTCGTCAGTGCTCGGTGCGGACGCCATACGTGCTACGTTATACCATACCGGCATATATGTCTACCGGTATGGGAACATATCACAGTGATCTGAGGGAAACCGGGACAGTACCGGGAGCGGAGCGGAGCGAAGCCGTGGCCGGGTTGACAGGCGGGAGGAGCGACGACGGGACCGGAGAGCACTCGGGTCAGGTCAGGTCAGGTCAGGTCAGCGCGCCCGCGACAGCCGTCCCCAGCGCGACGGCGACGAGGGCGGCGACGAGGTTCGCGGTCGCGTTCGCCAGCGCGCGCCGACGGCGCCCGGTCTCGAACAGCCGGACAGTCTCGAACGCGAACGTCGAAAAGGTCGTGAACGCGCCGCAAAAGCCCGTCCCGAGCGCCAGCGCGACCGACCCGTCGACTGGCGTAGCGGCGAGCGCGCCCAGCAGGAGGCTCCCGGCGGCGTTGACGGCGAGCGTGTCCCGGCGCTCGGTCTCGACCAGGTCGCCGACGAGGTGGCGGGCGAGCGCGCCGAAGACGCCGCCCGCACCGACGAGGACCGCCGGGTTCACGAGACCCACCTCGCGACCCAGCGGCCACAGACCACGCCCGCTATCCCGAGTGCGTAGTTGGCGACGACGTTTGCCGCGGCCAGGTGACCGGCCAGCGCCGTCGTCTCGACGGCGAACGTGCTGTAGGTGGTGAACGAGGAGAGAAAGCCCGTCCCGACGACCAGTCGCGTCTCGACGCTCAGCGCGTCCACGAAGTGGCGCTCGTAGAGGACCACGCCGAGCGCGAAGCTCCCGAGGCCGTTCGCCGCGAGCGTCCCCCAGGGGAACCCGCCCGGGGCCGACAGCGACAGCGCGTACCGGCAGACCGCGCCTGCGAACCCCCCGACCGCGATGAGCAACAGGGGTTCGAGGCGTTCGAGCGCGTGCGTTTCGCCCATCTAATCGACGTACGCCCAGGCCCTATTCGAGGCTTTCTATTCCGGGGACGGTCGGTTGAGCCGACTCGACGGCCCGGCGACCGGTCGAGCACACGCGAGGGTTTATACCCCGGAACGGGACCACTCCGGGCCATGCAGCCAGGCGCACTCGCGTCGGACGAACGGGCCATCGAGGGACTGCCGATCAGACTCGTCATCGCGCTCGTGGTGGGAGTCGCCAGCCTCGCGGTGATGATGAACACGCTGTCGGGGATCCAGACGCTTGGGGTGACGGAACTCGACGTCCGGCCGACGCCGGAAGTGGTCGGGCCGGACGCGAGCAACGTGACCGTGGCGGTCGTCGGCCCCGAGGGAGACCGGATCGCGAACGCGACCGTGGTCGCCTCGGAGGGGACCGCCAGACTCGACTCGGTCCGGACCGCGAGGACGGGTCCGAACGGGACGGCCGTCCTCGCGCTCGACCCCTCGCTCGGCCCGAACCAGGACGAGGGCACGGTCGAACTGGGCGTGAAACCGCCCGCCGGGAGCCAGTACGCCGACAAGCGCGAGAACACGGCGGTGCTGGTCGTCGCCGGGTAGCGGCGGCGAGACGCGCGATCACGGACCGGGTGACGCACGCGCGACCGGGAGAAGACGCGGCAGTCAGCGGCCGTCCCAGTCGATCCAGTCCTGTTCCCACCCGGCTCGCGACTGCGCGTCCCGGCGGGCGAACTCGCGGTCCTCGCGGCGGGTGCGGTTGTGCTCGACCGTGTCCACCCGCTCGCCCTCGACGAGCATCGGCTGGAAGGCGACGCCGCCGAGGCGCTCGACCACCTCGCCGTCCTCGACGGCGACGAGCGTCTGCTCGCCGGGGCCGCGGGGCATCACGAGTCGACCGCCGTCGGCGAGCTGGTCGAGCAGCGCCGCGGGCGGGCGGACGGCCGCGGCCTCCAGCAGGACGCGGTCGTAGGGCGCGTACGCGGGGAGGCCGTCGGCGCCGTTCCGGCGGTCGACGAGGACGCCGCCGTAGCCCCCGTCCTCGAGGTTGCGTCGCGCCTCGACGACCAGCCGGCGGGCGATGTCGACCGCGTGGACGTTGCGCTCGCCGGCGAGTTCCGCCAGGACGGCTGCAGTGTAGCCGACGCCGGCCCCCACGACGAGCACGCTGTCGCCCTCGCGGACGTCGAGCGCCTCGAACAGCCGGGCGGCGGTGCTCGGGGAGAGCACCCGCGTCCCGAGGCGCTCGAACGGACGGTCGGCGTAAGCCCCGCGGTCGTCGGGGACGAAAGACTGGCGCGGCACCGCCCGCATCGCCGCCGAGACGCGCGTGCTCCGGACGCAGCCCTTGCTCTCGTGTTCCAGGCTGTCGACCATGTCGTCGCGCAACACCGCGG
>JBDGST010000038.1:0-5381 GCA_042217365.1 Haloarculaceae archaeon
TATAATCGTGAGCGTGGATAGGTTGACCTGCGAGATCTTCATAGGAGTACCGACATTGTGATCGTCGTATGCGTTGAGGAGTTCTCGAACTCGGGATGCGGTATTTTCGTCGATCTCCCCAGATTCGACGTATTCGTTAAATGTATCTAGTCGCCGTTCGTACTTTTCGCGTGGGGTCGTCATGGGCGTGACGCACCCCACTTTTGATGTCCCACAGTAATAAACGGAGGGGTACACCCCAAGGGTCGCGGGCTTTTTCGACGCCAACAAGCAGAGTGGCATCGCGGACTTCATGTGAGGCGGTCGGCTGCCGTCCGGGTGCCCGTCGCCGGCCGGCGCGCCCCGGACCGACCGGACTTTTACCCCGCGAACACCGACCGCCGGGCATGGACCAGGTCTTCGCGCCGTGGCGCATCGAGTGGGTCGAACGCGAGAGCGAGGGGGACGACGACGGCTGCGTCTTCTGTGCGTTCGCCGACGGCGACCCCGAGGGGGACCGCGAGCGCCGGGTCGTCGCCCGCTCGGACCGGTCGTTCGTCCTGCTGAACAACTACCCGTACAACCCCGGGCACGTCATGGTCATCCCGCACGCCCACACCGGCGACTACCGCGACCTCGACGACGATGTCCTGCTGGACCACGCCCGCCTGAAACAGCGGACCTTCGACGCGCTGGAGACGGCGCTGGACCCCGACGCGTACAACGCCGGACTCAACCTCGGCGGCCAGTCGGCGGGGGGGTCCATCGACGACCACCTCCACACCCACGTCGTCCCGCGCTGGGAAGGCGACACCAACTTCATGCCGGTCATCGCGGACACGAAGGTGATCGTCGAGGCGGTCGACGACACCTACGACCGCCTCCACGACGCGTTCGCCGCCCAGGACGGGGCCGAGGTGACCGGCGAGGACCGCGCGGTGACTCTCTCGTTCGACTGATCTCACCCCTGCCAGACCGTGACGGTCTCGTCGGTTCCCGCGCCCACCGCGATCGCGTCGGGGAGCGAGACCCCGGTGACGTTGGTTCGGACCGCCCCGTCCGGGGACTTCCGCCAGACCGCGTCCGCGCCGCCGGCGCTCCGCCGCACGGCTTCCAGGGCGTCGCGGTCGGCCGTCGGTACGAGCGCTTCGACGCGTCCGTCGGCGTCGAGGTCGGCCGCGACCGCGCCGTCGAGGATCCGCGAGCCGTAGGTGTGCGTCGAGAACCCCTCGACGGTCGCCTCGATATCGAGGGTGCCCGATTCGAGCCGGTAGAACTCCAGCACGTGGTCGACGTGGGGTTTGCGCACCACGGCGAGTTCCGGCCGGCCGTCGGGACCGAAGGGGGCGACGGCGAGCTGGTGGCGCCACCCGGGGCCGTAGACGGGACCGGTCGCGATCCGCTCTCCATCCCCCGAGAAGACGGCGATCCGCGCGCCGTCGGACGCGTCGGCGACTGTCGCGACGATCTCGGGAGCGCCGTCGCCGTTCAGGTCCGCCACGAGCGGCTGGAGCCCCTCGAACACCGCCGGCGGTCCGACGGTGGCGCGCCAGTCGACCGTCGCGCGCCGGGGGTCGACGACCGCGAGCGTCACCCCCTCGGTCGTGTCGCCGAGCGCGCCGTGCGTGTATCGGCCGCTCGGGTCGGCGAACAGCGCGTACCGTCCGTCGCCCAGCGCCGCGAGGCGCCCGTCCGGCAACCCGTCGACGTCGAGACGCGTGCGCTCCGTTCCCGCGACGACCAGGTCGCCGTCGACCGCCACGTACAGCAGCACGGGCGAGCCGTCCTCGGCGGGCGCGACCATCGGTGACGTGCGCTCGGCCATGTCGCCCGGCGGGCGGAGGAGCCGCGGCGCACCGTCGCTCGCGGTGGTCCCGTCCCCGCCGCTATCGGTCCACCGCTCGTCCCCGTCGGTCGCGACGACCGGCTGTGTCCGGGCCGGGAGGCGCTCGTACCGGCCGACGCGCACCGCTTCGCCGCCGCCGACGCGCCAGCGACTCGCGCGCCCGTCCGCGCTGACCACTGTCCAGTGACTCCCCGCGTCGGCGGGATGGGCGACGAGCCACTGCGGCTGGCCGGCCGGCTCGAACGTGACGGCGTCGGCGTCGCGGACGTCGCCGACGCCCGGGAGGGTCCGGTTCCCGGTCGGTCGGGGGTGGGTGTACCAGTATCGGGTTCCCGGCGGCGGGGTTGCGGTCCCGCGTGGCGGGCTGGCGGGCGCGTCGCCGCCCCGGGACGGGAGCGAACAACCCGTGAAACCGAGGACGGAGAGCGTCCCGAGAAGGGCCCGTCGCGTCGGCATACGACCGGGGTAGGACCAGCCCGCACAAAGGCTCTGGGCGGTCGTGTGCGCTCCCGCCCAGGGGCCGGTTTCGCGTCGGCCCAGTGCGGGGGTCATTTCGGGTCGAACGAGTGCAGCCCGTGTTTCGGGTCGAATGGACAGTTCCCGGTCGACGGGGGACCGTTTCGGGTCGAGCGGACAGTTCCCGGTCGACGGGGGACCGTTTCGGGTCGACACGGCTTTGACGCCCGGCGCGCAACGTCGGGGCGATGACAGACGGGGACGACCGGTCGCGCGTGCTCAGGCGGGTGGGGGTACTCCTCCTGGGTGCGAACGTCGCGCTCGCGCTGCTGAAGGGGGGCGCCTGGGTCGCCACGGGGAGCCTCGCGGTGGAGGGTGAGGCGGTCAACAGCCTCGCGGACTCGGCGTACTCGCTGGTGACGGTCGCGGGACTGTACCTGACGACCCGGCCGCCGGACTTCGAGCACCCCCACGGCCACGAGCGCATCGAACCGTTCGTCGGTCTGTTCGTCGCGCTGGGCATCTTCGCGGCCGGCGGTACGGTTCTGTACCAGTCGGCGACGACGCTGGTCTCCGGGGACGTGGCGGTCTCGCGAGGTCCGACCGCCGTCGCGGTGCTCGCGGTCGCCGCGGTCTCGAAGTACGGCCTCTACCGGTACGTCCGCGCGGCCGGCGAGCGCCACAACTCCCCGGCGCTGGTCGCGACGGCGCTGGACAACCGCAACGACATCCTCACCGCCGGCGCGGCCATCGTCGGCGTCGTCGGCGCGGGCGCCGGCTATCCCCTGCTCGACCCGCTCGCCGCCGCCGTCGTCGCCGTCGGCATCCTCTACACCGGCGTCGAGGTCGTGCGCGACAACCTCGGCTACCTCGTGGGTCGCGCGCCGCCGGACGACCTCCGCGAACAGATCATCCGGCGCGCCCTCGAACACCCGGACGTCGAGGGCGCCCACGACGTCGTCGCGCACTACGTCGGCCCCGAGATCGACGTCTCGCTCCACATCGAGGTGGAGGGCGACCGCACGCTCCTGGAGGCCCACGACATCGAGACGGCGGTCGTCGAGTCGATCCGCACGCTCCCCGAGGTCGACGACGTGTTCGTCCACGTCGACCCCCGCGAGGCCGGCGAGTGGAAGGCCGACGACGAGGTCGCCCGGGTCGCTGACGGGCGGTGGCGGGCCGACGACGCCGACGCCGTGACCGACGGCGAAGGCTGACGCCTTGCCGGTGACTCCCCGTCGGGACCAGGCCGGCCGCGGCGGACCGAACGGGTCGGTCCGCACTACCCCCACGCTCTATGTGTCGGCAGTCCAACTGGTGGTATGGCGATGAACGCGGGGTTCGAACTGGGGTTCTCGACGCTGGACAGCGAGGTCGCCGACCGGGAACTGCCGGTCGAGGGCGAGATACCGGACTGGCTGACGGGCGCGCTGGTGCGAAACGGGCCCGCGAAGTTCGAGGCCGACGGCGACCGCGTGAACCACTGGTTCGACGGCCTCGGGATGCTCCACCGGTTTTCCTTCGACGGCGAGGGGGTCCGGTACACCAACCGCTTCCTCCGGAGCGAGGCCTACCGCCGCGCGGTCGCCGAGGGGGTCATCGACGGGCAGTTCGCCACCGGCGGCGGCTACCTCGCGCGGGTCCGTCGCCTCCTCTCGGGCGAGTCCACCGACAACTGCAACGTCCACGTCGCCCGCGTCGGCGACTCGCTCGTCGCGATGACCGAGGTGCCGCGCTACCTGGCCGTCGACCCGGAGACGCTGCGGACCCGCGGCCCGTTCACTTTCGCCGACGGCCTCGGGGGGCACGTCAACTGCGCGCACGTCCTGCCCGACCCCCACCGCGGCGAGACGGTCGGCCTGCTGACGCGGTTCGGACGGACCAGCGAGTACGTCCTCTACCGCCTGCCCGACGGCTCCCGCCGGCGCGAGCGGGTCGCGAGCGTCGCCGCCGAGAAGCCCGCCTACCTGCACAGTTTCGCGCTCACCGAGCGCTACGTCGTCCTCACCGAGCACCCCTTCGCGGCCGACCCGGCGTCTTTCCTCCTGCCCGGGGGCGACGGGTTCGTCGACCACTACGACTGGGAACCCGAGCGGGGGACGACCTTCCACGTCCTCGACCGGGACGCCGGCGAGCGGGTCGCGACCGCCGAGACTGACCCGTACTTCGTCTTCCACCACGTCAACGCGTTCGAAGCGAACGGTCGAGCGGGGGACCCGGGCGGCGCGGACGCGGACGAACTCGTCGTCGACCTGGTGTCCTATCCGGACGCGGGCGTGGTCGACGGGCTGTACCTCGCGGACGCCGCGGAGTGGTTCGAGTCCGGGGCCGACGGCCGCCTGCGGCGGTTTCGCCTCCCGCTCGACGGCGGCGGGGTGACGACCGAACTGCTGTACGAGGGGTGTGAGCTGCCGCGAGTCGCCGCCGCCGACCGGGCGCGCCCGTACCGCTACGCGTACGCCCAGGGCGCGGCCGAGCGCGACGGCAACCACGTCGCCAGGGTCGACGTCGAGACCGGCGACGCCCGGCGGTGGGAGGAGCAGGGGGTCTTCGCCGAGGAACCGGTGTTCGTCCGCGCGCCGGACGCCGAGCGGCCGAGCGACGACGGCGTGGTGCTGGTGACGGCGCTGAACGCCCGCGCCGGGCGGACCGACCTGCTCGTCCTCGACGGGGAGACCCTCGTCGAGCGGGCGCGTGCGCCGCTCCCTCACGCCGTCCCCTTCGGCTTCCACGGGCGGTACTTCCCGGAGTGGTAGGCCCGTCGCCGGCGCAACCGGGTCGCGGCCCCCTCGGGGAGGGTACCGGGCCCCGCCCCGGACCGCGGGAGCCGACACGGCTTTCCTGCTGGCGGCCCGCCGGTCCGGTATGACAGACGAGGACCTGGCGTGGGAGACGCTGGGCGCACAGACCGTCTACACCTGCGAGGGGTTCGACGTCGTCAACGAGGACGTCCAGTTCCCGGCCGGCGGCGTCGGGGCCTACGACTACGTCGCGGAGGGCGAGAGCGTGGTGGTCCTGCCGTTCACGACCGACGGCGAGGTGGTGGTCATCGAGGAGTGGCGCCACCCGGTCCGGCGGGTCAACCGCGGGCTCCCCGCCG
>JBDGST010000049.1:0-5215 GCA_042217365.1 Haloarculaceae archaeon
GGTGCGCAAGACCGACGACTTCGAGGTGTTCGCGGACATGCGCCTGGCGGGCGTCGGCATGGTCGGCGTCGTCCACGCCACCCGCGGGATCGACGCGCTCCAGCGGCTCATCGGCCGGGTCGAACTCGGCCTCATCCCGCAGGTCGTCGACACCGTCGTCTACATCGAGGCCGGCCAGATCGAGACCGTCTACGACGTCCAGACCGAGGTCAAGGTCCCCGAGGGGCTCATGGAGGAGGACCTGGCCCGCCCGGTCATCACGGTCAACGACTTCGAGACCGGCCGCCCGGCCTACGAGATCTACACGTTCAACCGCCAGGTGGTCACGGTCCCGCTGGACGGCGAGGACGGCGGCCGCGAGAGCGGCACCGAGCGCATCGCCAAGCAGGAGGTCGAACGCGAGATCCGCTCGATCGCCCGGGGCCACGTCGAGGTAGAGATCCGCGACCCCGACACCGCCGTCGTGTACGTCGAGGAGAGCGACATCTCGCAGGTCATCGGCAAGGGCGGCGGCCGCATCTCCGACGTTGAGAACCGGCTGGGCATCGACATCGACGTCCGGACGTTCGGCGACCGGCCGGGCGGCGCGGGCGGCGACGCTGGCGGCGCTGGCGGATCGGGCGGGTCCGGCGGTGCCAGCGACTCCAGTAGCGCCGGAGGCGGGTCGGGCGCCAGCCCCGTCGGAGGCGGCGAGATCGTCGCCCCCGAGATCACCTCGCGGCACGTCCTCATCCCGATGGAGGGCTACGAGGGCGAGACCGTCGAGGTCCAGGCCGACGGCGAGTACCTGTTCACCGCGACCGTCTCCCGGGGCGGCGAGGTCCAGGTGTCGCGGGGGTCGGCGATCGCCGAGGAACTGGAGCGGGCGATCGACCGCGGCAAGACGATCACCGTCGTCCCGTCGTGACCGGCGAGCGACCGGCGGGAGCGAGCCGCTTTTTTGGTCCGGCGTTTTCGGCGAACGTGTCCGACCGCGGACCGCGAACGCTTTTCCGCCGGGCGCCGACCGATCGACCATGGCCATCGGCGACGTCACCGACGTGACGATCGACGACTGCACGGACCTCTCGTACGTCGACACCGGGATGTACGACGTGGCCGGGTACGGGTCGGTCTACGTGCTCGACGCGGAGCGACCCGCCCTGGTCGACACCGGCATCGGCACTGACTACGAGCGGATCCTCGCGGCGGTCCGCGAGGTCGGTCTCGCGCCCGAGGAGATCGAGGCGTTCGCGGTCACGCACGTCCACCTCGACCACGCCGGCGGCGCGGGCTTCCTGGCCGGGGCGTGCCCGAACGCGACCGTCTACGTCCACGAGGTCGGCGCACCGCACCTCGCCGACCCGGGGCGGCTCTGGGCGGGGACCAAGCGGGCGGTCGGCGACCAGATCCGCCACTACACCGAGCCCGACCCCGTCCCTGCGGACCGGATCGTGGAACTCGAAGACGGCGACGCGGTCGACCTGGGCGACCACGCACTCGACGTCCACCACGTCCCCGGGCACGCGCCCCACCAGGTCGCCTTCCACGACCGGGCGACGGACGCGCTGTTCACCGCCGACGCCGCCGGACTGTACGTCCCCGGGCGGGACGAACTGTTCCCGACCAGCCCGCCGCCGAACTTCGACCCGGAGCAGTGCCAGGCGGACGTCCGGGCCCTCCGGGCGCTCGACCCGGAAGTGCTGTGTTACCCCCACTTCGGGGCCGTCGCGCCCGGCGACCGCCTGTCGAGATACGCCGACGTGCTCGCGGAGTGGGTCGACGCGGTGACCGAGAAGCGCGCCGAACTCGACGACGACGAGGCCGCGATCGAGTACTTCGTCGAGCGCGCGGACGACGAGCGGGAGGTGTGGGGCGCCGAGAAAGCCGAGCCCGAGGTGGCGATGAACGTCCGCGGCGTCCTGACGGCGCTGGACCGCGAGGACTGACCGCCGGGCAGGAGACGCCGAGACCGCCCAAATCCGTCGTGAGAGCCCGCAGCGCGGAATCGTCGAACGGGGGGCGCGACCGACCTACTGCGAGTCCCTGGCCTGCTCCCACACCCACGTCGCGGGCGGCGACTGCACCATCTGCGTGTGGGCGCCGATCTGGGCGTTCGAGAGGCTGACGTCCTCCAGTTCGGTCTCCTCGTCGATGATCGACGAGTAGATCTGGCAGGAGCTGAGCTTCGCGTCCGGGAAGACGACGGAGCGCTCCAGTTCCGAGTCGACGACCGTGGCGCCCTCCATGACGTGGACGTTCTGGCCGAGGTCCGAGTCGCGGACCGTCGCGTCGGGGTGGACGAGCGTCCCGCCGTCGAGGTACCACGCGACGGCGTCGAGATACCCCTCGGGGGTCCCGATGTCGAACCAGGCGCCCTGGAACGAGAACGCGTAGACGGGCTCGCGGTCGATGAGCCACTGGATGAACCAGCCCGGTTCGTCCGGGTTGTTGTCCCCCGAGAGGTACGTGTCGATCAGCCCCATCGTCTCCGCGGGGAACGCGTAACAGGCGATCGAGACGAGCGTGCTCGGCGGGTCGTCGGGCTTCTCCTGGAAGGCCGTGACGCGGTCGTCGTCGACGGCGATCACGCCGTACTGGGTCGCGCTCTCCAGGTCGCCGACGTCGTAGGCGGCGACGGTCGTCGAGCCGTGCTCGACGAAGTCGTCGATGAACTCCGAGACGTCGAAGCTGATCAGGTTGTCGCCGGCGATCACGAGCGTGTCGCTGTCGAGCCCCTCCCGCTCGACGAGTCCGCCCAGCGCCCCGACGACGCCGAACTTCTCGTCTTCCTCCCGGGCCTCCTCGACCGACACCGTCGGCTTCTCGAACGGCGACTCCGCGAGGTGGTTCCGGAAGTCGTCCGCGAACTCCTCGTTGGTCGAGACGTACACGTTCTCGACCCGGTCGTCCTCCTCGAGGTCCCGGAAGATCCGGTCGATGACCGTCGTGTCACCGATCGGCAGGAACATCTTCGGCCGGTTGCGCGTGATGGGCCACAGCCGCGTCGCGAAGCCGCCGGCGAGAACTATCGCGTCCATGAGCGATCCGTTGGGTCGCATGTGTCTTTGGCTTTGCTCATGGTGCTGATCTTTCACAGCCGTCGGCCTCGGTCCGGAACCGCGGGGGATCGTTTCGGGTGCGGACCACGAACCGACGCTCGCGAAAGTGCCATCGTTTATGTCCCGGGGCGCCCTCGATTCGCCCGCATGGAGGACGACCGTGGCAACCGGAGGTAGCGAACTGCTGATCCCGCTGGTCGCCGGGATCATCGGTCTGGGCATCCTCGCGCAGTTGCTCGCCGCCCGCCTGCAGGTGCCGAGCATCATCTTCTACCTGCTGGCGGGGGTCATCATCGGACGGCCGGGCCTGGGCATCGTCACGGCCGACTCGTTCGGCGCCGCCCTGCCGGCCATCGTCGGCCTCGCGGTGGCGGTCATCGTCTTCGAGGGGGCCTTTCACCTCCGCATCGATCGCATCCGGGAGGCGCCGGCGGCGACCTTTCGGCTGGTGACCGTCGGGGCCGTCATCGCGCTGGTCGGGACGGCCGTCGTCGTCAAACTGGCCTTCGCGGAGGCGACCTGGGGACTCGCGTTCCTCGTCGGCGCGCTGCTGGTCGCGACCGGACCGACCGTCATCACGCCCATCCTCGAAGTCGTCCCCGTCAGGGACCGCGTGGCGACCGCGCTCGAAACCGAGGGGATCGTCAACGACGTCACCGCGGCGATCGTCGCGGTCGTCGTCTACGAGGCCGTCAACCCGGAGGTCGCGAGCAACGGGTTCGTGCAGGCGTTCACCAGCCGGCTGGGCGTGGGCGTCGCCGTCGGGCTCGGGGTCGCGGCCGCGATGTACTACCTGCTGTGGTACGTCGACCTCTCGCCGGGGGACGCGCCGCGCAACGCGCGGCTGCTGGTGCTCGCGGGCGCCCTGGTCGCCTACGCGACCGCGAACACGATCCTCAGCGAGGCCGGGGTCGCCGCCGTCGCGACCGCCGGGATGGTCCTCGGGAACGCGGACGTCCCCTACGAGGACGACATCACCGAGTTCAAAGGCGACGTGACGCTGGTCGTGCTGTCGTTCGTGTTCATCGCGCTGGCGGCCCAGATCGACCCACAGTCGCTGCTCGACGTCGGCGTCCCGGGGATCGCTGTGGTGCTCGCAGTCGCTCTCGTGATCCGCCCGTTCCTGGTGCTAGTTTCGACGGTCGGCGGTCGGTTCACCCTCAACGAGCGGCTGTTCATCAGCGCCGTCGGACCCCGCGGGATCATCCCGGCCTCCATCGCCACCCTGTTCGCCGTCGAACTGCAGAGCGCCGCCCGGGCGCTGAACGACCCGCTGCTCGCCGAGCAGGCGAACATCCTGCTCGGCGTCGTCTTCCTCGTCATCTTCGCGACGGCCCTCTTCGAGGGAGGGCTGGCGCGTCACGTCGCACAATACCTCGACGTCATACCCATGAGAGTCATCATCGTCGGAGGCGGGAAGGTGGGCCGCTCGCTCGCCGAACGCCTCGAAGACCGCGGCGAGAACGTCGTCATCATCGAAGAGCGCGAAGAGACCGTCGAGACAGTACGGAACGCCGGATTCGCCGCCGTCATCGGCGACGGCACGGACACGGAGGTGCTACGCGAGGCCGGCGCCGAGAACGCGAAGACGGTCGTCGCCGCAACCGGCGACGACGACGCGAACCTGCTGGTCTCCCAGCTCGCCAGCTCGAAGTTCGACGTCGAGCGGGTGATCGCGCGGGCGAACAACCCCGACAACGTCGAGGCCTTCGAGGACCTGGGCGTGCGGACCATCTCCTCGGCCATGGCGACCGCCTGGGCGATCGACAACCAGATAGAACGGCCCGCCATCGCCCACTGGATGACCGACGTGGGCCGCGTCGGCGACATCCAGGAGATCGAAGTCACCAACGACGAACTGTTCGGCAAGACCGTCCGGGAGGTCGGTCCGATGCTCCCCGACGCCTGCCTGATCGCCCTCATCAGCAAGGGAGACCCCGATTCCGCGGAAGTACCCGCTGCGGACACGGTCATCGAGCGCGGCGACCACGTCACCCTGCTGGGGCGGCGCGGGTCGGTCCGCGACGGGATGGACCTGGTCGCCCCCGACTGACTACCGATGACCGACAGATCCGCCGACTCGACGGTCGTCGATCCCGGGGACGCCGACCGACTCCGGCGCAACCTCGAACGGTTCGCCGGGGCCGGCGCGGTCGAGGTGCGCGACGACGGCG
>JBDGST010000073.1:0-5106 GCA_042217365.1 Haloarculaceae archaeon
TCGCGGTCGACGCCCTGCCGGTCGCCGACGGCGACGTACATCGCCAGCAGGACGGCCGCGGGCGCGTTGATCGTCATGCTCGTCGACACCTCGTCGAGGGGGATCCCGTCGAAGACCGTCTCCAGGTCCCGCAGCGAGTCGACGGCGACGCCCGCCTTCCCGACCTCGCCGGCCGCCATCTCGGCGTCGGAGTCGTACCCCATCTGGGTCGGCAGGTCGAACGCCATCGACAGGCCGGTCTGGCCCTCGTCGAGCAGGTAGTGGAACCGCTCGTTGGTCTCCGCGGCGGTGCCCATGCCGGCGTACTGGCGCATCGTCCACAGCCGCCCCCGGTACATCGTCGAGTACACGCCCCGGGTGTAGGGCCGTTCGCCGGGGAATCCCAGGTCCTCGCCGTAGTCGAGGTCGGCCACGTCGGCGGGCGTGTACAGCGGGTCGACCGCCTGCCCACCGGTGTCGGTCCGGAACTCGTCGCGGCGCTCGCCGAACCGCTCGACCGTCGGCCCCCGGGTCTCCTCCCCCCACCGCTCGCGCTCCGAGCGGATCGTCTCCAGGTCGTCCGGGTCGAACATACCCCTCGTTCGGGCGCCGAGCCCTTACTGTTGGCGGGGGTCCGGGCCGTTCTCGGAGTCGGAACCGGCTGGATACGCAACTTCGGACGGACCCGGTGGCGGCCGGATTCTCGGGCCCCGGTCGGCCCGGAGGCGGCCGGATTCTCGGGTTCCGGTAGCTATTTTCGCTCGACTGTTCAATGGCGGCTATGTCGATAGATCGGGTGGCCGTGACCGGCGGCAACGGGAAGATCGGCGAACGGATCCTCTCGGGGTTCAACGACCACGGCTACGAGACGGTCGACGTCGCGCGGGGGAAGCGGCGGGAGGAGGTCTCCGACGAGTACCGCACGACCGACCTCCTGGACCCGGGCGAGGTTTATGGGTCCCTCGCAGCCAGCGACGCCGACGCGGTCGTCCACATGGGGACGATCCCGAGCCCGGTCAGTCACCCCGAACACGTCACCTTCGAGAGCAACGTCATGACGACCTACCACGTCGCGGAGGCGGCGACTGCCCTGGGCCTCGAAGCCGTCGTCTTCGCCTCCAGCATCAACGCCATCGGCGCGGACTACCAGGAAGAGCCCGCGGACGTCCGGTACCTCCCGGTCGACGAGGAGCACCCCGTCACGCCCCGGGACCCTTACGGCCTGGGCAAACACGCCGCGGAGGTCGTCGGCGACGGGTTCGGCCGCCGCTCGGGGACGCCCCAGATGGCGTCGCTCCGGTACCCGTGGGTCGCAACCGACGAGGAACTCCGGCGCCGGTTCGGGGCCGCCGACCGGAGCCTCGACGCCTTCGCGTCGTCCGGGGGGAGGACGGGAAACACCCTGTTCACCTACCTCCACATGGAGGACGCGGTCTCGGTCGCGCGCCGGGCCGTCGAGGCCGACTTCGAGGGCCACGAGGTCTTCTGGACGGTCGCCGCGGACACGAGCGTCGAGACCCCCACGCCGCGACTCGTCGAGGAGTTCTACGCCGACGCCGAGGTTCGCGAACCGCTGGAGGGCCACGACTCGCTCATCTCCGTCGAGAAGGCCCGCGACCTGCTCGACTGGGAGCCCGAGCACTCCTGGCGGGACGCGTAGCCTCAGCTCTCGTCTCCGGTTTCTCTCCCGCTCTCTCGGGCGAACCCCGCGACTGGGGTCCGGGTCCGGGCCGCGGACGACTGGTCGCCGGTCAGCAGGTCACGAGCCGTCGCCTTCGACCCTCGTCGGTCGATCGCTCTGTGACTCGTTCCCGGGAACGACCTCGACGGTGATCGTCCGCTCGTCGGGCAGCGCGTAGGGCGTGCCGTCCTCGTCGACCACCCAGTCGACGCGGAAGGTCATCGTGTTCGTCCCGGTCGCGTTCGCGTCCACGCTGTAGGGGTCGGCCTCGGCACCGACGGTCCCGACCAGCACCGTCCCGTTTGCCGTGTTCCCGTAGAACGCCTCGGACTGGGTCCTGGACTCCCGGTCGGACCAGTAGGCGCTTGAACTGGCGCGGGACGCGTTGATCCGGACGTCCGACCGGAGCTGGATGGCCGGCGACCCCGTCCTGTTGGCGCTCATCGACATCGCGGCGATGCCGTTCGTCACGTTCGTCAGCGTGACGTTCGTTGAGGCCCGCTCGCCGACCGGTGCGGTCAGCGTCCGGTTCTCGAGTTCGAGTCCGAGCCGCCGTTCGAGGCTCTTGCCGACGACGACGCGGCCGGTGACGACCGCGCCGCCGTCGCGCGTGTCGACGCCGGCCACCCTGACCTCGTACATGCCGGCGTCCAGCGCGCCGACCGAGGCGTTGATCCAGCCGCTGCCGTTCATCTCGATGCGCGCGACCGGCTTCCCGTCGACCGTCTCGACCCCGACGAAGCCGTCGACATCGCCGAAGGCCGCTTCGAGTTCGGTCGCGGTCGCGGCGCCGCCCGCGTAGCGGTCAGCGCTCACGTACACGTCGTAGTCGGTCCGCTCGGAGTCGACTCGCATCGAGACCCCGCGCTCCCCGGCCGCGACGTTGACGAACGTCCGGTTGGTTTCGAGGTCGAAGAAGTCCTGCTCGTCGAGGCTGAACGCCGCCTCGCTCCGGGTTGCGGGGCCGGTGATCCGGCCGTCCCGGAGTGCGACCGGCTGGCCCTCGCTCGTCCGCAGGACGTACTGGCCCGGCGGGAGGGTCGCGGATTCGACGACCGTCCCGTCGTCGCCGTCGACGGTTACCCGACGGACCACGTGCGGGTCGAAGTCGCCGTACTCGCCGGGTATCCGGACCAGGTCGTAGGTCCGGTCGGCCGAGGACCCCGAGACCGCCAGGTTCTGCCCGCGGTAGACGGTCTCGTTCGAGGTGATCGCGGCGTCGGCCGCCAGGCTCGCGTCGGCCGTCCGGTCGGCGTCGGGTATCGAGACCGTATCCAGCGTTCCCGCGTAGCCCGACGCCGACAGGCGGGCGACACCGGCGGTCTTCAGCCCGCGGTCGGTGAGCGTCGCGGCCGTCACGTAGGTCGGTGTCTCGACTGACTCGTCGAACAGCAGGGCGCCGTTCGCCCCGACGCCGAGGAGCCGCGTGGACATCTCCTCGCCCGACAGCGCTCCGCTCTGTCCTACGAGGAGGAGCCCGTCTCCGGTGTCGAACACGTTGCGAACGCGCGTCTCCGAGCCGGCGCCGTAGACGCGGCTCCAGGTGACGTGCCCGTCGTCGTTCACGTTGGCGACCCACGCCATCGGGCTCTGGGGACCGAAGCCGGGGGACAGCGAGCCCGCCAGCAGCGCGCCGCCGCTCTCGGTCGGCACGGCGCCGGCGACTTGCTGGACGGCGAGCCCGGGGTAGGTCTCGTTGAACGTCGGCCGCCCGGACTCCGTGGTCCGGAGGAGCCAGGGCTCGCCGAAGCCGGCGGAACCGACCACGAGGTAGCCGTCGCCGGTCCGTTCGAGCGACCGAACCGACGCTTCGACGCCGTAGGTCCGCTCCCAGAACGCGTCGCCGCCGGCGTACTCGGCCAGTCGGACGCCCGTCTGTTCGGGGTACTCGCCCTCACCGGCCCCGTAGACCGGGTGGACGACCGCCGCGCCGTCGTCGCTCGCGACCACCGAGACGCCGGTCGCGTAGGAGATGTTCCCGTCCACCGAGGTCCGCCAGACGACGTCCCCGTCGGCCGTCGCGTGGACGAGTTCCGTCGAGCCCGCCCGCGGTCCGGCCGACTGGTCGACCGGCCGTTCGGCCAGCAGGAAGTAGACCGAGTCGTCGGGCCGGACCGCCAGGTCGACGACCCGGGTCGCGTTCTCGCTCTCGAAGCTCTTCTTCCACTCCGTCTCTCCGTCCGGGCCGATCCGCATCAGGGTGGCGTTGCTGTTGCGCAACCCCGTCCGGCCGGCGACGACGACCGCGCCGTCACCGGCGTCCGCGACTGCGGTGAAAAGCGTCCGGTTGTACGTCCCGTCCGTCGCGTCGCTCGCGCCCCCAGCCGCGTCGGGCGGAGCCGCGGCCGCTCCGGCCCCACTCACGGGTACCGTCGCGGCGACGGCACTCACGAGTACGACTGCGACCAGCGCGAGGGTGGAGACCAATTCGCGTCGTTTCATGCGGACGTGTCGACTCGCGGAACCAACAACAAAGCACCGCTCGATCAAAAACCGATTTTAGTCACTCGTTCACACGGGACGAGTGCCCGCCCGTCCCGTCCGGTCCCGTCCCGTTCCGTCCGGTCCCGTCTCCGCGCGAGGTGATCGTCGCCGCTCGCAGTCCCGGTCGCGCCTCGCGGTCACTCGTCGAGGCGCTCCTGCCACTCCTGGACCTTCGCCATCAACTCGACCGGCGGCGTCTCGCTTACGTCGAGGTCACGGAGGGAGTCGAGGACCGCCTCGGTCTCGGGGTCGAGCGCCGGACCGCGAGCGGCCCCGTCGCCGGTGTCCTCGCCGGCAGCGGCGCGGTCGACGCCTCCGCCGTCAGCGGTCGTCGCAGCCGTCCCGGCGCCGCCAGCCGGCTCGTCGCCGGTTGCGCCCCCGTCGGAGTCACCGCTCCCGGAGTCGGGCGTCGTCAGCTCCCCGGATCCGAGGTCGAAGACGACCTGAGTCGTCTCCCCGCCGTCGCCGCCGCTCCCCCGAACCTCGATGGCCTCCTCTTCACGCAGGCGGTCGAGCACCTCGCGCGAGCGGTCGACGACCGGGTCGGGGACGCCGGCCATCTCGGCGACGTGGACGCCGTACGAGCGGTCGGTCGGCCCGTCCCTGACCGTCCGGAGGAACGTCACCCCGCCGTCGGACTCGTCGGCAGGGCGGGAACTCGATCCGCCGGCCGACCGGGCGCGCGTTCCCTCGTCGACGGCGACGTGGACGTTGTGGACGTTCGGGAGTTCGTCGCCCAGCGCCGTCAGCTCGTGGTAGTGGGTGGCGAACAGGGTCTTCGCCCGCACCCGGTTGGCGAGGTACTCCGTCGCCGCCCAGGCGATCGAGATGCCGTCGTAGGTCGCGGTCCCCCGACCCACCTCGTCGAGGACGACCAGCGAGTCCGCCGTGGCGGAGTGGAGGATGTTCGATAGCTCCTGCATCTCGACCATGAACGTCGAGCGCCCCTGGGCGAGTTCGTC
>JBDGST010000043.1:0-4971 GCA_042217365.1 Haloarculaceae archaeon
TGGAGAACATCCTCCACCTCGCGGAGGACTTCGAGGGCGTCGACGGCCTCGACGAGCCGATGCCGGTCAAGCCCGGCCAGCACTACGAGATGGGCGGCATCGAGTGCGACGAGAACGGGCAGACCTGCGTCGACGGCCTCTACGCGGCCGGGGAGTGCGCCTGCGTCAGCCTCCACGGCGCCAACAGGCTGGGCGGCAACGCCCTCCCGGAACTGCTCGTGTTCGGCGCCCGCGCCGGTCGTCACGCCGCGGGGGGCGACCTCGGCGAGGCGCGCATCGAGACCGGTCCGAGCGCCCGGAGCCAGGACGGCGACATCGACTCGCCCGTCGAACTGGGCGCGGTCGGGGGCGAGGAGGCGGTCGCGGACGGCGGCGCCGTCGCCGCGGGCGACGTCGTCGAGCGCGAGGTCGAGCGCCAGCGCGAGCGCGTCGAGTCCATGCTCGAATCGGAGGGAGTCAACCACGCGACCGTCCGGGACGAGATCCAGACGACGATGACCGAGAACGTCAACGTGTTCCGGCGCGAGGACGCGCTCAAGCAGGCGCTCGCGGACATCCGGGCGGCCCGCGAGCGCTACCAGCACGTCGCGGTCGCCGACACCTCCCGGACGTACAACACCGACCTGCTGCACACGATGGAGACCCGCAACGTCATCGACCTCGCGGAGGCTATCACGGCCGGCGCCCTCGCCCGCGAGGAGTTCCGGGGCGCCCACTGGCGCGAGCAGTACCAGTTCCGCGACGACGAGAACTGGATAAGACACACCATGTACGCCTGGAACGACGGCGACCCCGACCTCTACTACAAGCCGGTCCTGCTCGAAGCCGAGAGGGAGTACGAACCGAAGGAACGGTCCTACTGAGAGCACTCTTTGCTGGGGAGGGTGTCCTCGCCCGTCCGTGGCCTCCGAGCACCCGCTCGGAGAAGCCTGGGGGAAAACAACCGCTGCCTCGCTTCGCTCGATCGAGTGAACCGGATAGCTCTGGGCGGGACAGCAAAATACTTCTGACCGTTCGAACAGTTCGAACCGTGAACCGACGGCGAGTCGGGCGGCGGGGGGTCCTCGCTGCCATCGGAGGGGGCATAGCACTGTCGGTGCTTCCGGTCGGGGGGGCGGCGACCGGGGGGACCGGCTGGCGAATGCACGGGAGCGACGCGACCAACGACGGCTACCGGTCGGACGTCTCGACGCCCGTCGACGGGGTGGCCGTGGCAAGTCGGACCGAAGTCGGCGTCCACGGCCAGGCCGCCGTCGTCGACGGCACGGTCTACGAGACGGTGTCTCCGGACGCGAACTACCACCAGCGTAGCGCCCGTGACGACGGCGGTCGCGTCCGGGCGCGGCCGGTCGGGAGCGGGTCGGCCGCCTGGGAGCGGTCGTTCGAGGGGGACGTCGCGACGGCGCCGGCGGTCGTCGACGGCACGGTCTACGTCGCTCACTGGGACGGGACCGTCAGGGCGATGGACGCGGCGTCCGGGCGCGACCGGTGGGCGGTCGAGACCGGTCTGGCGACGCCGGTACCGCTCCGGGTCGTCGACGGTACCGTCTACGTCACCGGGGAGAGCGACTCGGGGGGGACGCTCGCGGCGCTGAACGCGGGGGACGGCACCGAGCGGTGGCGCGAGAGCGACGACTGGCCCCACGTCCCGGCGCCCGCGGTGCGCGACGGGACGGTCTACGCCACCGTCGGCGAGTTCTCGGCGTTCGACGCGGCGACCGGCGAACGGGGCTGGACCGCGCCGGAGGTCGACACGTCCTCGGCCCCACCCGTTGCCGGGCCCGACTCCTTGTACGTCGTCGGAAACCTCGGCTACCCGGACAAGGTTCTCCAGGCAGTCTCGCGGGCCGACGGATCGGTCCGCTGGCGGGTCGAACCCGACGCGTACGTGCTCTCGACGCCCGTGACGGACGGGTCGGCCGTCTACCTCGGACTGACCGACCACACGGTCGTCAGCTACGACGGGGCGTCCGGCGAGAAGCGGTGGACGGCGGACACCGTCGGACACGTCCGCGGGCAGCTCGCAGTCACCGACGAGGCGGTCTTCGCGTCCTGCGACCAGGAGTACTGTTACGCGTTCGACCGGGCGACGGGGTCGGAGCTGTGGCGTGCGCAGCTCCGCGACCGGTCCTCGATAGCGCTGGCGGGCGACGGCGTCTTCCTCGGGAGCCCCGCCGGGTGCACGCAGCTGGGTCCGGGGTCCGAGACTGAACTCGTCGCCGACGGGTCCGACGTCGTCCGGTGGCGAGCCCGGACGGACGTGTCGACGGATTCCCCGCTCGCGACGAACGGCGTCAACCTGTATTTCGCCGACGACTACCGCGGCGTCTACGCCTACCGGACCGGGGGGGACGACGAGTGGGAGACGGAGGTCCGCGAGCAACTCCGGGCCGGGCCCGTCGCCGGGAGCGAGCACGTGTTCGTCGGCCGGGAACCGGGGACGCTCGTCGCCCTCGACGCGACGAGCGGCGAGGCCGAGTGGTCCGCCGACGTCGGCGACGAGATCGAAACCCTCGCCGTCCGGGCCGACGGCCTCGTCGTCGCAGGGGGCGAGTCGGGGCTCTCCGCACACGACCCCGGGACCGGCGACGAGCGGTGGCGGTACTCGACGGCCCAGGAAGCGATGGCTCTCTCGGCGGTCGGCGACGCCGTCTACGCCGTGAGCGACCTGGGTGTCCACGCCGTGACGCCGGCGGGGGAAAAGCAGTGGCAGACCGCGGTCTCCGACGAATTGAGCGGCGTCGCTACGACCGGATCGACGGTGTACGCCGCGTCCGACGATCAGTTACTGGCGCTCGACGCCGAGGACGGCTCGACGCGCTGGTCGCTGGACTTCCCGGACCGGTACGTCGGCCCGCCGACGGTCGGGGCCGGGACCGTGTTCCTCGGCGACTGGGCGGGGCGACTGACGGCCTACGACGCCGGGAGCGGCGACGAGCGGTGGACCGTCGACGCCGGCGCGGACGTCCGCAACCGCGGGGCCGTCACCGACGGACGGTTCGTCGTCGGAACCGCGGACGAGCGGGTGCTGTACTTCGACGTCGAAACCGGCGACCTCGCCGACGTCTACGACGCGACGGCGCCCCTCCGTGCCGCGCCCGCGGTCGTCGACGAAGGTCTGGTCGTGCTCGACACCGGGGGAACGCTACACGGCCTCGGCCGGTCGAGCGCCGCGGGGCCGACGCCGACCCCGACGCCGACTCGAACGCCATCGCCGACGCCGACCCGGTCGAAGGCCGGCACGGACGCGGGCGAAGGGGAAGCGGGATCGGGAGACGGTGGTGGGACCGGGGACACGTCCACCGCCGACCCGTCCGCCGACGAAACGGCACCGGCCTCTCCCGGTGCGCCCGGCGAGGGGTCGACGGAGGCGTCCGGGGGAGGCGGACCCGGGTTCGGCGGGGTCGCGAGCGTGAGCGCTCTTCTGGGCGTCGATGCCTGGCTCCGCCGGCGAAACGAGGACTGATCGCGCCTCCCGGGGTGGTCGCTCGATACCGCCCCGGCCAATCGGCAAAACCCCACGGTCATCCAAAGAGCTATCCTCGCGTTGTCACTGGGGGTAGACGTTCATGACCTACGACGTCGCCGTCATCGGCACCGGCCCCGACCCGGAGAACCCGACCGTCGAGGGCTTCGCGATGGGGTACCGTCACGCGGAAGCGTTCGAGAACAACGACCTGTGCGAGGTCGTCGCCTGCGCTGACATCGTCCCCGAGAACGCCGAAGCGTTCGGACGGACGTTCGACCTGCCGGACGAGCGCGTTTTCGAGGACTACGCGGCGATGCTGGAAGCGGTCGAGCCCGACGTCGTCACCGTTGCGGTCGCGCCGGACATCCACGAAGAGATCGTCGTCGACTGCGCGCGAAGCGGCGTCGTCGACGCGGTCCACGCGGAGAAGCCGATGGCCGACACCTGGGGCGGGGCCAAGCGCATGACCCAGGAGTGCTGGCGCCACGACGTACAGCTTACGTTCAATCGCCAGCGCCGCTTCGGTGCGCCCTTCCAGACGGCCCGGACGCTCGTACAGGACGGCGAGATCGGCGACCTCCGTCGCGTCGAGACGGCGTGGGGCGACCTCTACGACACGGGCGCCCACACAGTCGACCTCACGGGCATGATCGCGGGCGACCCGGCCCCCGAGTGGGTCATCGCCCAGATCGACTACCGCGAGGAGGACCTGCGTTTTGGCGTCCACCAGGAGAACCAGGCGTGGGCCCTCTGGGAGTACGAGAACGGCGTCCAGGGCGTCTTGTCGACGGGCGCGGGCGAAGACCTCTGTGACGCCTCCCACCGGATCGTCGGCACGGGCGGCGAGATCCGGATCGACAGCGACACGGGCAACATGCTGGAGGTTCGCCGCGACGGCGACGGCTGGGAAGCCGTCGACGTGGGTGACGAGGGCCTCCACAGCGCGGGGGCCGACGGCCGTGAGTTCGGCAGCGAGTACCACGACCGCGCGGCCGACGACGTCGTCGCCGGGCTGGAGGAGGGCATCGAGCCGGAACTCGCCGCCCGCAAGGGCCTCAACGCCGCCGAGGTGATCTTCGGCGCGTACCACTCCGCGCGCAAGCGCGGCCGGGTCGACTTCCCGCTGGACGCCGAGGACAACGCCTTCCTCGCGATGGTCGAGGCGGGCGAACTGGAATTCGAGGTCGCCGAGAACGAGGAGTAGCAGGCGACTGACGGCCCGCCAGGTCACCGGCCCAGGTACAGCGTCGCGCGGACGGCGACCGGCGACCGGCGGCCGGTCACCAGACCAGGTACAGCATCGCGTAGACCACGGTCCCGAGAGTGAACGAGACGAGCCACAGCGCGGCCGCGACCCGGCCGACGGTCGGGTGGCGCGTCTCCGGAAGCTCCCCGAGGGAGTGGGTCAACGCGAGCAGGAGGGCGTAGATGACCAGCGGGACACAGACGATGACATCCTCCGCGCCGTGAACGGCGCGGTTTCCTCCGTGGGAGTCTCAGCC
>JBDGST010000136.1:0-4952 GCA_042217365.1 Haloarculaceae archaeon
CTGGCCCTGCCGGCAGGCGTAGGGCAGGTCCCAGCCCTCGTCCTCGCCGGCCTCCAGAACCGTCTCGTTGTTCGCCACTTCGACGGTCTCGCCCTCCTTGGCGAACTCGACCTCGTAGTACTCGACCTCGTCCTCGGCGATGGCGGCGGGGTCGAACCCTTCCTCTTCCTCCTCGGCGGCTTCCTCTCCCTCCGCGAGTTCGCCCTCCGCCTCGCCGGCGGGGATCGCGGCGGCCCCGCCGCCCCCGATGGAGCGGTTCATCGGCTCGGGGAAGTCGGTCTCCGGGACCGACTCCGCCCGCTTCTCGAGGACCTCCTGGGAGATGTCCGCCGGGGCCTCCCAGCCGGTCCCGGACGCGTAGTGGACCGCGACGACGAGGAGCACCACCCCGACTGCGAGCGAGACACTCACTGGATCGACCATGGCCGTGGTTTTGGGGCATGCGGTTAAAACTGTTTTCAACCCCTTCCATACCGAGCCGACCGTCGGCGAAGCCACGGCGTGGCCGGGTCAGTCCCCGCGCCGGGGGACCTGGTGGCGGCCGAACCCGTACCGGAGCCGGTTGGCGAGGCGGCGGGAGAATCGGCCCGGGCCGCCCCCGCCGGTCGAGCGGGAGTCGAACCGTTCCGCGAGCGCGCCGTAGATGAGCGGGACCGGCACCTCCTGTTCGAGCGCCTCCTGGACGGTCCAGGTGCCAGTCGACCCGCCTTCGACGCGGTCGGCGACGTCGCCGAGGTCGTCGCCCTCCTCGCGGAACGCCTCCTCGGCGAGTTCGAGCAGCCACGAGCGGATGACCGCGCCGTTGTTCCAGGTGCGCGCGACCGCCTCCAGGTCGAGCTCGTACCGCCCCTCAGCGAGGAGTTCGAACCCCTCGCCGTAGGCCTGCATGAGCGCGTACTCGACGCCGTTGTGGACCATCTTGACGTAGTGGCCGGCGCCCGACGGCCCCATGCGGTCGTGGCCCGCGGGACCCGTCGCGACGTCGTCGAAGACCGGTTCGAGTTCCTCGTAGGCCCACTCGGGGCCACCGACCATCAGCGAGAAGCCCGCTTCGGCGCTGGCCGGCCCGCCCGAGGTGCCACAGTCGAGATAGGCCGCGTCGGTTTCCCTGGCGCGCCGTCGCGTCTCGTGGAAGTTGGAGTTACCGCCGTCGACGACGACGTCCTCCCCGTCGACGTGCCCGTCGAGTTCGTCCAGCGCGGTGTCGACCGCGTCGCCCGACGGCACGACCAGCCAGATCCGCTTTTGTTCGCCGAGTCGGTCGACCAGGTCGGCGATGGAGTCGGCGGGCTCTGCGCCCGCCGCGGCCGCGTCGGCGACCGCCTCGTCCGAGACGTCGAACGCGACCACGTCGTGACCGCCGTCGAGCGCGCGCTCGGCGACTATCATGCCCATCCGTCCGAGTCCGATGACGCCCAGTTCCATACCGGCGACTCTCCGGGCCGGGCAATAAGGCGTTGTGGTTCGGCCGTCTCAGTTCCCCACGCTGCGGTTCGCTCCCACTGCCGGGGCGTCCACGGGTTCGTTCCCACTACCGGGACGTCAAAGCGGTTCGTCCTCTCTCCCGGGACGATCCGAGACGGGCCGGGAGCGGCCGTCTCGTCGGTCGGCGCCGGGTCGGGGCCGCCACCGTCTTGTCGCCGGAACACGACCGACGGACATGGACGACCGCATTCGGGAGCACGCCGAGGTACTGGTCGACTGGAGCGCGCGGATCGAGGCGGGCGACGACGTGGTCGTGCGCGTCGCCGAGGGCGCCCACGACCTGGCCGTCGCCGTCGCGGGGGAACTCGGCGAGCGTGACGCGAACCTCCTGACGCTGTACGGTTCCGACGAGGTCGCTCGCGCGTACCTCCGGCGGCACGGCGGCGACTTCGACGAGGACCCGGAGTTCGAGCGAGTGCTCTACGAGGAGGCCGACGCAGTCCTCGCGCTGGGTGGGGGGCGAAACACCGCCGCGACGGCGGACGTCCCCGGGAACCTGTCGAGCGCCTACTCGCGGGCGCGCCGGGGGATCCGGGAGGCTCGCATGGACACCGACTGGGTGTCGACCGTCCACCCGACGCGCTCGCTCGCCCAGCAGGCGGGCATGAGCTACGAGGCCTACCGGGACTTCGTCTACGACGCCGTCCTTCGCGACTGGGAGTCCCTCGCGGCGGAGATGGACCGTCTCAAGGCGGTTTTCGACGAGGGCGAGGAGGTCCGCCTCCGGACGGAGGGGACCGACCTCACGCTGTTCGTCGGCGACCGGACCGCGGTCAACTCGGCGGCGAGCGTCGCCTACGACTCGCACAACCTCCCCTCGGGCGAGGTGTTCACCGCGCCCTACGACGCCGCCGGCACGGTCACCTTCGACGTGCCGATGACGGTCCGGGGCCAGCGGGTCCGGGACGTCGAACTCACGTTCAAGGACGGCGTCGTCGTCGACTGGGCGGCCGCCGAGGGCGAGGACGTGATCACGGAGGTCATCGAGACCGACGGCGGATCCCGCCGGCTGGGCGAACTCGGCGTCGGGATGAATCGCGGCATCGACCGGGCCACTGACAACATCCTCTTCGACGAGAAGATGGCCGGGACCGTCCACCTCGCGCTCGGGCGGGCGTACGACGCCTGCCTCCCGGAGGGGGAATCCGGCAACGACAGCGCCGTCCACGTCGACCTCATCACCGACGTGACCGGCGAGTCGAGTCTGGAAGTCGACGGGGAGACGATCCAGCGAAACGGCGTGTTCCGGTGGGAGGACGGGTTCGAGAGCGAGTGAGGGCGCGGTCGGCCGTACCGATACGAGTGAGGGCGCGGTCGGCCGTACCGAAACGAGTGAGCCACGGTCGGCCGCACACTTTTGCGGGAGGCGACCGACGGGACGACCATGACGGACCTCACGGCGTTCGTCGACGACATCGTCCACGAACCGACCCAGACCGAGGGGACGGGGCTGGACCTGACGGTGACGGAGGTGTACGAGGTGAGCGACCCGGGACGGGTCGACTTCGGCGGGGGCGAACTCGAACCGGCCGTCCTCGACCCTCACGACCGGCAGTACCGAAACGAGGACGACGATTACGAGTGGTGGCACCTCGACGCGGGGCAGTACCTCGTCGAGTACAACGAGTCACTGTCGCTCCCCACGGGGACGGTCGCGACGGTCCAGACCCGCGACGCGGTGCGGGCCCGCGGTGCGTTCCACCCGACGTTGCGCGTCCGTGACCTGGAGCGCGTGCCGCTGTCGGTCGGCGGGGCGGGCCTGCGGATCAAGGAGAACGCGCGCGTCTCGACGGTCGTCGGCGTCGAGCAGGGGTGACGGACCCGGCAGGGTGACCGCCGCGAGGCCGACGGCACGCGCGGCGGTTCCCGCTTAGCCCCGCTCGCGTTCCCCGCGGTCGGCGAGACGGTGCACCGCGTCGGCTGTCGCTTCGACCGCGACGAGGAGCCGCCACAGGTAGTACGCGGCCCCGACGACGACAGCCGGAACGAGCGCGAGCAACACCGTGCTCTGGACCAGCAGCGAGTACCCGAAAAAGAGCGCGAACAGGACCCCGAGCCCGACGAGCCACGCCCGGGGAAGCGACGGCGGAGACCAGCCCGACATGCCCGACTCTTCGGCAGAACGCGGGAAAAGTGCTTCCCGTCGAGCGACTCAAGGCAGGCGAGGTGGCGGGTCGCCCGCCTCACCCCGAATAGTGGCGGGCCGCTCGTCTCGCCTCGGATGGTAGCGCACCCCCCGTCTCGTCCCGGGTGGTGGCGAGTCGCTCGTGGCGACTCGGGGGGTAACAGGTCATCGGTCACGGCTCGGAAGAGAGCAGGGAGCACCGGCCGCACCGCCAAACCCGGGTTTCATTACCGGGGCCGGACCAGCGACGCCCGGGACCATGGCAACGGTCAGGACCGTCCGGGAGGACGAACTGCTGGAACTGTACCGGACGCTCAACCCGGACGATCCGGTGCTAGACCCCACCGAGGTGGCGGACCTGTGGGCGGAGATGCTCGCCGACGACTCCCTCGAGATCCTCGCGGTCGAGCGCGACGACCGACTCGTCTCGTCGTGTGTCCTCTCGGTCACGAGGAACCTCACGCGGAGAGCGCGACCTTTCGCCGTCGTCGAGAACGTGGTGACCCACGAAGACTATCGGAACAGAGGGTTCGGGAAGCGCTGCGTCCGGGCGGCTATCGAGCGCGCCGCGGAGCGTGACTGCTACAAGGTGATGCTACTGACCGGGTCCGACAGCGAGTGGAAACACGAGTTCTACGAGGACTGTGGGTTCGACGGGGACGAGAAGACCGGGTTCGTCCGGTACCTGGATAGTGTGGGGGATTGACATCCGGTCTTGCATGAGACTGAGTCATATCAGGTCGGGTCGAACTGGGTAGCTCCATATTGAGTTCTGCCGTACCCGTCGGTAGGTGGCCTGAGAAAGGAACAGAATAGAACTATTTGTAGTCATGGGCGCTGCAGGCCTAGGTCATTCGGCGTGTCAACCTTTAATTTCGGCCGGTTGAGTTGCTGTAGTGGCAATTCTGTCGTGGGCAGTAGCCGGGGCTCATGCGGTTCGCTTACGCGGAGAAAACCGACCATGAGTCTCGAACCAATCGAACCGGAAGCAGCGCTCGAACTGTTCCTCAAAGATAAGGAAGCGGAACTTGCGGATGCCTCGATCAAGGGTCACGACTACCGACTTCGGCACTTCGTCCGCTGGTGCCACGAGCAAGGCATCGAGAATCTCAACACGCTCACCGGCCGGCAACTCCACGAGTACCGGCTCTGGCGGCGCGACGACGGCGACCTGAACAAGGTCAGCGAGAAGACGCAGATGGACTCCCTGCGATCGTTCGTCCGCTGGTTAGAAGCCGTGGACGGCGTCGAACAGGACCTCAGCGAGAAGGTGTTGTCGCCCACCTCACTTTCAACACCCAGATGTCTCACCACTCGCTTTTTCGACGGAACCGTGAATTTC
>JBDGST010000150.1:0-4698 GCA_042217365.1 Haloarculaceae archaeon
GCACTCGGTGCAGGTGAAAAACCGCGTCTCGCTCTCGTCGGCGGCGCGGATCTGCTTCATCTCCCAGTAGGCGCGGTCGTTGCCACACTCCGGACAGTGGGCCCCGGTCGTCGGACCCATGTCCTCGGCGTCGACGTCCGAGGTGTCGATGATCTCCGTCTCCTCTTGGCCCTGGGTCGTCACGGCCTGCTTTTGCTCCTGTTCGGCGTCGCGGAGTTTCTCGGTGCCGCAGTTGCCACAGACCCACGCGTCCCCCTCGGTCTTCATCATCGAACCGCAGTCGTCGCAGAATTCCATGTCCCCGGGTAAGCGACTGTCCACCAATAAGTCCCGGGATTCGGGCCGGCGGTCAGTCGCTCTCTGTCCACTCGGGGCAGGCGTCCATGTCCTCCATGAGTTCGTCGCGGAGGGCACAGTACGGCGTTATCTTCTCGTCGACTTTGACGTACTCGAAGTGGGTACAGTTCCCGCAGTAGGCGTCGGGCCGCCCGCGCTGCCGGGCGGCGTCGACGAACTCGGCGTCGCGGAACTCGCCGTCGTTCCCGCCGCCGTCGACCGTCGCGGTTCCGCCATCCGCGCTCGCGCCGCCCCCCCTTCCCCGTCCGGGGCCGCCGCCGGAACCGCTCTCGTTCGCCCGGTCGGTCCGGGGGGCGTGCCGGCGCTGTCGGTCGGTTCGCGCGTCGCGGCCGAGGATCTCCGCGTCCTCCGTCTCGTCGTCGTCGGAGCCGGGCGGGGAATCGCGGTTGGTCTGGGTCCGCACCTCGCCGTCGGGGTCGTTGCCGAACAGGCCGACGCTGCCGAACCCGGGGACGTCCCGGGTTTCCTCGACGAGGCGGACCGTCCCCGCCTCGGTGATCTCCATCCGGGCCGTCCCGCCGGGGTCGTTTCGCGTCTTGAACGTCGCGAGGGCGCCGAACAGGCACGAGAGCGTCGTCAGCGCCCCGAACGAGTAGACGAGGACGGTCACGACGGCCAGTGGGTCACCCGACGCGAACCACTGTCGTGGGTACGCGGCGCCGAACAGGGCGACGCCGAGGGCGCTGACGCTCGCGCCGATCGCGGCGGCTGCCCGCGTCGCGGGGCCGGCCGGTAACACCGCGAAGACGCCGAGGAGGGCCGCGGGGAGGCCGAGCCCGGCGGCGATCCCCGCGAGTCGTCGCGATTCTATCAGCCCGAGTCCGAACTGCGCCCCGACGCCGGTCGTCGCCGCGGCGATGCTCCCGACGACCATCGCCGTCCCGACAGCGAAGAGACTCGCCCCGAAGTAGACCCGACGGGGCGTCGCCGCCGTACGCACGTGCCCCTCGTAGACGTCCGTCAGGCTCGCCATACGCGTGCTTCGGGGAGCAGCGCCAAAACTACCCGTCAGACGGGCGTCTGACTGGCCGCTCGCGGAGGCAGTGGGGAGAGCGGAACGGCCGTCCGCGCCCCAGGAGAGACGAAGCCGGGGCGAAGCCAGACGAGCGAGGAGCCGTCGAACTCGGGGAGCGAAGTCAGACGAGCGAGGAGCCGTCGAACTCGCCGCGCTCGTAGTCGACGTCCATCAGGTCGAGGAGGGTCGGCGCGATGTCGTAGAGGTCCGCGTCGTCGACCCGGACCTCGTCGTCGTCGACGACGAGCGTGGCGTTGTCGAAGCTGTGCATACCGTTGCGGGCGCCGTACTCGACGAAGGGGTCCTTGTTACCCTTGAACCCCGACTTGAGGTCGAAGCCGTGGTTGGGGACGACGACGAGGTCGGGCGCGATGTCGGCGTGGTCGCCCCGGAAGGCCTCCTCCTTCGTGACGACCCGGTCGGCGACCGGTTCGCCGTTTGGCCCTTCCAGGTTCTCCAGGTCCTCCTTGAGTGCCGACCGGACCGCCTCGTACTCCTCCTCCGGGACGCTTCCGCGGGGCTCGCGCCCTTCCAGGTTGATGTAGAAGCGACCGGGGATCAGCGAGTAGGCGGTCGTCCCGTCGGCGATGTCGCCGAGTTCAGTGTGCGTGTACTCCAGGGGGTCCGTCTCCGGGTCCAGGTCGTCGCCGAGAACGGCGGCCTCGCCCGGTTCCACGGTGACGCGATAGGTCTCGCCGTCTTCCTCGACGGAGACGGAATCGACGAGCAGGGTGGTGTCGCCGCGGTCGATCCCCAGCGAGGCCGGCGTCGCGCCCTCCAGCGCCTCGACGACCTCGTCGCGGACGTCCTCGGTGAGCGCGACGACGGCGTCGCCGTCGACGTAGGCCTCACCCGACAGTTCGACGAGGTCGGCGCCGATGCGGTAGGCCCCGTCGTCGCCGCCCGTCTCCCGGGCCGACACGTCGTCCGCGGCGACGAGCGTGGCGGTGCCGTCGCCCTCTTCGAGGACGGCGGGCGAGGCCTCGGAGAGCGCGTCGATCGCCTCGTCGCGCTCGTCGGCGGTCTCGGCCACGAGTTCGCCGTCCTCGTAGTCGAGGTCCAGACTCGCGGGGTCGACCAGCTCGTCTACGTCGTCAGCGTAGTCGGGGTCCACGTCGAGGCGGTCGCGGTCCCGGAGCCAGGCGGCGAGCTGGAACACGAAGTCGACGTCGTCCCCGTAGGAGAGATACCCCTGCTCGCGGAGCCAGGCGTTGACCTTGACCTCGTAGTCCAGCGACGTGAACCCGTGGTCGGAGGCGACCACCATCGTCACGTCGTCGGCGAGCAGCTCGCGGAGTTCGCCCAGGTAGCGGTCGACCTTCCGGTAGAACTCGACGAACTCCTCGGCGTACTCGCCGCCCTCCGCGTAGTCCCGGAAGAGGAAGTGGTTCACGCGGTCGGTCGCCATGTAGACGCCGAAAAACAGGTCCCAGTCGTCCTCCTCGACGTAGGTCCGGAACGCCTCCTGGCGGCGGTCGAGCGTCTCGTGGGCGTCTTCGAGGAACGCCTCCTTGTCCTCGTGGCCGAGACCGGCGTTGACGTCGATCCGGTAGTCGATCCCCTGGAGGTAGTCCCGGAACTCGTCGGGGTAGGCGGACTTCTCGACGCCGGGCGAGAGAAAGCCCGACACCATCCGCTGGACGTCGCGCTGGGGGGGGAACGTCGTCACGACGTTCATCACGGTCGCGTCGCGGCCCGCCTCCTGGACCCGGTCCCACACGCGGGTCGCCTGGAAGTCCCGCCGCATCGGGACGTACGTGTCGTACGAGCCGACTTCGCGGTCCTGGAAGCCGTAGATGCCGGTCTCGCCGGGGTTGACGCCCGAGGTCAGCGCCGGCCAGCAGGCCGACGACTCCGGCGGCACGATGCTGTCGATGGCGCCGCCGGTCCCCTCCTCGATCATCTCCGTCAGGTGTTCGAACTCGTCGGGTTGGTCCGCGATGAGGCTATACGGCACGCCGTCGATGCCGAAGAAGGCGACGCGGGGAGCGTCGTCGCCCCCTCGGATCCGGTCGAACAGTCCCATACCCGCCTTACCCATGTGGGGCACAAGAAGCTTCTTCTCGCGGACAATGCGCGTGCGGTCGTTGACACCGCGGGACGCGCCGTCGACACTACTGGTGGTACTGGTTCACGTCAGCTGCGTGTATTGCTTTCGCGTCCGCCGCGCGCACCGCTTCACGTTCGCCGGTCGAGCGTCACCGACCCGTCTCGTCGCCGTCGTCGACCCGCTCGTCGGCCGGCTTCGACTCCCTCTCCGCCGCGGCGTCGAAATTCTCGGGTACCACCGTCAGGTGGTCCATGCCGACGGTCGAGCGTGTCGTTGCCATACCTGATCGTCGGGCGTCCAGTCTCAAATAATTACCCATGCTCATAACGAATGGGGGCAGCGGAGTCCATGAGTGCGGCGAATATTGCCGGGGGTAGCCGCCGGGTAGCGTCGAGCGAGTAGCCGGGTACGGGCGGGACGGCGACTCCAGACTGCCGTTCGGGACGCCCGGCGGGACGCCGTCACCGGAGCGTCTCGCGGTCGTAGGCGAGGTCGGAGAGGAGCCACCGGTCGTCGTCTTCGCTGTCGTGGTCGAAGACGACGAGCGCGTCCCCGAGTGCGAACGAGACGAACCGTTCGGAGACGGGTGACAGTTCCGAGCGCAATTCGGCGGCGGAAACGTCGCGTGCGTTCTGCATGGGAGGGCACCTCTGTCCGGACGTACGGTCCCGACCGGGTTATAAGCGGTCGACGTCGTCCGCGAATTTGCGTCGATTTACGCCGTTTCGCGACCGTTCAGGCGCGACGAAGCCGGAGGGCACGCGCAAACGGGGACGTTTCATACGGATCTCTGTAAGTCATTACCGGATCGACCGCACGACTGCGTGCGGTCGTCCCGGTAAATCGTTACAGCGATCCGTATCACGGCCCGTCGCGGCGAACGCCCGGCAGTCGAGCGTGAAATCGGCTAAACGGTCGATAGCTTGAAGGAGTGAACGACGGGAGACGGGCCGCCGGCGACCAGTCCGGTCGCGGGCCTCGGGGGTAATCCGGCGCTACCGGTTCGAGCGGGCGACGGCGTCAGCCGAAGTGTTCCTCGTAGAGGTCCATCGAGTGCTCGATGGCCTCCATCGCGGCGGCCTTGTCCTCCCAGCCCAGCGTCTCGGTCTCCTTGCCGGGTTCGAGGTTCTTGTAGGTCTCGAAGAACTCCTCGATCTCGTCGCGGGTCTGCTGGGCGACGTCGTCGAGGTCCTGGACGTGGTCGTAGCGGGGGTCCTCGGAGGGGACGGCGATGACCTTGTCGTCCTGCTCGCCGTCGTCGTCCATCTTCATGAGC
>JBDGST010000127.1:0-4518 GCA_042217365.1 Haloarculaceae archaeon
CACCCTCAACGAAGCGAACGGCGAAGCCGTGAGCGAGTAGGGTGGGGTAGTTTACTCGGTGACGGTGACGGTCTGTTTGAGAAGTCTCGTGTCGTCCGCCTCGTGGCGGAGCGTCACCGTCACCGTCTGACCGGGCTGCAGGTCGACGCGGCGGTCCTCGATCCGGAATCCGATCCGCCCGCTGGCGCTCCACCGTCCGCTGCTCCCGTTCGCGTCGGCGACTCCCCCGATCCCCCTGTCGCCGAGCGTGAACACGTGGTTGCCCTCGTAGTCCGACTGTCGGATCCCCGCGCTCGGGATGTCGGTGAGGGTGGCGCGCTTTCGGTGCTCGGGTAACCAGACCTCGACTGTGACGTTCCCGAGATCGAGCGTGTCCCCGCTCTCGTGTTCGATCCAGACCCACTGCCCGTCGGGCCCGTCGGCGGCCGAGGGCTGCTCGACGGTCGCCGAGACGACCGGCCCCCCATCGCTGAGGCTGTCCCCCGCCTGCATCAACAGTCCTCCCGCGACGGCTATCACGACCACCGTCGCGGCGAAGCCGATGGCGGCCATCCCAGCCTGCGAGAGACCGCGCTCGTCGGAAGTCGTTCGGGTCATCTCCCGGGATCTCGTCCCGTGCGTACGCCGCGGGTGACCTTAGGTTCCCCGGTGGCTGTGGGGTCGGGCGTCGCCTACGATCGGGTTCCCCGGTGGCTGTGGGGTCGGGCGTCGCCCGCGATCGACTCCACGTACCGCGTGACGTGGTCGTCCATGCGCCGCTTGAACCCGGCGCGGCGAGCGAGCCGGTCGAGTTCGCGCGCGACGAGACTCCCGTACTGCAGGGCCTTCTTCTCGCGGAACGCGACGGGGTCGGGGACCCACTCACGGACCGCCTGCCGGAGCGCCCACTTGCGCTCGCTCCGCCCGGAGACGAGCAGCGGTCCCGGGAGCCGGAGCGCGGCGGCCACGACCCGGTCGTCGAGCAGAGGCGCTACCGGCTCGACCCCGGCGCCCCGGAGCGCCCGGACGTCCCGTTCGATCTGGTCCGGCAGCGTCAGCGCGACTTCTCGGCGGGCACCCCTGACGGTGTCGGCTTCGACGCGGGGATCCTCCGGGGCCCGTTCGACCTTCGCGTAGCCGCCGAACAGCTCGTCGGCGCCCTGGCCGACGGCGAGGCGGTCGAACCCGTCGCTCGCCGCTCGCTCGGCGACGAGGGCCAGCGGGAGCGCAATCGAGACGTCCATCGCGTTCGTGCGGCCCGTCGCCGCGGCGACCCGCGGGACCGCGCGCTCGACCCGTTCGTGGGTGAGTTCGACGACGCGGACGTCGCGACCGAGTCGCCGGGCGGCCGACCGGGCCGCCGCGACGTCGTGGCTGTCGGGGAAGCCGGCGACGTACAGCGGCGCGTCGACCCGGGCGGCGACCGCGGCCGAGTCGACGCCGCCCGAGAACGCCACCGCGAGCCCGTCGGCGTCGACGGCGTCGACGCTCGCCGCGACGGCGTCCCGGACCCGCTCGACGGCCGCTCGCCGGTCGGTCTCCGGGTGGGGGTCCGGGAGCGAGAAGCACCGCTCGTCGCCCGCGGCGGTGTGTCGGTGGCCCGCCGGAACGAGGTCCGGGTCCGAGAGGTCGCCGGGGTCGAACGACCAGCGAGCGGGGTCGCCGTCCTCGGTGTAGACCGGGACGCGACCGAGGGCGTCACGGACGACGGTCCCGTCGAGTTCGCCCCCGAACCCCCGGACTGCCGGCTCGTCGCGTTCGCCCGCACCCGTACGACTGCCCGGGAGCGGGTCGCCCGCCTCCAGGGCGCGGCGGACGACCGGCGCCGGCGCCCCGCGGACGTCGCTACTCATAGAACAGGCCCGAGACGAACAGGCGGGCGCGCCGTCTGGCGTTTCCGACGGCCTGCCGGAAGCTCACGCGCCAGGGCGTCCGCCGGGTCCGGAGGGTGGTCTTCCCCTCCCGGATCGCCCGGCAGATCGCCCCGGCGGTGCGCTCCTCGGCGTCGACGAGCGTGACCGCGCGTCCGACCATGTCGCTGACGTGCGCGTCGCTCCCCGCTGTCATCGGGATGCCGTGGGCCGTCGCGTAGCGCCTGGCCTGCCGGTTGGACCGCCCCGTCAACAGCCGGGAGTTGTACACTTCGAGCGCGTCGGCCTCTTGCAGTCGCTCGCGCGAGACGTTCGCGAGGACGCCGCTCCGCATCTCCTGGAAGGGGTGGGGGATCACCGCGATCCCGCCCCGCTCGCGAATGCGGGACAGCGTCTCGCCGAACGGCAGTCCCGGTTCTACGGCCTCGTCGACGTCGAGCGCGAGCACGTGGCCCGCGGCGCTGGAGACCTCCAGGCCGACGATCCCGACCAGCCCGTAGTCGGGGGCGAGTTCGGCCGCCCGGCGGCTCGACGCTATCTCGTCGTGGTCGGTCACCGCGAGGGCGTCCAGCCTGACTTCCGCGGCGCGTTCGAGCAACTGCTCGACCGAGTCGCGGCCGTCGTAGGAGGCCGCCGAGTGGGCGTGGAGTTCGACGGCGAGCACGGGCACAGATTGGACGAGTGCGGGGAAAAACTGCACGGTCTCCGGTATCACTCGCGGTCGGCGTCACTCTCGCACCCTACGCCGGCGCGGCTCCCGCGCCCAGCGCCGGAGGTCTCGCGCCCCGCGCAGGCGTCGTGACGGAAGCGAGGTTGACGCCGCTCTCGCACCCCCGCGTGGCCGGTCAGGCGCCCTCGTCGGGCTCCCGTGTCACGGACGCGGGCACCCAGGCGGGCAACGGGACCGTCTGGGCGACCCGGACGAACGCCAGTGCGAACAGCAACAGATTCCCCCACAGGCCCGGCTGGAGCGCCGAGTAGGGGGCGAACAGTTTCACCGGCGGGAACAGCGTCGGCAGCACACTGACGACGAACTTCAGGCCGTGGGAGTGGAGGTGGACCAGCAGCAGGCCGAACACCGGCAGCGCGGGGTAGCCGTCCCGGTCGAGTTCGTCCGCGACCAGCACGAACACGGCGGGCACCAGGCCGACGAAGTAGTAGGCGTACCCCAGCGGCGTCAGCAGCGGGAAGGCGGCGACGCCGAGGGCGAACACGGACCGGTCGCGGCCCCGGGAGAGGACGGCGACCGCGGCGACGGCGAGGCTCCCGACCACCCTGAGCGCCTGCGCGGCCGGGAGCCACTGGAGCGGTCGGTAGTACGGCGGCAGCCACAGCGTCGGCGGCCGACCGCCCGTCCCCTTCGTCGTGCCCCACACGAGCACGTCGAGGTAGGTCCGGTTGACCTCCGGGCCGAACACCGCCAGCGAAGCGACGGCCATCACCACGCCCGCGGCGACGGCGCCCAGGAACCGGTCGCGGTCCGCGAGGAGGTGCGCCCCGATCGGCGCGTAGGACATCTTGACGAGGCCGACGACGCCGGTGAGCGCGCCGCTGGCCCACCGGGCGAGTCTGGCCCCGCCCGCCCACCTCGGCAGGCGGCGTCCGCCGGGCCGGCCGGCGAGGCGACCGCCGTCCGTCGCCCGGTCGGGCCGGCCGCGGCCCAGCAGCCGACCGAGTCGGCTCCGCGTCCGGTCCGGCTCACCGGACTCCCCCCGGAGCAGGGCCGCGAGCGAGAGGGCCAGCAGCCCGGCCATGAACCCGGCCATCTGCCCCATCTTCATCGAGAGCGCGAGCGGCTGGAAGCCGATCAGCACCCAGAGCAGGGCGGCCCGTTCCCAGCGCGCCAGCGTACACCCCAGCCCGCTCGCCGCCAGCTGGAGGCCGACCCACAGCAGCGCCAGCGAGAACAGCCCCCACGCGGCCGCCGCTTCGGCGAAGGGCATCCCGTCGAACGGGAGAAAGAGCGCGAGCGCGATCGGCGGGTAGAGGAAGGTCCCGTGGAAGCCACCGGACTCGGTCCGCTGGTAGATCGTCTCGCCGCGGTGCCACCGGTCGATGCCGTTCCGGTAGGCGCCGAAGTCGTAGTACCGGTACCCGGACGCGACGTCGATCGACCTGAGCCACATGTCCACGAACGGGTACGCGGCCAGGACGACGAGCGTCACGACGGCGACGGCGACGAACTGCGGGTGCTCCTTCCGGAGCTTCCAGAGGCGGGAGAGGGCGGACATCGTATCGAACGTGTGCCATCACCGGGCAGTCCACCATGAGTTTTGTCCTTCCGGGCGTCCGGTGGGCGGTGTGTGGGGCCTGTCGGCGCGAACGCGGACCGAACGCCCGCGGGCGTGACCCTCGACGTGAGGGCGACCCCGCCGACCGGACTGGATCCGGGGCACGAACCGGTCTCCGGCTGGGTTAGCGAATCGCACAGTTATCTTGGTCTATGGCAAACAATCTGTTCCGGATACGCAATCTTTACGTACGGAAGCGACAACGATCCGGTGATGGTCAGATCCGACCAAGACTGGTGGCCGAATCAGTTGGACCTGGGAGTTCTCGACCAGAACGCCCGGGACCTCGGCCCGTACGGAGAGGACTTCGACTACGCCGAGGAATTCCAGAAACTCGACCTCGAAGCGGTGAAGGCGGACCTCAAGGACCTGATGAC